>JBAYVG010000051.1:0-22726 GCA_041674785.1 Rhodocyclaceae bacterium
GAAGAAGGTATCGCCCCCCTGCTCGCCGAGGGTCAGCAGGTTGCGCTGGATGGCGCCGATGGACGCGGCGGAAACGTTGCCGTACTCGGTGGTGAAACTCTTTGCGTTCTCGCCGACATGCTGGACCATCGCCCGCAGGTCCTTGAGGTCGAGCAGCAGCAGGCCCTGATCATCAGCGATCTTGAAGACCAGCTGCAGCACACCGGCCTGCGTGTCGTTGAGGTTGAGCAGGCGCGAAAGCAGGATCGGCCCCATGTCGGAGATCGTCGCGCGTACCGGGTGGCCGGCCTCGCCGAAGACATCCCAGAAGGTGGCGGGAAAGCTGGCCGGGGCCCAATCGGTAACGCCCAGCGATTTCAGGCGCTCGGCCAGCTTCGGCGACTCGACCCCGGCAGCGGCCAGCCCGGAAAGGTCTCCCTTCACGTCGGCCATGAACACCGGCACACCGATGCTGGAAAAGCGCTCGGCGAGTACCTGCAGGGTGATCGTCTTGCCAGTACCGGTGGCACCGGTAATCAGGCCGTGGCGGTTAGCGAGCGCAGGCAGCAACGCGAGGTCGATGCCGGCGTGGCGGGCAATGGTCAGGGGCTGGGTCATGGCGGCTCAGGAACTTTCAGCAAGAGTATGATTGATGGATTCTATCAGCGACATCAGCCCCCCCACAGGATCCTCCAATGAGAAAGCTTGCTGTCCCGCTGGCAGCGCTGCTTCTGGCGTTTTCAGCCTGCACCTTCGCCGCCTCGACAGCCCCCGCCGGAAAGCCGGCCAAGGTGACGCTGACGACTGAAACCAAAATCTTCAAGGGTGACTTCGAGGCGATGCAGAAGCGGCGCCTGATCCGTGTTGCGGTGCCCTATAGCCGCTCGCTGTTCTTCAATGACAAAGGGGTGCAACGCGGGCTGACGGCCGAGAACATCCAGCAATTCGAGCGCTGGCTGAACAAGAAATACAAGACCGGCGTCCACCCGATTACGGTGCTGGCCATACCGGTGACCCGCGACCGCATGCTGCCGATGCTGATCGACGGCAAAGCCGATATCGCCGCCGGCAACCTGACAATCACCGCCGCGCGTGATGCCAAGGTGGATTTCTCGAACCCGCTTGATGCCAAGGCCGACGAGGTGGTCGTTACTGGCCCGGCCGCCCCCGAACTGGCCAGTCTCGACGACCTGGCCGGCAAGGAAGTACATGTCCGCCCAGCCAGCAGCTATTACGAAAGCCTCAAGCTGCTGAACGACCGTTTCCGCCAGGCCGGCAAGCCGCAGATGACCTTGCGCGTGGTGCCGGACTCGCTAGAAGACGAGGACCTGATGGAGATGCTCAACGCCGGCATCATCAACATCATCGTGGTCGACGACTGGAAAGCGGAGATCTGGGCCAACATTCTCGACCATCTGAAAGTACACGAGTCGCTGAAGCTGCGCGAAGGCGGCAGCGTTGGCTGGGCCTTCCGTGAGAACAGCCCGCAACTGGCCGCCATCGTGAACGAGTTCCTGAAATCCCAACGCAACGTCATGGGCTCCACCGCCAAGCGGCTGGTGGCTTACCAGAAACGTATGAAGGCGCTGAAGAATCCGACCGCCGAATCGGACTGGCAGCGCTTCGAGAAAACCATAGAATTTTTCAAGGTGTACGGCGAGCGCTACCAGTTCGATTACCTGATGATGACGGCGCAGGGCTTCCAGGAATCAGGCCTCAATCAGAACGCCAAGAGCCATGTCGGTGCCATCGGCATCATGCAGATCATGCCAGCTACCGGCAAGGAACTCGGCGTTGGCGATATCCAGCAGGCGGAAGCCAATGTGCATGGTGGCGTCAAATACATGCGCCAACTGCTCGACCGCTATTTCGCAGATGCCGACTTCGACGAGACCAACCGCACCCTCTTCGCCTTTGCTGCCTACAACGCCGGCCCCGGCCGCATCGCCAGACTGCGCCAGGAAGCCAAAGCCGAAGGCCTCGACCCCAACATGTGGTTCAACAACGTCGAGCTGATCGCCGCCAAACGGGTTGGCCAGGAAACGGTTGGCTACGTACGCAATATCTACAAGTACTACAGCGCCTACAAGCTGCAGCTGGAGATGCTGGAGGCCCGCAAAGCCGCCTTGCAGCGCACCGGCAACTCCCCGGCCGACCAGTAGGGCGAGACAGCCTCGCTGCGACCAAAACGGTATAATTGCCCCCTTGCCGCGCCCCGTTGGGCGCGGCCTTGTTTTCAGCTAGAGGATCGTCATGGCAGGACACAGTAAATGGGCCAACATCCAGCACCGCAAGGGGCGCCAGGATGAAAAGCGTGGCGCGGCCTTCTCCAAGATCGCCAAGGAAATCACCGTTGCCGCCAAGATGGGCGGCGGCGACGCCGCCTTCAACCCTCGACTGCGGGTGGCTATCGACAAGGGCAAGGGCGTCAACATGCCCAAGGACAAGATCGATACCGCGATCAAGAAAGGCACCGGCGAACTCGAAGGCGTCGATTACGTTGAAGTGCGTTACGAGGGTTACGGTATCGGCGGTGCGGCAGTCATGGTCGACTGCCTGACCGACAACAAGACGCGCACTGTCGCCGAAGTCCGCCATGCCTTCAACAAGTACGGCGGCAACATGGGTACCGACGGCTGCGTTGCCTTCCAGTTCAAGCACTGCGGCCAGATGCTGTTCGCGCCGGGCACCGACGAGAGCAAGCTGATGGACGCCGCCATCGAAGCCGGCGCCGAAGACGTGGTGACCAACGACGATGGTTCGATCGAAGTCATTACCGGCCCCGGTGACTACCTCACCGTGAAGGAAGCGCTAGAAGCCGCCGGTTTCGCCGCCGAGTTCGGCCAGGTGACGATGAAGGCCGAAAATGAGACCTCACTCTCCGGCGAAGAAGGCGCGAAAATGCAAAAACTGCTGGACGTGATCGAGGCGCTGGACGACGTGCAAGAGGTTTACACCAGCGTCGTCATCGAGGATTAAAGTCGAAACTCACCATTCGCCATGACAAAGCGGCGCCCGGCGCCGCTTTTCTTTTTCATGCTGCTGAAAATCGCCCCCTTCCTCTTCGTCTTTCTCTGGAGCACCGGCTTTGTCGGCGCCAAGTTCGGCTTGCCTTACGCCGAGCCGCTCTCCTTCCTGCTCGTCCGCTATTTTTTCGTGATCGGGCTGATGACGCTGCTGGCACTGGCGACAAAAGCCCCGTGGCCGAAGGATGCACGGCGCTGGTTCCATATCGGCGTTTCCGGCGTGCTGGTGCATGCTTTCTATCTCGGCGGCGTCTTCGTGGCAATCAAGCACGGCTTGCCAGCCGGCATCACGGCGCTGGTAGTCGGCATGCAGCCGTTGCTGACGGCCTTTGGCGCCGGCGCTTTTCTCGGCGAGGCGGTTACACGCAAGCAGTGGCTTGGGCTGGCACTGGGATTCGTTGGCGTGTTTCTGGTCGTGGCGGGGAAATTTGGTGACGGCGCTCCGCTCGCGGCCATGCTGATCCCGGCCGTCGTCGCGCTGCTGGCGATCACCGCCGGCACGCTTTACCAGAAGCGTTTCTGCCCGAGTTTCGATCTGCGTACGGGCTCGGTCATCCAGTTTCTGCCGACGGCAGCGATCACCGCTGCGGCCGTCTTCCTGTTCGAGGATTTCCGCATCGAGTGGGCGCCGCAGTTCGTCTTTGCGCTGGGCTGGCTGGTGCTGGTGCTGTCACTCGGCGCCATCAGCCTGTTGAACCTGCTGATCCGTTCGGGCAGCGCGGTCAATGTGGCCAGCCTGTTCTACCTGACCCCGCCGACGACGGCCCTGATTGCCTGGGCCATCTTCGGCGAAACGCTGACCGGCGCAGCGCTGGCGGGCATGGCACTGGCCGTCGCTGGCGTCTGGCTGGCACGCAAGGTCTGAAGCGGCCAGCCGTGACCCGGACGCTCAGGTCGGGGTATAGAGCGGGTAGAGCGTTTCTTCCTCACGCCGGATGCGTTCGACCAGCACTTTGCCGATACCTTCCAGCTCCGCCGTGAATTCGGCAGCCAGTTCAGGATGTAGCGCGAGTTCCCGGTACTTGCCGAGAAAGGCGACAACCACCCGGCCGATTCCATCCATTTCATGGCGGAATTCGCGCATCAGCGCATGGCTCTGCACATCCTCAGCCAGCGCGTGCTCAAGATAGACGTAGAGCCGGATGTTCTCGGTCAGCAAGTGCGCCTGCAAGGCGACACGAAATGCCTCAAGACGTTCGGCTGCCTGCGCCAGATCGCCGGCAGCTGCGGCGGCCTGAGTCTCGCCGAACAGTTGCAGCAGCTGGTAATGATCGCCGGTAAATTTGTCGATCAGGTCGGCGTGGTAATGAATGCTCGTCCCCGGCGCGGCATGGCCTGACCCGATTTGCTCAGGAAGTGCTGCCAGCGAGGCCGTCACAACTTCTGCAGCAGCGGGTTTTTCCCTTTTCCCGAAGAGCCGATCGAACAAGAACATGATTCTCCCCTTTCAAGCGCCAGGATGGCGGCCTGTAGTAAGGTCTGACCATAGCCAGCGCAGGAGTGCAAAACCTTAATCCCGATCAAGTTCGCTTGATGCACTTTCGCATTATCGTTACGCGTCGCCACGCCGGCAGCAGCTGCGCTGGCGAGAACTGAAGCCCGATCAGAAAGGAATCACCATGATATTTCCCTTGCCCAGGGTCGCCGCTGGCGCCCTGTTTTCGCTGGTTCTGGCCTTGCCCGGCAGTACGCTGCACGCGGCAGAGAAAGCCGCACCGGCAATGGTCATCCCGGCAATCATCAGCGGCACCGTCGCCTACCGCGAACGTATCGCCCTGCCGGCCGGCAGCGAAGCCGTGGTCCAGCTGCTCGACACTTCGCAGGCAAACGCCCCGGCAACGGTCATCGCCGAACAGCGCCTTAGCTTTGACGGCCATGGATCGGCCAGCTACCGGCTCGATTACGACGCGGTAAACATCAACCCCAAAGGAACCTACCAGGTGGCTGCCCGGATCCAGAGTGGCAAGAAGCTGCTCTTCGTCACCGAGCCTCCGGCCTACGTGATCACCCGTGGCAGCCCCGGGCACGTGGATCTGGTGCTGACCAAGGCGGGGGCGAAGCCACAGTAGAACTGTCGGCCCAGCCGGGCGGCAAGCGGTTAAAATCCGGACAGACCCGGAAATGACCATGCCGCCCGCCTCCCTCCCTGCCACCCCACTGCCTGCCCGGCAGCCGCTGCGTCTGCTCGGTATCGACCCCGGGCTGCGCATCACTGGCTTTGGCGTCATCGATACGCTGGGCAGCAAGCTCAGCTATGTCGCCAGCGGCTGCATACGCACCGACGAGAAAATGACGCTGCCGGAGCGCATCGGCACCATTACCCGTGGGATTGCCGAGATCGTCGCCACGTATTCGCCAACGCAATCGGCTATCGAGGAAATCTTTCTCAACAAGAACCCGTGGTCGACGCTTTTGCTCGGCCAGGCACGCGGTGCCGCCATTGGCGCACTGGTCGGTGCCGGACTGCCGGTGGCCGAATACGGCACCATGCAGATCAAGCAGGCCGTGGTCGGCCATGGCCGGGCGACCAAGGAGCAGGTGCAGCAAATGGTGCGCCGCCTGCTGCACCTCCCCGGCGACCCCTCGCAGGACGCTGCCGATGCGCTGGCTTGCGCGATTGCCCACGCCCATGGCGGCCAGGGCCTGGGCGCGCTATCCTCTGCCGGACGGCGCAAGAGCGGCCGGCTGACCTCGCTGAAACAACGATGAGGATGGCGAATGAAGCAAACCGCCAAAACAACACAGACCGCGATGAATAAATGGGGCAAAGTATCCCTTGTTCCCAGCAACGCCGTTCTTGATCGATTCTCGGATTACACAAAGGCAACAAGCTCATGATCGGACGCCTTACCGGCACGCTGGCCGCAAAAAACCCGCCGCAGATTCTGCTCGATGTTAACGGTGTCGGTTACGACGTCGACGTGCCGATGAGCACCTTCTACAACCTGCCGGCCACGGGTGAAAAAACGACCCTGCTGACCCATCTGACTGTCCGCGAGGATGCGCACATCCTTTTTGGTTTCGGCACCGAGGCCGAGCGTTTTGCCTTTCGCCAGTTGCTGAAGATATCCGGGGTCGGCGCGCGAACGGCACTGTCGATTCTCTCCGGTCTGTCGGTGGCCGACCTCGCGCACGCGGTGGCCATGCAGGAGGCCGGGCGACTGACCAAGGTGCCGGGAATCGGCAAGAAAACGGCCGAACGCCTGCTGCTGGAACTCAAGGGAAAACTGGCCGAGGCGCTGCCGACTGCGACAACGCCGCACGTCGAGGACAGCCGCCACGACATCCTCAATGCACTTCTGGCGCTCGGCTACAACGACCGCGAGGCACAGGCGGCAATGAAGGTGTTGCCTGCTGAAGTTGGCACCTCGGACGGTATCCGCCAGGCGCTCAAGCATTTGTCCAAGGCCTGAGATGAAACGCCCCCCACACGCAACGTTGGCGGCGGTTTTACCCTCGGGGAAAAACCGTTCGGCTGGCTCGGCGCAGTGCGCCGCAAATTCCCAACCACCCTTTCCCGAGGGGGCGCAGCCTTCCTTTGGCATGGCCCGACAGGAAACCTGATGCAGCCGCGCCACACCCAATACGCCCAACTGGCCATCGTCTCGCTGCTGATTGTCGGCTGCGTTGCCGTGTTGTTGCCGTTTGTCGGCACGCTGCTCTTCGCGCTGGTCATTTGCGTGTCCTCCTGGCCGATCTACGCGCGCCTGCTGGCCGCCACCGGCAATCGCCACACCGTGGCCGCACTGAGCATGTCGCTGACGCTGATCCTCCTGCTGGCGGTTCCCATGGGGCTGCTCTCGGGCAGTCTGGCGGGGGGTATCGAGTTGCTGGTGCGCTACGTCCGCCCGCTGATCGACAACGGGCTCCCGGAGCACCCGCCGGCATGGTTGGCCAACCTGCCGCTGATCGGCACGGCGCTGGACGAGTACTGGCACAAGCTGGCGGAAAGCCGGGATGAGCTGAACAATGTGCTGCGCCAGTTTTTCGACCCGGCACGCAAAGTGGCGCTGAGGGCAGTGACGATCTTTGGCCAGGGCCTGCTGCAGTTGCTGCTGGTGACCTTCTTCGTCTTCTTCATTTTTCGCGATGCCCATATCTACACAGCGGCTTTGCTCACCGCTGCGCGCAAGCTCGGCGGCAAGCTTGGCGAGCGCATGCTGACGCTGGCGCGCGGCACCATCACTGGCGTCATGGTCGGCATCGTCGGCACGGCAGCCGCCCAGGCCATCGTCGGCATGATCGGCTATCTGATTGCCGGCGTGCCGGCGGTGCTGATGCTGACCTTCGCCACCTTCATCTTTGCCATGGTGCCGGTGATCGGACCAACGCTGATCTGGGGCGGCGCCGCAGCCTGGCTTTACGAGCAGGGACAGACCGGCTGGGCCATCTTCATGCTGCTCTGGGGCATGCTCGGCATCAGCAGCGTCGATAACTTCGTCAAGCCGGTGCTGATCTCACGCACGGCCGCGCAGCCGCTGCTACTCATCGTTGTCGGCGTTTTCGGCGGCATCCTCGTTTTCGGCTTCATCGGTCTCTTTCTTGGGCCGACCCTGCTGGCACTGGGCCAGGCGCTGATCCGCGAGTGGATGGCTGACAAGGCCTCCGATCTCCCCCCTTCCGAGCACTTCTGAACCCCATGATCGAAACCGAAAAATTTGCCGAGCGCATCATTTCTCCGGCTGCAGAATCACCGCAGGAAGACGTTATCGAGCGGGCGCTGCGGCCAAAGCGTCTGGCCGATTATGTTGGTCAGGCGAAGATCCGCGAGCAGCTCGAAATCTTTATCCAGGCGGCACGCAACCGCAGCGAATCGCTCGACCATGTGCTGCTGTTCGGCCCGCCGGGGCTGGGCAAGACGACGCTGGCGCACATCGTCGCCGCCGAGATGGGCGTGAACCTGCGCCAGACTTCAGGGCCGGTGCTGGAACGTGCCGGTGACCTGGCCGCCATCCTGACCAACCTCGAACCGAACGACGTGCTGTTCATCGATGAAATCCACCGCCTGTCGCCGGTGGTCGAGGAAATCCTCTACCCGGCAATGGAGGACTACCAGATCGACATCATGATCGGTGAAGGCCCGGCTGCGCGTTCGGTCAAACTCGACCTGCCGCCGTTCACGCTGATCGGCGCCACCACCCGCGCCGGCATGCTGACCAACCCGCTGCGCGACCGCTTCGGCATCGTCGCCCGGCTGGAGTTCTATTCGGCCGAAGAACTGACGCACATCGTCAAGCGCTCGGCGCAACTGCTCAACGTTGCCGCCGACCCGGAAGGCGCACTGGAAATCGCCCGCCGCTCGCGCGGCACGCCACGTATCGCCAACCGCCTGCTGCGCCGGGTGCGCGACTACGCCGAGGTCAAGGGCTCCGGCCACGTCAGTTCGGGCATCGCCGATGCGGCGCTGGCCATGCTTGATGTCGATGCGGCCGGTCTCGACCTGATGGACCGCAAGCTGCTCTCGGCGGTGATCGACAAGTTCGGCGGCGGCCCGGTCGGCGTGGACAACCTTGCTGCAGCCATCGGCGAAGCCCGCGACACGATAGAAGACGTGCTTGAGCCCTTCCTGATCCAGCAGGGCTATCTGCAGCGCACCCCGCGTGGGCGCATCGCCACGCCGGCGATCTACCGCCACCTCGGCCTCGACTCCCCGGCTGGCCAGAACGAACTCTGGAAAGAGGGCTAAGGCATGCTCGAAGTGTTTTCAGGCAGTCGCCGCAAACTGTACCTGCTGCTGACCCTGGTCATGACCATCGGCTTTCTCGCCATCAGCCTGGTCAGCTATTACACCTCGCGCACAGCCATCCGCGAGTCGATCGTTTTCAGCCAGCTACCGCTGACCTCGGACAACATCTATTCCGAGATCCAGAAGGATCTGATCCGGCCAATCCTGATTTCATCGCTCATGGCCGGCGACACCTTCGTGCGCGACTGGGTGCTGCGCGGCGAAAAAAATCCAGCGGAGATGACGCGTTACCTGAAGGAGATCATGGAGCGTCACGGCGCCTTCACCAGCTTCTTCGTCTCCGACACTTCGGGCGCCTATTACCACTCGGACGGCCTGCTCAAGCAGGTGCGTCCCGAAGAGCCCCGTGACCGCTGGTACTACCGCGTCAGGGACTTGAAAGAGGCTTACGAGATCAACCTCGACCCGGACATTGCCAACAAGGACGCACTGACCATCTTCATCAATTATCGCGTGCTTGATTTCGACGGCCGCTTCATCGGGGCGACCGGCATCGGGCTCACTGCCGACGCAGTGCAGCAGCAGATCGACGCCTATCAGCAGCGCTATCAGCGGAAGATCTACTTTGTAGACGCCGCCGGTCGCGTTGTTTCCCTGCGCAGCAGCGCCAGCGATGGCGGACGCGAATTGCACACTCTGGAAGGCATCGGCACCCTGGCCCATGAAATCCTGGCGAAGCCGCAAGGCAGCTACCAGTTTCGCCGCAATGGCCACGAAATCCTGCTCAATGCACGCTTCATTCCCGAGCTGAAATGGCACTTGCTGGTCGAGCAGGACGAAGACGACGCACTGCAGGATATCCGTCGTTCGCTCTACCTGAACGTGCTGATCGTGCTCCTCATCGCTGGTCTCTCGATCTGGCTGACCGGGCTGACCATCAGCCGCTATCAGCGCCGCCTCGAAGAAATGGCTGTGACCGACAAGCTGACCGGGTTGGCCAATCGGCAGGCGTTCGCACCGCTCATAGAACATACGCTGAGTGAGGTCCGGCGCACGCCGGAAGCGCTCTGCCTGGTGCTGATCGATATCGATCACTTCAAGGAAATCAACGACCGCCACGGCCACCTTGCGGGTGACCAGGTCCTGCAAAAACTGGCGCAGAAACTGGCAGCCGGCTTGCGGGAATCGGATCTGATTTTCCGCTGGGGCGGCGAGGAATTTCTGATCGTCCTGCGCAATTGCGAAGCCAAGGATGCGCTGCGCATTGCCGACAAGCTGCGCGACACGATCGCCGGCATGGCCACGACATCAGGAACGCAAGCACTGTCGGTCACCATCAGTCTCGGCATCGCCGAACGCCGCGAGGCAGAAGCCATCGACCCGCTCATCGCCCGTGCCGACCAGGCCCTCTATGCCGCCAAGCGTGCCGGCAGAAACTGCAGCAGGGTGGCTGACTAGGGGTTATCCACAAGCGGCCGCCTTTTACTTTTTGCTTAGAATGCTCCCGTAGCAGCCGCACGAGCTGCCATATACAACAAGACATTCAAGGAGGAGGCCAGATGCAATTTCTATTCGTTCCGGCAGTGCGCGTGATGAACAGCATGCGCTTTGCCACCCGCTTCATCCTCATCGGCGCTGCCGGCGGGCTTCTGATTGCCGGCCTGATGTTCCAGTTTCTCACCGCCGTCGGTGAACGGCTGCGTACGACCGAAGCTGAACAACAGGGCGTACGGCACGTGATTGCCCTGCGTGAAATCAGCCAGCTTCTGGATCAGCATCTGCTCGCCTCATCGCTGTTCTCGTTTGGCGAGGCTGAAGCGGAAAAGGTCGCAGCCGAACTGCGCGAACGCATTGGCAAAGCGCTGGCAACTGCCCACCGGGCTGCAGCAGCCGATATGGGCAATGCCCTCGACGATGCATGGAAGTCTCTGGACAAGGAATGGGCGCTCTTCAATTCAGTGATCGGCTCGTCCTCGGCACCCGAAATCCGCGAACTCCACCAGCGTTTCGGCGACCGGCTCTCAGCACAGGCGCGGCTGACCGCAGACCATGCCGGCCTGGCTCTGGACCCTGAAGTCGATACCAATTATCTCTATGACACCCTCGTCAACCGACTGCCCCTGCTGTTCGAGGCGGTCGGCCAGATTCGGCTGAAAGCCGCGAACATTGCCAGCGTGCAGATGATCGACGCGGCCGATATCGGGCGACTGGAGCGACTGACGGTTGATGCACTGAACCAACTGGCAAGAATCCGGGAAAACATCGAGAAAATCGGTCGCGCCGCACCGGGGTTCAAGCCGGCGCTCGACAAGGGCCTTGCTGATATCCAGACGGGGATTGACCAGACACGCCGACTGATTGATGGCCGCCTCGTGAACAGCGGCGACATCAACGTGCCGGTAAACGAAGTGCTGGAGAAGACCGATACCCCCCGAATGGCTGCGGCGGCGCTGGAACAGGAAGTCATCAAGGCACTCGGCACCCGCTTGCAGGAGCGCCGCGAACAACTGTTCAGCCAGCGTGCGACCAATCTGGCGCTGGTCGCTCTTGGCTTGTTGCTGGCCGGCTATTTGTCGATGGGCTCGTATCTCAGCCTGCAGCAAGGGACGGCGCATTTGCTCGAAGGGGGCAAGCGCCTGGCAGACGGGGAGCTGGCACACCGCATCGACGTCGGCACGCGCGATGAATTCGCCGATATTGCCGACAGTTTCAACCGCATGGCGACCTCATTCCAGGAGGTCATCAATACGCTGAAAACCAGTTCGGATTCCCTCAGCGATGCGGCACACGCCATGAACGATGCAACACGACAGGTTGCTGACGGCTCTGCCGAACAGAACCGCCTGACGCAGGAAACGGCCACCTCGGCCAACGCAATGTCGGAGAGCATCGAACATGTCGCCACGAATGCTGGCGAAGTCGACCATATCGCCCGCGAAGGGCGCGAGAAGACCGACGACGGCTACCGGGGGCTGACCCGCATGCTCGACGAGATCCGTATCGTTCGCGAAGCCGTCGAGCAGATCGCCAGCACCGTCTCCGAGTTCGTTAACACGACGCTCGAAATCCGTGGCATGACCGGACAGGTTAGGGATATCGCCGAGCAGACCAACCTGCTGGCCCTCAACGCAGCCATCGAGGCGGCTCGCGCTGGCGAGCAGGGGCGCGGTTTTGCCGTCGTCGCCGACGAAGTTCGCAAGCTGGCGGAGAAATCAGCCAGCTCGGCCAGCGAAATCGACCGACTGACGCAAGCGATCAATACCCGCTCTGACAGTGTTACCGGCGCCATTCATCGGGGGCAAGAGTCGCTACTGGCCAGCGAAGGCTTCCTGCAGCAGGTTTCCGGCCAGCTTTCCGTCGCCAGCGACTCGGTGGCGAAGACATCGGAAGGCGTTGACCTGATCACGGCGGCCATGCGCGGCCAGGCGGATTCGGTACGCCATATCCGCGACTATGTTGCCCGGATCGCCGACATGGCCGGTCAGAACGATACCGCAGTATCCCTGGCGGCAATCGAAGCACAACGCCTTGAGCAGCTGTCGGAAGAGTTGCGCAATCTGATTGCCCGATTCCGGGTCTGAGCCGCACCAGTACGGCGTTGCACCGCCACGGATTTGTTGCATATCGCAACAAATCCGTGAAGAATAGCGGCCCATGCCACGCTTCCACTCCCTGCACGCCAAGATCCTGTTCGGCTATTGCCTCGTCGGGCTGCTGTTCGTTGCGCTGGTCGTCAGCGTACTCATCCACTTCCGCCAGCTGGAAACGAAAATCGCCGAGCAACAGCGCGTCGCCGATTTCCACGACGAACTGCGCTATGCCCGGCGCATGGAAAAGAACTACCTCCTCTACCGCAAAAACGGCGATCTCGCCGAGGCCATCGAGCGCGCCAACAACGCTGTCGCCCTGATCAAGGAGCTGCCACCCCAGCTTTCCGACACCGAGGTCCAGGCAAATGCCAACGAAATGCTTGAGGACTATCGCGCCCTGCTGATCGAGATGGCCAATGCCGACCGGCACGGCAAGGTGTCCACGGAAGTTACTGATGAACTGCTGATCACCGGCACGCGCCTGCTTTCGCTCGGTGAAAAACTCGACGCTGAGGCGCTGGATCTGCTGGAGGAAGCAGTCAAGGCACACCACCGCAATCTGCTGTGGACCATCCTCGCCGCCATCACCCTCGCTGTGGCCGCAGGTGTTCTGGTGACCCGCAGCGTCGTCAAGCCGCTGCGTACGATTGAATCGAGCCTCACGCGGGTGGCTACGGGGGAAACCGGGCGCCTCGATCACACTTCGGATGACCGCGAAGTCGGTTCGCTGACTGACGCCATCAACCGCACACTGACCGAACTCGGCGAGCGCCAGAAGGCGATCACCCGCTCGTCACGGCTGGTCGCCCTCGGCACCATGCTCTCGGGGGTGGCGCACGAGTTGAACAACCCCTTGTCGAACATCTCGACCTCGTGCCAGATCCTGCTGGAAGAACACGAGGATCTACCGGCTGACATGCGCCATGACCTGCTTGCCCAGATCGACGGAGAAGTCCTGCGGGCACAGCGCATTGTCAGCACTCTGCTCGATTTCGCCCGTGAGCGTGAGTACGAGCGCCGGGAAACCCCGGTCCGGCAATTGGTCGAAGAAGTGTTGCAACTGACCCGCAACCTGACCCCGACCGATGCCAGCATCGCGATCGACATCCCTGATGGACTGCAGATCGACGTCGATCGCCAGCGCTTTCAGCAAGTGCTGATCAATCTGCTGCAGAATGCAGCCGGCGTCATCAGCGCCGGTGGCCAGATTCGCATCAAGGCCCGCAGGAAAACTGCTGCCGATGGCGGCGGTACGGTCATCACGGTTGAAGACAACGGCCCCGGCATCGCCCCGGAAAACATGCCGCGCATCTTCGACCCTTTCTTTTCGACCAAGCCGGTAGGCAAAGGCACCGGTCTCGGCCTGTTTATCGTGCACGAAATCGTCAGCCAGCATGGCGGCACGGTTTCCGTCAATTCAGAACCCGGCCAAGGCTGCCGTTTCAACATTCATATTCCTGACCGCCCCGAACCAAAAAATACGGAGAACCCGACATGAAACAAGGACGCATCCTGGTCGTAGACGACGAGGAAATCGCCCGCCGCAACCTCTCGCATGTACTCGAGCGCGAGGGTTACGAGGTGGACTGCGCACAGGATGGTGCCAGTGCACTGGCGCTGCTTGCCGAAAAATCCTATCAGTTGCTGCTGACCGATTTGCGCATGCCAGGCATCGATGGGCTGGAACTGCTACGGCAGACGAAGAGCCGTTGGCCGGAAACGGAAGTAGTAATGATCACCGCCCACGCCAACACCAGTTCGGCGGTTGAAGCGATGTCCAATGGCGCCTTCTATTACGTCGAAAAACCATTCCGCTTGCCGGATGTGCGCAAGATCGTCGGCGAAGCCACGCAGAAGGCCGCACTGAAACGCGAGAATGTGTCGCTCAAGGCAGCGCTTGACCAGGCGACAAGCGCCCCGCGCATCATCTCCAGCAATCCGGAACTGTTGGCGGTGGTCGGCACAGCCAACGGCATTGCCGCCACCGATTGCAATGTACTCATCGTCGGCGAGGCCGGCACCGGGCGCCAGACATTGGCCCGGCACATCCACGAAAAAAGCGGGAGAAGCGGCAGTTTCGTCGCGGTGGACTGTGCGTCGCTGGCCGACGAAGCATTGGCAGCAGTGATCTTCGGCGCTGACGGGAAAGCGGCGGCAGTCGATGAAGCCACTGCGGGCACCCTCTTTCTCGACAATATTGCCGCCACCTCGGCGGGCCTGCAGTTGCGTCTGCAACGGCTGCTGCAGGACGGCGAATTTTCACGTACCGACAGCAGCCAGGGGCTGAAGGCTTCGGTTCGCGTCATCGGCGCCACCGACCGCGATCTCACCACCCTCGCCGAGGCTGGACAATTCCGCCAGGATCTTTACTTCCGCCTGGCCGTTGTCACCCTGTCGCTCCCCCCGTTGCGGAAACGTCGCGGCGACATTCCCCTGCTCGCCATGCACTTCCTCAGCCGGGCCGCGCAGCGCATGGGCAAGAGTGTTTCCGAAATCAGCCCGGAAGCCTTCGATCGCCTGCTCGCCCACGGCTTCCCCGGCAACCTGCGCGAACTGGAAAACATCGTCGAGCGCGGCGTCGCTCTGGCTACCGGCAATGCACTGACGGTCGACCTGCTGCCCGAAGCGCTGGTCAATCCCGGCACCTCTCCGGCAGATGCCATCTCACCGATCCAGACACTGGAAGCACTCGAGCGCGAGCACATATTGAAAGCGCTGGAGCACACCGGCGGCAACCGCGCGCTGGCCGCCCAACTGCTCGGCATCGACCGGGTTTCGCTGTGGCGCAAACTACGTCGCTACAACGAGGAAGCTTAGTACCGGCAAACTTTTTAACCACGAAAAACTCGAAGAAAAGTCAAAAAGCAGCCATGAAAATGCGCTTTCCCTGGCTTTTTTTCGTCACAAACTTGGTTAAATAACAAACTGTTACAAACGATCTCTCACCCAGCAGGTTAAAATTCGCCGATGAAACACGAACAAAAACCGAACGCCTTCACCATCCCTGTCCGCATCTACTACGCGGAAACGGATGCCGGTGGCGTCGTCTACCACTCAAAATACCTCGACCTCTTCGAGCGCTGCCGCACCGAATGGCTGCGCCAGTTGGGCCATGATCAGCGCGACCTGATCCGCGACCACAACCTGGTTTTTGTCGTGCGCAATATCAATATCGACTATCTGAAACCGGGCCGCCTCGATGATCTGCTGCATATCGGCCTGGAGGTACAGAAACTGGGCCGCAGCCAGATCATCTTCGGCCAGCACGTACGCCGCGAAAATCCGGACGTCGAAGGCGGCTGGGAAGAGCTGGCGACGGCGACAGTCCAGATTGTCTGTGTCAATTTCGAAATGATGAAATCCGCCCCCATCCCCGACTGGCTGCGCGCCAAGCTGGAGTCCCTGCAATGAATGTGACGCAAGACCTCTCTATCCTGCACCTGATCCTAAACGCCAGCGCCGTCGTTCAGGCGGTCATGCTGCTCCTCGGCGGCGTTTCCTTCATGTCGTGGTACTACATTTTCCGCAAATATTTTGCCGTCAAGCAGCAGCGCAGCAAAACCGAAAAATTCGAGCGTGACTTCTGGTCCGGCGGCGATCTCAACGCCCTCTACAACAGCGCCGTCAACGACCGTCACCACGCCGGCAGCATGGAGCGCATCTTCGAGGCCGGCTTCCGCGAATTCACCAAGCTGCGCGGACAGAAAAACCTGGAGTCAAAAGACGTCGTCGATGGCTCACGTCGCGCCATGCGCGCTACCTACCAGCGCGAACTCGATGAGCTTGAATCGCACCTCGCCTTCCTCGCCTCGGTCGGCTCGGTCTCGCCGTACATCGGCCTGTTCGGAACGGTATGGGGCATCATGCACGCCTTCCGTGCGCTGTCCAACGTCGGTCAGGCAACGCTCGCCTCGGTCGCGCCGGGCATTGCCGAAGCGCTGGTGGCCACGGCCATCGGCCTCTTCGCGGCCATTCCCGCTGTGCTCGCCTACAACCGCTTTGCACACGACATCGACCGTCTCGCCACCCGCTTCGAGTCATTCCAGGAGGAATTCTCGAACATCCTGCAACGGCAGATGAGATAAGCGATGCGCCCGCGCCGCCTGAAAAACGAAATCAACGTCGTCCCCTACATCGACGTCATGCTGGTCTTGCTGGTCATCTTCATGGTGGCCGCGCCGATGATGACGACGGGATCGGTCGACCTGCCAACGACCGGCAAAAGCTCGCAGGTACCGACCAACCCGACGCGCGTCATGGTCAAGTCCGATGGCAGCATCGCCATCAAGGACCCGAAAGGGAACGACAGCAGCGTGGACAAGGCTGGCCTGGTCAGTTACCTGCGTGACGAACAGGCAAAGAATCCGGAATTGGCGGTGCTCGTGGCGGGCGACAAGAATGCCCGCTATGAAGCCGTGCTCGACGTGCTCGACAGCATCAAGCAGCAGGACGTGAAACGCGTCGGGCTGGAGACCGTGCGCAAGCAATGATTTTCGATCAGCCGCAAAACGATCAGGAAAAATGGAGATCGCTGGCCCTTGCCGCGAGCGTTCATATCGCCCTGGTCGTTGCCCTTTTTGTTGGTGTGCAATGGAAAAGTCAGCCGCCAGCATCGGTCGAGGTCGAACTGTGGGATCGCCCACCCGCCGTCCGCTCAGCACCGCCCCCCCCAGAAGTAAAACCGGAGCCGAAGCCGGAGCCCCGCATCGAGCCGAAAGTGGAACCGAAGCCGGAACCGAAACCCGAGCCCAAGCCGGATATCGCGATCAAGGAAGAGAAGAAAAAGAAGGAAGTGCCAAAGAAGCCCGAGCCACCGAAAAAGGAAGAAGTGAAAAAGCCGGAACCCCGGCCCGATCCTTTCCGCGAGCAGCTGGAACGCGAACAGAAGCAGCTTGATCAGCAGAAGCGCATGCAGCAGCAAGCGGCCCGCGCCGATGCCGAAGCCCGCGCCATCAATGAAGCCAAGGCGGAACAGGCTGCGGCTTCGCGCTCGCGCGGCCTGGCCGACTACGCGGGCAAGATTCGCGGCAAGATTCGCGGCAATACGGTCCTGCCGCAAGCCATCCAGGGCAACCCGGAAGCCATTTTTGAAGTCACGCAGCTGCCGTCAGGTGAGGTCATTTCGGTACGCCTGAAGAAATCCAGCAGCAACGCGAATCTGGATGCCGCCATCGAACGCGCCATCCTCAAATCCTCGCCCTTGCCCAAGCCCGACCAACCGGAACTTTTCCAGCGTGTACTTGAGATCAAGTACAAGCCGTTTGAAGAGTAAGCCCCGGTATAATCACGACTTTCCCGGAGAAATGCCCCTGATGAATCGCCATTTCCGTCAGTTTGCCGTGCTCTGCGCTGCGGCGCTCAGCCTGTCGGCACACGCCCAGCTCTCGATCGAAGTAACCGGCGCCGGCGCCAACCGCATCCCGGTCACCATCGCCGATTTCGGCGGCGACGCAGGCCCTGCCCGCGCCATCACCACCGTCATCCGCGGCGACCTTGAGCGCTCCGGCCTGTTCAAGCTGGTCGAACAGGCACAATCGCCGCTGACCGACGCCAGCAGCATCGATTTCGGTGCAGCGCGTTCGCGCGGCGCCGACGCCATCGCAGCTGGCAGCATCAGCGCCACGGCAGACGGCCGCCAGGAAGCCCGCTTCCGCCTGCACGACAGCAACAAGCAGGTGCAGCTGGCCGGCGCCGCATTCGTCACCTCGACGCCCCTGTTGCGTGCTGCCGGCCACCGCATTGCCGATGTCATCTACGAAAAGCTGATCGGTGAGCCAGGCGTCTTCTCGACGCGTATTGCCTACGTGGTCAAGGCCGGCATCAATCGCTTCGAACTGCAGATTGCCGACGCCGACGGGCAGAATGCACAGGCCGCGCTGATTTCCAAGGAGCCGATCATTTCGCCTTCGTGGTCACCGGATGGCACGCGGCTCGCCTATGTTTCCTTCGAGAACAAGAAGCCGGTGGTTTACGTGCACTCGCTGGCCACCGGCAAGCGCACCGTCGCCGCCAACTTCAAGGGATCGAACTCCGCCCCGGCCTGGTCGCCCGATGGCCGCAGACTGGCCGTGGTGCTGACCAAGGAGGGCGGCTCACAGCTGTTCACCGTCGGTGCCGATGGCTCCGGTGTGCAACGCCTCGCATCGTCGGGCGGGATCGACACCGAACCACAATATTCCCCGGACGGCCAGTTCATCTATTTCACCTCCGACCGTGGCGGCAGCCCCCAGATTTATCGGGTTTCTACCAGTGGCGGCGCACCACAGCGCGTTACTTTCGAAGGTAGCTATAACGTGACACCACGCCTGTCGCCAGATGGCCGCAGCATGGCTTTCATCAGCCGCCGTGACGGTGGCTTCCGCCTGGCGGTGATGGATCTGGCCAGCAAGCAAACCCAGGTGCTGACCGACTCGAACAAGGACGAATCCCCGAGCTTCGCCCCTAACGGCCGCATGATCCTGATTGCCACCGAAATCGGCGGTCGCGGCGTCCTTTCGGCGGTCTCGGTTGATGGCCGCATCAAGCAACGCCTCTCGGTTGCTGCCGGTGACGTACGCGAACCGGCCTGGGGCCCTTACCAGAAATAACTACCCATAATTTTTTGTCTTTCCCGGAGAACCACCATGAAAAAACTCATTGCCACCGCATTTCTGACCCTGCTTATTGCCGGTTGCAGCTCCACCCCTGATACCGGCGCCGAACAATCCGGCGCTCCGGTCGAAGGTCGCGACGGTGTTCGCACCGTGACCACGGGCGGTGTCGGCAGCAGCCAGTTGCCCGCCATCCTCACCGACCCGAAAAGCATCCTCTCGAAGCGCAGCGTCTACTTCGACTATGACAGCTTCGAGATCAAGTCCGAATTCAAGGACCTGGTTTCCGCCCACGCCAAATTCCTTGTCGACAACCGCCAGTTCAAGATGCTGATCCAGGGCAACACCGACGAGCGCGGCAGCCGCGAGTACAACATCGCCCTCGGCCAGAAGCGTGCCGATGCCGTCAAGAAAGCCCTGACACTGATGGGTGTCCGTGAAGAGCAGGTCGAATCGGTCAGCCTCGGAGAAGAAAAGCCTTCCTGCGTTGACCAGAGCGAAGCCTGCTGGGCGAAGAACCGTCGCAGCGACATGCTCTATAACGGCGAGTTCTAAGCATGCCGAGCGTAACTCCGCGTCACTACGCGCTTGCGCTGTGTGCCGTCAGCGCCCTGGCCGCCTCGCCGGCCTGGGCGCTGTTCGACGACGAAGAGGCTCGCCGCCAGATCGCTGAGTTGCGCAAGAACAGTAGTGAACGCCTCGAAACACAAAGCCGGGCACAGCTCGACCTGTCGAATCAGCTTGAGGCCTTGAAGGCGGAAATGTCTCGCTTGCGCGGCCAGGTTGAAACCTTGACCTACGAGCTGGAGACGACGAAGAAGCGGCAGCAGGATTTTTATATCGATCTTGATGGCCGGCTACGTAAGTTCGAACCGGGCAGCGGCACGGAAACAAAGGCTGCAGGCGATTCAGCGGCGGCCTCTGCCGGCCCCGCCGGACCGAACAAAACCGCCGATCCGGCAGCGGAAGCCCGCGAGTATGAGGCCGCGCTCAATCTCTTCAAAGCCGGCAAATACAAGGATTCGGCCGCAGCCTTCGATAACTTCGTGAAGAAACACCCGGAGAGCGACCTCGCCCCGTCAGCGCAATACTGGCTAGGCAACTCGCACTATGGTTTGCGTGACTGCAAGAAGGCCATCGAGGCGCAAAAAGTAGTTGTGGCCCGTTGGGGCAGCCACCCGAAGGCGCCGGATGCGATGCTCAACATCTCTACCTGCCAGCAGGAACAGGGTGACACGAAGGGCGCGAAACAGACGCTTGAGATGCTCGCCTCCAAGTACCCTGGCACACCGTCCGGTGATGCGGCCGCCAAACGTTTGAAGAAAAAGTAGGTTCGTGAGTACGAACGACGCCTCGCTGACACCGCTTTCACAGATCTCGCTGCGCATCAGCGAGATTTTCTTTTCGCTCCAGGGAGAAAGCTCGCGCGTCGGGCTGCCAACCGTTTTTATCCGCCTGACCGGTTGTCCGTTGCGCTGCACCTGGTGCGACACCACGTATGCCTTCACGGGCGGTAGCGCGAAAACGATTGCCGAGATTCTGGCGGAAACCGCCAAACACGGCACCCGCACAGTCTGCGTTACCGGCGGGGAGCCGCTGGCCCAGAAAAACTGCCTGCCGCTGCTGACCGCCCTGTGCAATGCCGGCTTCGATGTCTCGCTGGAAACCTCGGGCGCCCTTGATATCGGCAGCGTCGACCCACGCGTTGCGCGTATCGTCGACTTGAAGGCGCCAGGCTCGGGCGAAAGTGACAAGAACCTCTGGACAAACCTGCCACAGCTGCGTGCCAGCGACGAGGTCAAAATGGTTCTGGCCGACCGCGCCGACTATGAATGGGCACGCAACACCATTGCCACGCACCACCTTACCGACACCTGCCCGGTCCTGCTCTCTCCCGTGCAAGGCACACTGCAACCGGCCGATCTCGCCAACTGGATACTGGCCGACCATCTGCCCGTCCGCTTCCAGCTGCAGCTGCACAAGGTGCTTTGGGGTAACATGCAGGGGAAATAGTTGTTGCGTCCTGCTTGAGGAGTTTCCCAGCATGAATACCAACCGCCGCCAGTTTTCCCGTATTGCCTTTCACGCCCCGGGCGAACTGATCACCGCGCAAAGTCGCGACGAAGTTGTCGTTCTCGATCTGTCCCTCAAGGGCGCACTGATCCGTCTGCCAGCTGGGCATACCGTCACTACCGGCGACAACTGCACCCTGCGCGTGTGCCTCGGCGAACTGGATGCTTCGATCCGCATGCAGGGCACCGTCGCCCACATCGAAGGCATCTACTTCGGCCTCACCTGCCGCAATCTCGATATCGACAGCGCCACGCACCTGCGTCGACTGGTCGAACTCAACCTGGGCGACGCAACACTGCTCGAGCGCGAGTTGTCGGCACTGGTTGGTGACGAGTAGTCCCAGCCCCCTCCGCAACTGCAAGCCGGATCAAACCCCCAGATAGCGATGCCAGATGCCGTGATCGGCATCAAGTTCAGCTGACGTTCCCTGCCAGACGACCCGCCCACGTTCGATGATCGTGTGACGATCCGCCAGCCGGATCAGGCGCTCGACGTACTTGTCGATGACCAGGATGGTTTGCCCTGCCTCGCGCAGGCGCGCCAGGCACTGCCAGATTTCCTCGCGCACCAGCGGCGCCAGCCCCTCGGTGGCCTCATCAAGGATCAGCAGGCGCGGGTTAGTCATCAGGGCACGGCCAATGGCCAGCATCTGCTGCTCGCCGCCGGAGAGCTGATTGCCCATGTTCTGCTGGCGCTCGGCAAGACGGGGAAACAGATCAAACACGCGGGCCAGGGTCCACGGCGATGCCACAGCGCGGCGATTGGCAGCAAAAGCCACCAGGTTTTCACGCACGCTGAGGTTGGGAAAAATCTGACGCCCTTCCGGCACGAGCGCAATGCCGGCGCGCGCGATCCGGTCCGGCGTCCAAGCACTGATCAGTTCTCCAGCGAAGCGGATACTGCCGGCGAGAATTCCCGCAGGGGCCGGTGAGAGGCCGCAGACGCTGCGCAACGTGGTGCTCTTGCCCATGCCGTTACGTCCGAGCAACGTCGCGACTTCCCCCTCGTGCAGCGAGAAATCGAGGCCAAACAACACCTGGCTCTGCCCGTAAGCCACTTCCAGCGCAGTGATTTCCAGCAAGGCGCTCATGCGTCGACATCACCGAGATAGGCGCGGCGCACGTCAGGATGTGCCCGTACTTCGTCGGGGGCGCCGGTAAAAACCAGACGCCCGCTGACCAATACGGAAATCCGGTCGGCAAGACGGAAAACAGCATCCATGTCGTGCTCGACCAGCAGGATGCTGACACGGCGACCGAGGTGCTCGATCAATTCCACGACCTGTTCCGATTCCTCCGGCCCCATCCCGGCCATCGGCTCGTCGAGCAGCAGCAGTCGCGGCCGGGTCGCCAGGGCCAGGGCCAATTCCAGCTGGCGCTGCTCGCCATGCGCCAGGCTGCCAGCCAGCAGCGACTCACGACCGGCCAGCCCGACCTCGGCCAGCCAGCTGGCTGCTTCGTCGATGATGGCCTGCTCCGCATCCACCGCGCCCCAGAAACGGAAGCTGCTCCCCCAGTCGCGCTGCCGCCCCTGCACGGCGAGCGCCACATTATCGAGAGCTGACAGGCGGTTGAAGATATTGGTGATCTGCCACGAGCGCGCAACACCCGCAGCAACTCGCGCGTGCATCGGCAAGTGGGTGATATCGGTGCCGGAGAAAACGATGCGCCCGGCATCCGGCGTCTGCGCGCCCGAAATCTGGTGGATCAGGGTCGTCTTGCCGGCGCCGTTGGGGCCGATCAGCGCGTGCACCTCGCCGGCCACCACATCGAGGGTCACCGC
>JBAYVG010000052.1:0-22142 GCA_041674785.1 Rhodocyclaceae bacterium
CGTTCCGGCCGCCAGGGCGATCCGGGTTCCTCGCGCTTCTACCTGGCACTCGACGATTCGCTGCTGCGCATCTTTGCCGGTGAGCGCCTGAAGGCGATCATGGAGCGGCTGAAGATGCCGGAAGGCGAGGCCATCGAGCATCCGCTGGTGTCGCGTTCGCTGGAGTCGGCGCAGCGCAAGGTGGAAGGTCGCAACTTCGATATCCGCAAGCAGCTGCTGGAATACGATGATGTTTCCAACGACCAGCGCAAAGTGATCTACGCTCAGCGCAACGAATTGCTGGAAACCGACGACATTTCCGAAACCATCACTGCCATGCGCGGAGGCGTTGTCGAAGAAATCTTCCGGGTTCATGTGCCAGCGGAGTCGGTCGAGGAGCAGTGGGATATCCCGATGCTCGAAAAAGTCCTGCAGGCCGAGTTGCAGCTGGACGTGCCGGTCGCCGAGTGGATCAAGCAGGAGCCTAACCTTACCGACGACGAGATTCTTGCCCGCATCGTCGCCGCAGCCGATACGGCCTATGCCGAGAAGGTCGAGCTGGTTGGTGGCGAATCGTTCCATCAGTTCGAGCGCAACGTCATGCTGCAGAGCCTTGACACCCACTGGCGCGAGCATCTGGCGGCGCTGGATCATCTGCGCCAGGGCATTCATCTGCGCGGCTATGCCCAGAAGAACCCGAAGCAGGAGTACAAGCGTGAAGCCTTCGAGCTCTTTGAAGGCCTGCTTGATGCCGTGCGCAACGACGTGACCCGCCTGCTGGTTACTGTCCAGATTCGCTCGGCGGAAGATGTCGAGGAAACGGCGCCCCATGCCGAGGTGCAGAACGTTCAGTACCACCATGCCGACTACGACGAGGCGCTGGGAGCTGCCGAGGGCGATGCGCCGAAGCCGCCGCCCGCGCATGCGGTACCGAAGATCGGCCGTAACGATGCCTGTCCCTGCGGCTCGGGCAAGAAGTACAAGCACTGCCACGGAAAATTGAGTTAATTCCCTCGGCAGTTGCTGCTTCTCAAGGCACAGGGCGTGACGCAGATGCGTTATTCTCTGTGCCTTCGTCATTAATAGTCATTGTTTTCGAGATTCAACCATGCCAGTCAATTACGCCACCCCCGCCCCTGAAGCCCTGTTCCCCGTTGCCGGTGTCCGTCTCGGTGTTGCCGAAGCCGGCATCCGCAAGGCTAACCGCCGCGATCTGACCCTGATCGCGCTGGATGCTGGTGCCACAGTGGCCGGCGTGTTTACCGAGAACCGTTTCTGTGCCGCGCCTGTCCAGGTGTGTCGTCGCCATCTGGCGGCAGACAACGGGATTCGTGCGCTGGTCATCAATACCGGTATTGCCAACGCGGGCACTGGCGAGCCGGGCCTGAAGGCTGCCGAAGCGACCTGTGCCGCCGTCGCCCAGGCGCTCGGCATCGCGGCTGCGCAAGTGCTGCCGTTCTCCACGGGCGTCATTCTTGAGCCGCTGCCAGTTGAGCGACTGATTGCCGGATTGCCGACGGTGGCGGCCGATCTGAAAGCCGATAACTGGCACGCCGCCGCACACGGCATCATGACTACCGATACCATCGCCAAGGCGGCTTCGCGCCGGGTCGAGATCAACGGCAAGACGGTCACCATTACCGGCATCTCCAAGGGGGCCGGCATGATCAAGCCGAACATGGCAACCATGCTTGGCTACGTTGCCACCGACGCCGGCATTGCCCAGCCGTTGCTGGCAAAGCTGGTCAAGGAAGCGGCCGACGAATCCTTCAACTGCATCACCGTCGACGGTGATACCTCGACCAACGACTCCTTCATCCTGATCGCCACCGGCAACTCCGGGGCGTCATTTGCCGATGCTTCGGCCGTTGGCTATGCCGCGTTGCGCGAAGCAGTGATCGACGTCGCGCGCGAACTGGCGCAGGCGATCGTCCGCGACGGTGAGGGGGCGACCAAATTCATCACTGTCGCGGTCAGGGGCGGCACGACCCGCGATGAGTGCCGCAAGGTCGGTTACGCCATCGCTCACTCGCCACTGGTGAAGACGGCGTTCTTTGCCTCCGACCCCAATCTCGGCCGCATCCTTGCCGCCATCGGCTACGCGGGCATTGTCGACCTGAATGTGGATGGCGTCCGCGTCTGGCTGGGCAGCAATGGCGAGGAAATCCTTGTTGCCGAGCAGGGCGGCCGCGCTGTCAGCTATCGCGAGGAGGACGGCTCGCGCATCATGACGGCCGCCGAGATTACGGTACGCGTAGACCTCGGCCGCGGCGATGCAGCAGCCAATGTTTTTACCTGTGATTTTTCCTACGACTACGTCAAGATCAATGCCGACTACCGGAGCTGATCACGCATGACCGATATCCGCCACGACCTGACCCGGACAGTACTGGCCGTCGCCTGCATCGCCGGACTGGTTGGAGCCTCATTCTGGGTGCTGCGTCCCTTCCTTGGCGCTGTGATCTGGGCGGCAATGCTGGTTGTTGCTACCTGGCCGTTGCTGCGGCGCCTGGAAGGCATCCTCGGCGGACGCCGCAGTCTGGCGGTGGCGATCATGACCGGCGCACTGGTCCTGTTGCTTGTCGTGCCGCTGTGGGCGGCGATCGATACCATTGCCGATAACAGCGGGCGCATCGCCGACTGGGGAAAAACCTTGCTCGAGAATGGATTGCCGCCGCCCCCGGATTTTGTTGCGCGCATCCCCTTTGTTGGCGAAAAGATCGCAGCCAAGTGGGGTGATCTGGCGGCTGGCGGCACGCAGGGCCTGATCGGTAGCCTTTCGCCCCACGCTTCAGCGATCGGTAAATGGGTCGTTGCCGAAGCTGGCGGCGTCGGGTTTGTCTTCGTCCAGTTCCTGCTCGTCGTTATCATCGCGGCCATCATGTACGCCAGCGGGGACGCTGCGGCAAGCAAGCTGCGGCGCTTCGGCCGGCGTCTTGCCGGCGAGCGCGGGGAAAATTCAGTGGTGCTCGCCGGGCAGGCCATTCGCGGTGTGGCGCTCGGTGTCGGCGTCACCGCCATTGTGCAGACAACACTCGGCGGTATTGGCCTTGCTGTTGCGGGCGTCCCCTTCGCCGGGTTTCTCTCGGCATTGATGCTGATGTTCTGCATTGCGCAGATCGGGCCGGGGCTGGTGCTCTTTCCGGCCGTCGGCTGGATGTACTGGACCGGCGATGCCACCTGGGCGACCGCACTGCTCGTCTGGAGCGTGCTGGTGACGACGCTGGATAATTTCCTGCGCCCCTTCCTGATCAAGCAAGGCGCCGATTTGCCCCTGCTGCTGATCTTTGCCGGTGTCATCGGCGGCATGCTCAGCTTCGGCCTTGTTGGTCTCTTCATCGGCCCGGTGGTGCTGGCGGTGACCTATACGCTGGCGGAGGCCTGGGTTGCCGATGCCCTGGGCGCTGACGCGAGCAGCTCAGACCCGCACTAGACGGATCAGGCGGAACCAGCCGGCCGCAAGGGCTGGCTGGTTGCTCTCCAGCTTTAATCCAGGCGAATTTCCTAGCACGTCCTCGAATACCACATCCAGCCGCGTCGCCACACGACGCGCCAGCGGATTAGCCAGTCGCCGCAACAGCGCTGGCTGCCCCGGCTTGAGGAACTTGTCAAAAATCAGCACCATACCCCCAGGTTTTACAACCCGAGCGACTTCGTTCAGGCAAGCATTTGGGTCAGGTACGACCGCCAGGATCAGATGCAGTACCGCGTGGTCGAAGCTGGCATTGGCGAAGGGCAGGGTGTGTGCGTCTCCCTGAACTGGCGAAAAATCGAGGCCGGTATGGGCGCGGTGGCAGCGTGGCTGCGCGCGGCGGAGCATGGCAGCGGTCAGATCCAGCCCGACATAGTGGTGTTGCGGCGGCAGCAGCGGCAGGTCGAGTCCGGTGCCGATACCATTGATCAAGATACGCCCCGGCGGCTTCGGCAGGTGCTCCAGACTGGCGCGGCGTGAGGCGCGCGTGGCCCGGTCAATCGCCGCGTCATAGAACGGAGCAATCAGCGTGTAACTGGTCTTGAGGCTCAATGGCGTACCGGCAAATCGGGTGGTCGGCTACGTTACCGAGTCAATGAAGCACGCGCGGGACGGCCAGCGTGAATTCCGGGATATCGGCCTCGAAGTGCGTGCCATCCTCGGCCACCATCTGATAGCTGCCGCGCATGGTGCCAACTGGCGTCGGCAGGGCACAACCGCTGGTGTATTGAAAACTTTCTCCGGGCTGGAGCAGCGGCTGATGGCCGACAACGCCCAGCCCGCGAACTTCCTGCACCTCGTCATCAGCGTCCGTAATAATCCAGTGCCGCGACACCAGTTGGGCGGCAATATCGCCAACATTGCGAATGGTCATGGTGTAGGCGAAGACGTAGTGGTCGTTCTCCGGGTCCGACTGGTCGGCGAGGAATTCCGGGGTGGAAGCGATCTCGATAGCGTATTTATTGTCGTTGCTCATATTCTCGGCGGGTCTTTGCAAGCCAGCATATCTGTATTGTCGATGTCATCCCGGACATTCCACCCGAAATGCCAGGGTAAGACAAGCGGACGGCTGCCGGGTTCTTGGTAGAATCGCACTTTCTGTCTTCGCACGGGTATTGCCGCCATGCACGTCATCGCTCCCAGCATCCTTTCCGCCAATTTTGCCAAGCTCGGCGAAGAGGTGCAGAACGTCATCGCCTCGGGCGCCGACTGGGTCCATTTCGACGTGATGGACAACCACTATGTACCGAACCTGACGATCGGCCCCCTCGTCTGCGAGGCCATCCGTCCGCTGACGCAGGCGCCGATCGACGTGCATCTGATGGTCAAGCCGGTCGACCGCATCGTGCCGGATTTTGCCAAGGCCGGTGCCAACATCATCACCTTCCATCCGGAAGGTTCCGAACATATCGATCGCACGCTGGGGTTGATCCGTGACTCCGGTTGTCAGGCGGGTCTTGTCTTCAATCCGGCGACGTCGCTGGAACACATGGACTGGGTCATGGACAAGCTCGACGTGGTCCTGCTGATGAGCGTGAACCCCGGTTTCGGTGGTCAGTCCTTCATCCCGGCCACCTTGGACAAGCTCAAGGTGGCGCGGGCGAAGATCGATGCCTACTTCGAGCGTACCGGCCGTCGTATCCGGCTGGAAGTCGATGGCGGCGTCAAGGTCGACAACATCGCCGAAATCGCCCGCGCTGGCGCCGATGCCTTTGTTGCAGGTTCGGCAGTTTATGGCGCCGGCAAAGACACTGACCCGCAGCGCTACAACTCGGTGATCGCCTCCTTGCGCGCTGAGCTGGCGAAGGCGTGAAGATCTTTCACCGCCAAGATTTTTCTTGGTAGTTCCGCATTTCTGATTTTCCGATGATCCGCTCCGTTACCTTCGATCTCGACGGTACCCTGCTCGATACCGTTGCTGACCTCGCCGCCGCATGCGACGCGATGATGCTCGATCTCGGCTGCGCACCGCATGGCGTGGAAAAAGTGCGCCGCTTCATCGGCAAGGGCATGGCCGTGCTCGTCGAACGCTGCCTGACCACGCCCGAGGGGCCGCCCGATGCAGCGCTCCTGGCCCGGGCGATCTCCCGTTTCCGCCATCACTATGCCGAATCTAACGGCCGTGAAGCCACCGAGTACGCCGGCGCGCGTGCAGGGCTGGAGGCTTTTCGTGCCCTCGGCCTGCCGCTCGGCGTGGTGACCAACAAACCGGCTGCCTTTACCGGCCCGCTGCTGGAGCGTGCCGGGTTGGCCGATTTCTTCGTGGTTTCAGTGTCCGGCGACACCACGGCCAACAAGAAACCGCACCCGGAGCCGATCCTCCATGCCTGCACCATTCTTGGCGTGCGACCGGAAGAGAACCTGCACATCGGCGACTCCGACAATGATCTGCTCGCGGCCAGGGCGGCGGGGTGTATGGCCTTTGCCGTGCCCTACGGCTACACCGAGGAAGGGCCTGTGGACACGTCCAACTGCGATGCGCTAGTATCCACCCTGCTCGAAGCCGCGCACCGCGTGGCCGAAATCAACCAGACAAGCCTCTACCCATCGTGACCCGCAAGCTTTTTGTTATCGAGACGGAAATTGCCTCCGGCGCCTGGCGCCGCGAGTGGTGGCGTTCGCGCCAACATTGACGATTCCGTCCGTCACCGGGGGCGGACAAGAACACCTAATCCCCGGAACGAATAACGAAAAAATGAAACGCTACGCTTGAGGGCATCATGACCGAAACCGAATTCAACGCGCTTGCTGCGCAGGGCTACAACCGTATCCCCGTCACGCTCGAGACCTTCGCCGATCTCGACACCCCGCTGTCCATCTACCTGAAGCTCGCCGACACGCCGTATTCCTACCTGCTGGAGTCGGTGCAGGGTGGCGAACGCTTCGGCCGCTACTCCTTCATCGGCATTTCCAGCCCGACGCGCATTGCCGTCTATGGCCATCAGGTGCTGGTGCTGACCGGCCAGCGCATCTCGGAGCGGGAGGACGACACCAATCCGCTCGACTTCATCGAGAAGTTCATGACGCGCTTCCGCGCCGCACCATCGTCGAACCTGCCGCGCTTCTGCGGTGGCCTGGTCGGTGCCTTTGGTTACGACACGGTGCGTTACGTCGAGACAAAACTGACACGCACCCAGAAGCCGGGTGATCTGGGCACGCCGGACATCCTGCTGTTCCTGTCCGAAGAACTGGCCGTGGTCGACAATCTCTCCGGCAAGCTGACGCTGATGGTTTACGCCGAACCTGGCGTACCGAGCGCCTATCAGAAGGCGCAGGCACGCCTGAAGGAGCTGCTGGCCAAGCTGCGTGCACCGGTCAAAATTCCTGCTGAGTCGGCGACGCCGTCGCAGCCTGCGGTGTCGGTGTTCGGCGAGGCCGCGTTCAAGAAAGCCGTGGGTCGGGCCAAACAGTACATCAAGGATGGCGACATCATGCAGGTTGTGCTCTCGCAGCGCATGACCAAGCCCTTTACCGCCAGCCCGATGGCGCTCTACCGAGCGCTGCGCACGCTCAACCCGTCGCCCTACATGTTCTATTTCGATTGCGACGATTTTCATATCGTCGGCGCCTCGCCGGAAATTCTGGTGCGCCTCGAACATGAAAACGGCGAGGGTGTCGTGACCGTTCGCCCGATCGCCGGCACCCGCCGGCGCGGCGCCTCGCACGAAGAGGATGCGGCACTGGCGGTCGAGTTGCTGGCCGACCAGAAGGAGCGCGCCGAGCACGTGCAACTGCTCGACCTCGGTCGCAATGATGTCGGTCGCGTGGCGCAGACTGGCTCGGTCAAGGTCACTGAAAACATGATGATCGAGCGCTACTCTCACGTGATGCACATCGTTTCCAACGTCGAAGGCAAGCTGCAGCAAGGGCTGAACGCCCTCGACGTGCTCAAGGCGACAATGCCTGCTGGCACCCTCTCTGGTGCGCCCAAGGTGCGGGCGATGGAAATCATCGACGAGCTGGAGCCGGTCAAACGCGGTATCTACGGCGGTGCCATCGGCTACCTTGGTTTCAACGGTGACATGGATCTGGCGATCGCTATCCGCACTGCTGTGCTCAAGGATGGTCAGCTGCACGTGCAGGCCGGTGCGGGCATCGTCGCCGACTCCGATGCCAATGCCGAATGGACCGAGACCCAGAGCAAGGCCCGCGCAGTCTTGCGTGCGGCTGAAATGGCCGAGCACGGCCTCGACACCCGGACCGAGTGAGGACGCTGCCATGCTGCTGATGATCGACAACTACGACTCCTTCACCTACAACATCGTCCAGTACTTCGGCGAGTTGGGGCAGGATGTGAAGGTGTATCGCAACGACGCTATCTCGCTGGCCGAGATCGAGCGGCTCAAGCCCGAGTATCTGGTGATTTCTCCTGGCCCTTGCGCGCCGGCGCAAGCCGGCATCTCACTGGCGGCGATCCGCGAATTCGCCGGCAAGATTCCGCTGCTTGGCGTTTGCCTCGGCCATCAGTCGATCGGCGAAGCCTTCGGCGGCCGCATCGTGCACGCCAGGCAACTGATGCACGGCAAGACCTCGCCGGTGCATCACAAGGATATTGGGGTGTTCAAGGGGTTGCCCAACCCGTTGACCTGTACCCGCTATCACTCACTGGCGATCGAGCGCGAGTCGCTGCCGGATTGCCTCGACATCACCGCCTGGACCGACGATGGCGAGATCATGGGCGTGCGCCACAAGACGCTGGCCGTTGAGGGGGTGCAGTTCCACCCGGAGTCGATCCTGACCGAGCGCGGTCAGGATCTCTTGAAGAATTTCCTTGAGGAGCATGCGCGATGAGCCACGATTCCCATAAATTCACCCCGCAAGAAGCCCTGCAACGCGTCATCGAACACCGCGAGGTCTTCCACGACGAGATGGTCTCCCTGATGCGCCAGATCATGGGCGGTGAGGTGTCGCCGGTGCTTATCTCGGCCATCATCACCGGTCTGCGCGTGAAGAAGGAGACGATCGGCGAGATCGCTGCGGCCGCCACGGTGATGCGTGAGCTGTCGACCAAGGTGCTTGTTCAGGACGATTTGCGTCTGGTCGATACCTGCGGCACCGGCGGTGACGGTGCGCATACCTTCAATATCTCCACCGCCGCCATGTTCGTTGCCGCTGCTGCCGGTGCGCGCATCGCCAAGCATGGCGGTCGCTCGGTGTCGTCGCAATCGGGGAGCGCCGATGTGCTGGAAGCGCTCGGTGCCAATATCAACCTGACACCCGAGCAAGTTGCCACCTGCATCGCAGAAACGGGTATCGGCTTCATGTTTGCGCCGAACCACCACAGCGCCATGAAGCATGCCGCACCAGTCCGCCGTGAGCTGGGTATTCGCACCATCTTCAACATCCTTGGCCCGCTGACCAATCCGGCGAACGCGCCGCAGCAGGTGATGGGTGTTTTCCATCCGGACCTTGTCGGTATCCAGGTGAGGGTGTTGCAGCGCCTTGGCAGCAAGCGGGCGCTCACCGTCTTCGGTCGTGAGGGGTTGGACGAAATTTCCATTTCCGGCGAAACCTTCGTCGGCGAACTCAGGAACGGTCGCGTCGAGGAATATGTAGTGCATCCCGAGCAATTCAATCTCGCGGTGCATGATCCCAAGGTGCTGCGCGTGGCCAATGTTGAGGAATCGAAGGCGGTGTTGCTCGGTGCGCTGGAGAACAAGCTCGGCGCGCCCCGCGACATCGTTGCACTCAACGCCGGGGCCAGTCTTTATGTGGCGGGTTGTACCGAGACGCTGGCTGAAGGCGTCGATCTGGCTTTTGAAACCATTGCATCGGGGGCGGCGCGCGCCCGTGTCGATACCTTTGTCTCTTTCACCAAGCAGTTCGCATGAGCGATATCCTGAAAAAGATTCTCGCCACCAAGCGCGAGGAAGTGGCTGCGGCGAGTGCTGCCAAGCCATTGGCCGTGCTCCGTGCCGAGGCCGAAGCGCAGTCGTCGGCGCGTGATTTTGCCGGTGCCCTGCAGAATAAGGTGGCAGCCGGACAGGCTGCGGTCATCGCCGAAATCAAGAAGGCCAGCCCGTCGAAGGGGGTTCTGCGTAGCGATTTTCGCCCGGCAGAGATTGCCGCAGCCTATGAAAAGCATGGCGCTGCCTGCCTTTCCGTACTTACCGACGGCCAGTATTTTCAGGGGGCGCCCGAGTATTTGCAGGCAGCGCGCGCTGCCTGCCAGCTGCCGGTGCTGCGCAAGGATTTCCTGGTCGACCCGTATCAGGTCTTCGAAGCGCGGGCGATGGGTGCCGATGCCATTCTGCTCATCGTCTCCGCGCTGAGTCTGCCGCAAATGCAGGAATTCGAAGCCATTGCCTTCGCTTTGGGCATGTCCGTACTCGTCGAAGTGCATGACGCTGCCGAGCTGGAGTTGGCCCTGCAACTGAAGACGCCTCTGCTCGGCATCAACAACCGCAACCTGCGCACCTTTGAAGTCAGCCTGCAGAACACGCTCGATCTTCTGCCGCAGATCCCGCCGGGAAAGCTGGTTGTTACCGAAAGCGGCATTCTTGCCCCCGCCGATGTCGCCCTGATGCGACAAAACGCCGTCAATGCCTTCCTGGTCGGCGAGGCTTTCATGCGTGCGCCGGAGCCCGGCGAGGCCCTTGCCGTCTTGTTTGCGGAGTGATTTAGTGGGTTTGTTGCATTCGTGCAACAAGTGCGTCAAATCCCGGGGGGGATCGTGTTGTCAAGGTTGCTCTGCCCCTGCCTGTTTGCCACAATCCGTTCAACTTCTCGTATCCGAGAGGTAAAGCTTGGTGGAACGGCTTGCCGAACTACTGATCTCAAACCTAGAGGAGATTCACAATGCAAAAGAAAGTAATCGCACTGGCAGTTGCCGGTCTGGTTTCGGGCGCTGCTTTCGCCCAATCCAACGTCACCATCTACGGTGTTGCTGACGCTGGCTATGTTTATGGTTCCGGCGAGCGTGCTGGTGCCGTCAATAAGAACGCCAACTTCTCCGGCATCCAGTCCGGCCTGCTGGCTGGTTCGCGTATCGGTTTCCGTGGCGAAGAAGGTCTGGGCAATGGCCTGAAGGCTGTCTTCACGCTGGAATACAACATCGATATCGATGCCAACCAAGGTATTGGTACCAACGGCGCAACCGGTCTGAACGCACGTCAACAGCACATCGGCCTGTCGCATAACAAGCTGGGTACGGTTGCTCTCGGCCGTCAATACGCTCCGGCTTTCTACGCTCTTGGCCGCAACGATCCCTTCATGTCCTCGACCGGTATCGGTTCGCTGGCCCGCCTGTCGCTCGTGGGTAACAACACGATCAGCGGCACCAACGGTGCTCGTTGGGACAACGCTGTCACCTACACGTCGCCGACCTGGTCCGGCTTCTCGGTTCGTGCTGCTTACAGCTTTGCTGAAAACGGCCAGCAAACCACGACTGCTGGCGACGGCGTAAGCCGTGGCGATAACGGCAAGTACGGTATCGGCGGTAACTACGCCAATGGCCCGCTGAACCTCGACGTCGTCTATCAGACCCGTCAGGATGCCAACGCCCTCGCAGTCGCTGGCCCGACCTCCTTCTCCGCTATCGGCGGCACGAACTTCGCCAAGCAAGACGATATCAACGAATGGTACGTCGGCGGTTCGTATGACTTCAAGGTCGTGAAGCTGTTCGCCAGCTACCAGGACATGAACGACAAGAACGGTACCTCGGCTCAAGAAGCCAGCAACGACATCTGGCAAGTTGGCGCCACGATGCCGGTCTTTGGCAACGGCAAGATCCACGCTGGTTACAGCCGTCTTGAGTGGGATCGCACCGGCAACGACCGTACGATCAAGGCTTGGAACCTGATGTACACCCACGCTCTGTCGAAGCGCACGACCCTGTACACCGGTGTCACCCGCTTTGACAACGGCGACGGTGCTCTGGCAGCCGCCAGCAACTCCACCGTCGGCGCTGCAGGCGAGAAGAACACCACCTACGCCGCTGGTATCAACCACTCGTTCTAATCTGACTTTCAGTCAGTTGAACGTAAAAACGGGCGCTTCGGCGCCCGTTTTGTTTTTCTTGCCTTGGAAATGCGGGCGACACAATGCCTTCAAATTTTCAAGCCTGTCAGCCCAGCAGAATCAGGTTGTCGCGATGTATGAGTTCCGGCTCGTCGATATAGCCGAGAATGGCTTCTATGTCGCCCGAAGGTTTGCCGGCGATACGGCGGGTTTCGCTGCTGGCGTAGTTGGCCAGGCCACGGGCCAATTCAAGGCCATCCGGGGCGATGCAGGCGACGACCGCGCCGCGTTCGAATTCCCCCTCAATGCTCGAAATGCCTACGGGCAGCAGGCTGCGGCCATCCCGCAAGGCCTTGACGGCGCCGGCATCCAGCATCAGCTTTCCTGCCAACTGCAGGTGATCGGCCAGCCATTGCTTGCGGGCTGCCAGCGGCTGCGTTTCTGCGACCAGCAGGGTGCCGATGGCTTCGCCTGCAGCAAGGCGAGGCATGATGTCGGGCTCGCGGCCGCTGGCGATGGCGGTATGTGCGCCACTTCGTGCTGCACGTTTGGCTGCGAGCACCTTGGTGATCATGCCGCCACTCCCGATCGCAGTGCCGGCTCCGCCGGCCATGGCCTCCAGCCTGGCTTCGCCAGCGATGGCTTCGCTGATCAGCGTGGCATTTGCATCCTTGCGCGGATCAGCGGTGTAGAGACCGGGCTGGTCGGTAAGGATGACCAACGCTTCAGCCTCGACCAGGTTGGCGACGAGCGCACCGAGGGTGTCGTTGTCGCCGAACTTGATTTCATCGGTAACGACAGTGTCGTTTTCGTTGATGATCGGGACAACGCCGAGCTGCAGCAGGGTGGTCAGCGTCGAGCGTGCGTTCAGATAACGCCTGCGGTCGGCCAGGTCTTCATGTGTCAACAAGACCTGTGCAGTTGCCAGCCCATGCGCGGTAAAGGCTTTCTCATAAACCTGCACAAGCCCCATTTGTCCCACGGCTGCAGCTGCCTGCAATTCGTGCACGGCGTGCGGACGTTTGCTCCAGCCGAGCCGCTGCATGCCGCAGGCGATGGCGCCTGACGAAACGAGGACGACTTCCTTGCCTTGGGCGCGCAGCACGGCGATCTGCCGTGCCCATTCACCAATAGCTTCAAGATCGAGGCCTGTCCCGTTGTTGGTGACGAGGGCGGAGCCGACCTTGATGACAAGGCGGCGGGCTGAGGCGAGGCGGGAGGGAGGTTTGCCAAGATTCGTTGTGGCAAGAACCGCTTTGAGCATTGGCAGCTGGTCGGTAATGATTTTCCAGACGAGTTCGGTATCCACGCCGAGATACTCGTGCGCCAGAATATTGCGGAATGCCGCGATAGCGCGCCAATCGGTCTCTGGAGCCAGAGATTCAAGATTCGTGACGCCATGATCCTTTATGCACTGGCCAACAACTTCCAGATTGCGAATGACAGCGTCGCGAGTTTTCTTGTCAGCGAAAAACGCCCCCCTTCCGTCGGCGGTGTAGGCCTCAATATCAGCAATGCAGCCTAGTGCGTGCTCCAGATAAATGTTCGCAGACTTGTTGCTCATAGTGGAATTGCTTCGCGCAGGATTCGTTCTTCGAGAAACGGAGAAAGCCCTCTTTCCGAGACGACATCAACGGGTGCTCCGATCAGGTGTTCAGCGTCTTCCTGAAGGTGGATAAGGTCAAACAGCGAGGCTCCCGGCGAGAAACTGACCAGAAGATCGACATCACTGTCTTCGTTGGCGTCGCCGCGTGCGACGGAACCGAAGACGCGCACATGTCCTGCCTTGTGCCTGGCCGCCAGCGCAATAATTTCCTCGCGTTTTGCGAGCAGCATGTCGAAGGTGATCATTCAGCCTCTCTGGGCGCTCCGTCTTGATCCGGGATTTCGTCAAAATCCTCATCTGCCGCAGATTCTACCGCAGCAACCGGCGGCGCCATCTGCAGCAAAGCGTCGTAAATGGCATAAACGACGGGTCGGCAACCTTCGCCGCTGATCGCGGCAATGCCGAACCAGCGATCTTCATGGCCATAGGCATCGAGGAATGCCTTGATGCGTTCCTCGCGCTCTTCTTCGGGGATCAAATCGAGCTTGTTCAGGATCAGCCAGCGCGGCTTGGCGGCAAGCTCCGGGCTGTACTTCTCGAGTTCGGCAACGATTGCCTTGGCATCCCGTACCGGGTCGGCATCAGGATCGGGTGGGATCAGGTCAACGATGTGGAGCAGCAGGCGCGTTCGGGCCAGGTGCTTGAGAAACCGGATGCCGAGGCCAGCGCCGTCGGCGGCGCCTTCGATCAGACCGGGTACGTCGGCGATGACGAAACTCTTGTTTTCATCGACGCGCACGACCCCGAGGTTCGGGTGCAGCGTGGTGAAGGGGTAGTCCGCGACTTTCGGTCGTGCCGCCGACACGGCGCGGATAAAGGTGCTCTTGCCGGCGTTCGGCAAGCCGAGCAGACCTACATCGGCGAGGACGCGCAGTTCAAGCCTGAGATCAAGCTCTTCGCCGGGTTCGCCCTTGGTGCTCTGGCGCGGCGCACGGTTGGTGCTGGACTTGAAGTGGATGTTGCCGAGACCGCCCCGGCCACCCTTGGCGATCAGGACTGACTTGCCATGCACATCGAGGTCGGCAATGACTTCGCCGCTGGCCGCGTCGGTAATCACCGTACCCACGGGCATGCGCAGGTTGATGTCTTCACCGCCTTTGCCGTAGCAGTCGGCGGTGCCGCCATTTTCGCCGCGCTGGGCGAGAAATTTGCGGGTGTAGCGATAGTCGATCAGCGTGTTGATATTGCAGTCGGCGACGACGAAAATGTTGCCACCTTTGCCCCCATCGCCACCATTCGGGCCGCCACGCGGGATGTATTTCTCGCGGCGAAACGAGGCCATGCCGTTGCCGCCGTCGCCGGCAGCCACGTAGATCTTTGCCTCGTCGATGAATTTCATATTTCGTCTTTCAGTAACAAAAAAGCCCTATCGCAGGGATAGGGCTTTTTTCGCTTTGCCTGCGAAGCGTCGTGCGAAGCTTCGCGCCAAACTCGCCGTGAATTAAGCGGCGGGAACGATGCTTACCGTACGGCGACGCAGAGCGCCCTTGACGGCAAACAGCACACGGCCTTCGACCAGCGCGAAGAGAGTGTGATCCTTGCCCATGCCGACGTTCTCGCCCGGATGGTACTCAGTGCCGCGCTGGCGAACGATGATGTTGCCGGCCGGAACCAGTTGACCGCCGTAACGCTTGACGCCGAGGCGCTTTGATTGTGAGTCGCGGCCGTTGCGTACGCTACCGCCAGCTTTTTTGTGTGCCATGTTTCAGCTCCTTGCTTTAGGCTGCGATTACGCGTTGATCGCGTCAATGCGCAATTCGGTGTAGTTCTGGCGATGACCCTGATGCTTCTGGTAGTGCTTGCGACGACGCATCTTGAAGATCTTGATCTTGTCGTGACGACCCTGCGAAAGCACGGTGGCCTTCACTGAGGCTCCGGAAACGAGCGGGGCGCCGATCTTCACCGATTCGCCTTCGCCTACCATCAGGACCTGGTCGATAGTGATTTCTGCGCCAACGTCCGCCGGTATCTGTTCTACTTTAAGTTTTTCACCAGCGGCAACGCGATACTGCTTGCCCCCGGTTTTTATGACCGCGTACATGTTGGACTCCATACAAAACGTGAAACGAAGAACCGCGCATTATACGGATTTTTCGCGCCGCGTCAAAGGCTTGTATTGAGTCGCTTGGGCTCAGGGAAGGCGGCCGGCGGTAATCATCCGGTTGTAGAGGATGCTGGCGGGTAGCCAGGCGACGACATCATCAAAATCTGTCGTCGGCGTGTGACTGACAAAATCGTTGTCGGTATCAGAATTTTCCTGCTCATCGGCACTGGTTGGGGCGGTGTTTGTGCCGCCAGAGGCATTAAAAGCGCCTGCTCCATTTTTTCCATGGGATAGCAGAACAACAGGCAGTTGTGTTGCCAGCGTTGTAGCGCAGCCCGATGCAGCGCATACGCGAAGATTGGGCGCGGCAGTAGCCAGCGTGAAACCTGTGCTGCTATCGGAAAAACTGGTGTGAACGCGATAGCGGATACGGTTACTCCAACTGTCCCAACGTGAAATTCCCAAGTCTGACCAGGGAAGTCGGCCTTCCTGAGAGGTGCAGGTAGACCCGGCGCGATTTTCAAGGCCGTCATCGTCAGTATCCGGGCAGGGGAGGAAGGGCTTCCCGTCTGTTGCCGAATGTGTCATCGCGTAGCCCAGCAAGGCTTCCTTGCCTTCATTCAGCCAGAGGGCGGTTTCGTTGTAGCTTCTCTGGTCCATCTGGGCCGAAAGCGGCGGCATCAGTGTCGTCAGCAACAGGCCGACGATAACCAGAACGATCGCCAGTTCTGTCAAAGAAAATCCGCGCACTATTTTCATGGGCATGGCTGGGCTGTGCACGGCAGGACAGTCAGGCTGGCACCGCCAAGGGTGAGTACCGCCCGAGTTGGCGCAGCCAGTGCCTGATAAGTCATCAAGCCGAACCAGCCGTTGCTTGTAATCCATCCATTGGCAGTTGCCTCCATGACGGTTGTCAGATCATTGTACGGTAAGCCGCCAGTGGTCGCGCCGGCATTGGCGGAGCCATCGGCATCCGTGTCAGCGAACGGAAAAGTGGATCCGTTTGTATTGTAGTAATTTCGCAGCCCATAGGTGGGAGGGGTGTCGGTGTCGGCGCCGCGAACTTCCGCAAGAACCCGTCGAATGACAGGGGCGCTTATTTCTGCAGCAGTGATTCCTAGCAGGCGGTCATTGATTGTCGTGCTCGTGGCTGCAAATGCGTTGTCGCCATTGTTGTTGGTGCCGTCCAGATAATTCGCTGTCAGCGGCGGCGTTCCGGCTGTGATGGCTGAACGCGTTTGCGTAGACAGCATTGGGCCGGGGGCAAAGACGATCGCTGCGTAGCCGCCAGGCTGTGCGTCAACGGTCAGCTGGCCGGGCGTGCTGCTATTGATCGGAGCTGTGCGAAATCCGGGGGAGAGTGCGTACCACAGGGGTTCTCCGTAGCCATCCAGAATCTTGTCCAGCTTGAGGCTGTACCACGGGAGTCGTCCAATTGAAGTCGCCACATTACTGCAACTGCTTAGCTGGCTACCTTCAGTAGGGAAGCCGATCCTGCTTGTGTCTTCGGGGCACGGCATGCGTCCTGGGGTGTCGGAAGTGGCTGCGTGGGCTATAAGCGCTTCTTTTGCCGCCAGAAGCGCGGTGTGCGTCGCCCGCTCTCTCGCCGCATCAAGATCTGCCTGGCTGAGTTGTCGGAGCAGCAGGCCTGCACCAATGACTACGACCAGCAACAGGGTGCCGATCAGTGCGGCGCCGCGTTCTATTCGGGTGCGCGAGAATTTCATGCTTGAGCTGCCAAGTCCAATTCGAAGCCCGAAGCTAACGTTTTTGAGACGCAGGCGAGCGATTGATGGTGATCGTGCCGTCTCCAAGCGGGTTTCGCGTCTCCTGTGTCCCACGACTCAGCGTCTCGCCGACTCGTACGTCGGCCCTTGGGGCGTCGCCGGATTCGATGATCACGCGCTCGTGGCCTTGTGCTGTAGGGTGAGCGATCACTCCTGTACGGGTTTGCGTGTCATCTTGCGCCTGGCCGTTGATCCAGGTCGTGCGTTTGCCGGAACTGCGCCGCACCTGTCCATTGACGACAATCTGCGGGTCTTCGGCGATCACTTCCGATTCCAGCATGTTCAGCGCGCGCTGGCGATCCAGCAACTCGCGCCTCTCCGGCGTGAAAAACAGGCGCCCAAGTTCCTCTTCTGCAACAGCGCTGCCGGAGCAGGATAGAACGGCGATTGCGAGCAGCCAGCGGTTGGCACATCGGCGGGATTTCATGATGCCCCCTTGTTGGGCAGGATGGTAATCCAGTCAAGCTGGCAATCAGCGTTGAGCAGTGCGGTTTCTCCCGCAGATGACCCCGTGCGGGTCGTTCGTGTGACAGTGCAGCTACGCACGCGCACATAGGCCTTGGCTTGGCGGCGTACGTCGTTGATGAAGTTGAGCAGGTCGCCCTCGTGCAACAGTTTCATCTGCAGCTTCATTGTGCTGCTTCTGAAACTGAACCCCGGCAGTGCGGCGCGCTCTAGCGTTTGCTGTGGCGAAAATTCGTACTGAACGTCGATCAGTTTGCGCGTTTCCTTGATGCCTTTGATCAGTTCAACCCAGTCCAGGCGCTGTTCTTCCCCGATGATGCCGCGCGCGCGCAGATTGCTGTACAGCGCCGATTTCTCCCTGATCTCGTTCTCTTCGGCGCGAACCTGTTTGAGTTTTCCTTCGAATTGTTGCAACTCACTGTTAGCAACCGTCTTCGCCTGGGTGGCGGTGCGCACTTGCTGGTCTGCCAGCCAGGCGAGGCCGAGCCCGACGGCAATCATGGCGATGGCAGTGGCGAGGCTCACCTGGATGCGCGCAAAATCGCTGCGATCGAAAGTCATGTTGCCTTCCTCCGGGTGATTTCCAGCGCAAACGGACGTGTTCCCGTATCGGCGGTGCCGTCGTTGCCGCTGCGCAGTGCCTTACCGGAATCGACGTCGAAGGGCTGTTGCAGCACGCGAACCTGCAGGGCCGGGTTGGTGCTGAGGGTGTCCACAAATTGCTGGAAGGCTCCCAGTATCTGTCGCGGTGTCGCCCGGACACCAAGGTTCAGGGTGCCGCGAATCACTGCCGTCTGGCCACCTGCGTTTGCCGTGCCGACCGTCGCAGCTGTTGGTGCGGACGTTGTGTCGGTGGCGCCAGCTGTTTTCCACTCGATCGTGCCGACATCGACGGCAGGTGCGCTGGAAAGTGCGCTACTGATTTCGCGATAAAGCAGCTCCGGAGAGGCGCCGTTGCTCTCCAGTTCTGTATAGCGGTTCATGATCTGGCGCAAGGTGTCGTTGCTTGTCGGAATCGCCGGGAAGGTGCGGGCGATTTCTTCGTAGCGCTGACGTGCGCTTTGTGCCTGGCTGGAGATTGCGGCCGCGTCGTTGCTCAGGCTGTAGGCACTGTAAAACTGCTTGGCAGAAAAAAGCGCGCAGGTCAGCAGTGCCGCAGCACCGAGCCCGTAGAGGGCGTTGCGTACCTGCCACAGTCGATAGTCATGACGCAGTGCCGGTTTGGCGAACTGGGCAGCGGGAGGGGTTGTCGCAACAATGTGCGAAAAAATTGTATCTGCATGACAGGTTGTCGGTGCGGTCTTCAACCCGGTATGGCGGCTGCATTTTTCAGTGCTGACGATATGGTAAGCCAGCAATTCGGTACTGATACAGCTGGTTTCAACTGCCGGCATCGCCTGCGGGTGGGCAACGATGATTGCGCGTAGTGACTGGTTTCTGGCGATCAGGCGTTGGCTGAGCAGGTACTGCTGGAGCTTGACCGCCTCAGTGGCAAACGCTTGAGCAATGCCGCCAATGCTGGTGTTGATCAGCGGTGATATCCGGCTGAAATGAAGCTTGCCACGCTCGAAATAGGTCTCGCGAATGCTCTGATCCTGCAGCGTCAACAGGACGCAGTGCTCGTCAGCGATCTTGAGTTTCTTCAGCAGGGTCTCGCCGAGGAAGGGTAGCGAATAAATGCCGGCGATGGCCGCCCGTGCGTCGCGCAGGGCAGATACCCAGGGGTCCAGCGCGGCCTGGCCTGTCAGCGCTGCAAGCAGCAGCTTTTCATCCTTGCGCCGGGTTTTTTCGTGGCCCAAAGAAATCGAGGCGGTATAGGGGGTGGTGTAGAACAGCTGCGAGAGCTTGCGGGTGATTACGGTGTTGCGGTCGTTTCCCTGCAGAAACGGGATGGTTTCCAGCTGAAACCCCTCTTCCGCAAGGTTGACCAGCAGCGTGAAGATGCTTTTCGGATGAGCGCCGACGTAGGCGCTAAATGCTTCGAAGCCCTGTGGCGAGGCGTCGAAGCTGCCTTCGCTGCGAACAGCACCCCCCAGCCACTGGAATGCGGCCATCTGGTGGGTGCTGAGATAGAGAATTCGGCGCTCTGGCATCAGGTCTTGATCTTGCTGATGACGTCGTAAACCGGCCCAAGTACCGACAGCATGATCCAGCCGAGCATGCCGCCAAGCAGCATGGTCAACATTGGTTCGATCATCGCCTGTACCTTCTCGACCGACTCCTTGACATCGCGGTTGTAGAAATAGCTGACGTTGGTCAGTGCGTCGTCCAGCGCGCCGGTGCCTTCGCCGACCTTGAGCATGCGGATGATCAGCGGCGGAAAAAGGCCGACGGCATGAAACGCTGCCGTCACGTTTTGTCCTTCGCCAATCAGTTGTTCCACACGTATCAGTCCGTCCTCGATGACCCGGTTGCCGACCACGGCTTGTGTCGTGCGGATGGATTCAAGAATCGGGATGCCTGAAGAGTAAAGCAGTGCAAAGGTGTTGGCGAAACGGGACAGGATGATCTTGCGGATGATCTCGCCAATGAGCGGCAGTTTCAGCTTGAGGCCGTCAAAGCGCAAGCGTGCTGCCGGGTTGGTGTGCAGCAGGAAAAACCCGATGGCGCCGATGACAATAGGCAGCAGCAGAACAACATACCAGTAGGCCACCAGCGCGTCCGAGACGAAGAACAGCACCTTGGTTTGCGGCGGCAGTTCCTGGCCCATGTTCTTAACGAACATCTTGAGTTGCGGCACCATGTAGATCATCAGGAAGAAGGTTGCCGCCATGACGATGGTGCCGACAAAGGCCGGGTACATGATGATCTTTTTGGTGTGGGAGGCCAGTTCATCTTCCCACTTCAGCGATTCGATCAGGCTCCTCAGGACTTCCGGCAGGCGCCCGGTGGTTTCGCCGGCGCGGACCAGACTGACGAACACCTGGTTGAACACCGAGCGGTGAGCGGCCATGGCGTCGGAGAGGTTCTGGCCGCCCTCGATCGATTCGATGATGCCGGCGATGACTTCGCGAAAACGCGGATGCTCGATACTGTCGCGCAGGTCGGAAAGCCCGTCGATGATGGGCACACCAGCCCGTGTCAGCTGTTCCAGGTGGAAGCAGAAGGTGATCAGTTCGCGCCGAGGCACCTTGCTGCCACCGAAGAGACTGCGGTTGGTGATCGGCTCGCCACTGACCAGGTCGAGCTCCATCCGCTTCAGGCGCATTTCAAGGTCGATGACATTCAGCGCGTCAATGCGCCCGTGCGCCATCCGCCCATCCACTGTGACCGCCTTGTACTGGAAGACGCCCATGGCTACATCCGGTCGGTCAGGTCGACGACTCGGCCGAGTTCCTCGATCGAGGTCGAGCCGTCAAGAACGCGGCGCATGCCATCGTCGGCGAGCGTGCGACAGCCCATCTCCCTCGCCAGGTTACGCATTTCGCGCGCCGTGCCACGGCGGGCAATCAATTCGTCCATGTCGCCATTGACGCGCAGCAATTCCATGATCGCCAGTCGTCCGCGGTAGCCCTGGAAATCGCAACGTTCGCAGCCGCAGGGCCGATAAATTACCGGTCGGGGCGTGTCCTGCGGGATGCCGAGCAGGCGAAGTTCGCCTGATTCGGCCTGGTAGGGGGTCTTGCAGTGGGTGCACAACTTGCGGATCAGGCGCTGGGCGACGACACCGATGATGTTGCCGGCCATGATGTCCGGCAGGATGCCGATGTCGAGCAGGCGCGGAATGGCGCCGATGGCCGAGTTGGTGTGTAGCGTCGAATATACCTGGTGGCCTGTCATCGCAGCGCGGAAGGCCATTTCCGCAGTATCCGTGTCGCGGATCTCGCCAACCAGAATGGCATCCGGGTCTTGCCGCATCATTGAGCGGATGCCGTTGGCGAAATCCAGCTTGGCCGACTCCGAAACCGATGTCTGGCGGACCAGCGGCATCGGGTACTCGACCGGGTCTTCGAGGGTCATGATGTTGATGCCCTCGGAATTGATGTGGCTCAGCACCGAGTACAGCGTGGTCGTCTTGCCGCTGCCCGTCGGGCCAGTGACGAGGATGATGCCTTCCGGACGGGCGATCATCAGCTTCAACTGGTCGAGGTGGTCTTCCGCCAGCCCCAGTCCCTCCAGCGGCACGATGCCCTTCTGGCGGTCGAGGATGCGCAGGACGACGTTTTCGCCGTGGATGGTTGGCTGCGCAGCAACACGGAAGTCGACCTGGCGGCCGCTCATCGACAGGTTGATGCGGCCATCCTGCGGTGCACGTGTCTCGGCGATGTTCATGCCGCTCATGACCTTGATGCGTACAGCCATCGCTGGCCAGTAGGATTTGTGAAGGGCACGGATCTGCCGCAGCATGCCGTCGATACGGTAGCGGATGCGCAGAAAGTTGGCTTCAGGTTCAAAGTGCACGTCGGAGGCATCGCGCTTGACCGCGTCGGTCAGGATCGAGTCGATCAGGCGCACGACCGGCTGGCTGTATTCGTCGGAAGATGCCTGCAGACTGCGGTAGTCGATTTCGCCGGTTTCGATCTCGTGCAGGATGCCGTCGATCGAAAGCTCGTAACCGTAGTACTGGTCAATCGCCCGGTCGATCTCGGATTCGCCGGCGAGCAGCGTTTCCACCTCGACATTTTCCGGTAGCAGCGAGCGCACCTTGTCGATGGCAACAATGTCGTTGATATCAGCCGCCGCCAGCGTCAGGCGCAGGTTGTGGTGGTCGTAGTCGAGGGGTAGTACGCGGTGACGCTTGGCCAGCTCGCGCGGTACCAGTTTCAATGCCGCCGGGTCGATGATGGCATTGGAAAGATCGATACTCTGCTTGCCGAGGCTTTCCGACAG
>JBAYVG010000053.1:0-21535 GCA_041674785.1 Rhodocyclaceae bacterium
TCCATCGGCGCCATCCAGCGCAACCTGCTGACCCTCGGCGAGCAGGGGGGCGATACCTTCTTCGGCGAGCCGATGCTCGACATCAACGACCTGATGCAGACCGACAACGGCAAGGGCGTCATCAACGTGCTGGCTGCCGACAAGCTGATGTCTTCGCCGCGCCTGTACTCCACCTTCCTGCTCTGGCTGCTGGCCGAACTGTTCGAACAACTGCCGGAAGTCGGCGACGTCGACAAGCCCAAACTCGTCTTCTTCTTCGACGAAGCGCACCTGCTTTTCAACGAGGCACCGCCGGCGCTGCTGGAGAAAATCGAGCAGGTGGTGCGCCTGATCCGCTCCAAGGGCGTCGGCGTTTATTTCGTCTCGCAGAACCCGCTCGACATTCCGGACAAGGTGCTCGGCCAGCTTGGCAACCGCGTCCAGCACGCACTGCGTGCCTTCACGCCGCGCGACCAGAAGGCGGTGAAGACAGCCGCCGAAACGCTGCGCGCCAACCCGGCCTTCAGCGCCGAAACCGCCATCACCGAACTCGGCGTTGGCGAAGCGCTGGTTTCCTTCCTCGACGAAAAGGGCCGGCCGAGTATTGTCGAGCGCGCCTTCGTCCTGCCGCCGGCCTCACGCATCGGGCCGCTGTCGGCGGAGGAGCGGCAGTCGGTGGTCAAGGGGTCGCTGGTTTATGGCGTGTACGAGAAGGCCGAGGATCGTGAGTCGGCCTACGAGAAACTGAGGGCGCGTACCGAAGCGGCCGCCCCGGCGCCGGCTGCCGAGACGGCTGAGGCGCCGGCCAGTGGCGGTGGCTGGATGGAAAGCCTGGGTGGGCTGTTCGGCGGTGGCGCTGCAAGCAGCGGGCGCCCGGCGGCCCGTGGTCACGAATCGGTGGTCGAAGCTGCGGCAAAGAGCGCCGCTCGCGCCATCGGCTCGCAGGTCGGCCGTGAAATCATTCGTGGCGTGCTTGGCTCCATCCTCGGCGGCGGCAAACGTCGGTGACGCGTGCGACACCGGCGCTCAAGGCAGCGCGCAGCTGTTACGGCCACCTGGCCGGCGAGGCCGGCGTCGCGTTGCGTGAACGACTGGAGGTCGCCGGCCTGCTGTGCCGGTTGGGCGACGCGTATCGGCTTACAGATGCTGGCCGGTGCTGGGTGGAAGCGCTGGGTCTTGATGCCGATGATCGCGATGCCGCCAAACATGCACGTTGCTGCCTCGACTGGACCGAAAAATTACCGCATGTTGGCGGCAGGCTCGGGCGTTCCATGCTCGAACGGCTGATTCAATGCGGTGCCGTGGTGGCTGGAGCCAACCGTGTTCTGTTAGTCGTGGATCACGGCGAAATGTGGCGAGCACTGGCCATCTGACGGCGTCGTGAAGCGACACGGGTTTACGGGTGGCTGCTGGCCGCCTGTAAAACCGTTGTAGCTCCCTCTCTCACCCCGGAAAGCTACAATCTTCAATCCTTAAGGAGAGTTTCCACCATGTGTTGTAGCTCCCTCTCTCACCCCGGAAAGCTACAATCGACAACGTCAAGACCCTGCGCCACGTCTATGTTGTAGCTCCCTCTCTCACCCCGGAAAGCTACAATCCGGGCGGTCGGTACCAGCCCCGGCGCATTGGTTGTAGCTCCCTCTCTCACCCCGGAAAGCTACAATCCCATGTTTGACGCACAGTCTCAGCCGCTATGTTGTAGCTCCCTCTCTCACCCCGGAAAGCTACAATCCATGGTAATCCCAACCGCGAGGAAGGCAGCGTTGTAGCTCCCTCTCTCACCCCGGAAAGCTACAATCACACGCCAGCGGCGCCACCGAACGGTTCTAGTTGTAGCTCCCTCTCTCACCCCGGAAAGCTACAATCACTCGGTGGCCTGGCAGAAGGCAGGCGCCAGTTGTAGCTCCCTCTCTCACCCCGGAAAGCTACAATCGGAAACGAGAAGGGCTTGAACATCAGTACCGTTGTAGCTCCCTCTCTCACCCCGGAAAGCTACAATCGGACCGGCGCCCAGCCGTTTTATCAGGTGAGTTGTAGCTCCCTCTCTCACCCCGGAAAGCTACAATCCATCGACCCTGGAATGCTGTCGCTTGACGGGTTGTAGCTCCCTCTCTCACCCCGGAAAGCTACAATCGCCTTCCTCTCGATCTCGTAAGGAGAACAAGTTGTAGCTCCCTCTCTCACCCCGGAAAGCTACAATCGCCACGCCGTCGGCATCGATCACCGTCTGCGTTGTAGCTCCCTCTCTCACCCCGGAAAGCTACAATCCTTTCAGTTCTTCCTTGCGCGAGATACGCCGTTGTAGCTCCCTCTCTCACCCCGGAAAGCTACAATCAGCGCTCTAACTCGGCACTCGAAAAGGACGGTTGTAGCTCCCTCTCTCACCCCGGAAAGCTACAATCTTTACTTCCGCAGCAGCTTGGTCAAAAGTTGTTGTAGCTCCCTCTCTCACCCCGGAAAGCTACAATCAGAAGATCGTCTCTTGCGAATGGTTATTGGGTTGTAGCTCCCTCTCTCACCCCGGAAAGCTACAATCGATAGACAGACAGCGGGTTCCGCACCCGTTGTTGTAGCTCCCTCTCTCACCCCGGAAAGCTACAATCACGTCAGCGTCATGGCGGTCATAAGCAGAGTTGTAGCTCCCTCTCTCACCCCGGAAAGCTACAATCTTGTGCTGTGACTACTATATGCGGGGTAACGTTGTAGCTCCCTCTCTCACCCCGGAAAGCTACAATCTATGTTCGCCCTGTCATGCACGTCGTATCCGTTGTAGCTCCCTCTCTCACCCCGGAAAGCTACAATCGACTGCCGTAGCGAATACCGGCATGTATATGTTGTAGCTCCCTCTCTCACCCCGGAAAGCTACAATCAACTCGGCGCGCGCTGTCGGCCAATCGCGAGTTGTAGCTCCCTCTCTCACCCCGGAAAGCTACAATCGATCTGTACGAGGTTTATGTGCACTGGTGCGTTGTAGCTCCCTCTCTCACCCCGGAAAGCTACAATCGGCCAAAGCCGGTTCTACATAGAAAAGAAAGTTGTAGCTCCCTCTCTCACCCCGGAAAGCTACAATCTGGTCCGCCTGTGATTCCCACCCCGCCTCGGCTGGGTGGGAATTTTTTTGATTTTTTCTGGTTTCAGAAGAGCAGCATTTGCTCTGCTGTAACCTTTTTTTCCTGAAAAAGTGGCAGGCCGACGAGTAGCCGTATTCCTGCAAATTGCTTTTCCGTAATGGTCATGCAGCGAATTGACCCCGCTGGCGGCAGGGCGTCGACGAGGCGTTTGACATGTTTTTCTTGTGCGTCTGCTCCGTTAAGCAGGCGGCCATAGACCGACCACTGGATCATGTCGTAGCCATCGTTGAGCAGAAAGCGACGGAACTGCACATAGGCTCGCTTCTCAGCCTTGGTGACCATGGGCAGATCGAAGAACACGAGCAGTCGCATGAACCGTCGCGTCTCGCTGCCCACTGGTCAGCACTCCAGCCGGTGCGGCTGAAGGCCGATCAATGCGGGGAGTTCGAGATTGCTGTCGTCGATCTCGAATAGTCTGACCAGACTTTCGACCGCGTACTCGACGGCGGAAAGCGCCGACATGCGGCCTTCTGGCATGCCGACATCTACGTTGAGCAGTGCCACCAGTGCCGCCTTGTCGGTTGGCTTCAGTTCATCTTCGTCGAAAGGCAGGTTTTTAAATACGTGCAGATCGACCAGCGGCCTGAAGGGTTCGATCAGGTCGTCGGCAAGGTTGAAAGCATTCTGTTCGCTGTCGTGGAATAGACCGATGGTCGGATGTAGTCCGTGCGCCACGAGTCCGCGCGCGATGGCACCACGCAACACCGCATAGCCGTAATCGAGCGCGGCGTTGGCCCAGCGCTCTTCGGCGCGATGAAAGCCGGGGCCGAAGAGCTGCACGAAATAGAAGGCAGCGGCTTGGCCCTCAAGGTTTTCTACATCGCCGGAACGCACACGGCGGGCGTAGGATTCCATTCGCTGGCCACCGTCGCGCCCGGCAAGCTGCAGGCATTGCGCCTGATTCTCGATCTTTTTGCGCACGATGTTGGCCCAGGCCTGTTTGGCGAGTGGGCGGGCAATGTCGAGTTGTAGCCGCAGCAGGCGCGTGGTGCGCGAATGCGGCAGAAACGGCAGAAAAACGCCGCTCGGCTGATGGTTGGCGCCAGTGGCGTAGAGGCCGATGCCGTATTCGGCGCAGGCCGACAATACTGGGTGCGAAAGGTTGATTTCTCGGTGGTTGAGAACGATGACGGCGATGTCTTCGAAGGGTACGAATGCGGTTTCTTCCTGCTCGATGGCTAGGGAGAAATGCTCCCGCCGCAGCTTGGCCGGGCGGGAAATCATGATGCTACGCCAGCCCACGACGCGGCTCCGGTGGCGCGGGGTAGATGTTGCCGAGGACGTCGACGTGGAATTTTTCGAGAGCGAGAGCTGTTTTGACGCCAATACTCTGAATCATTCCGTCCTTGCCAACGAGCGTATTTCTGTCGTGTGCCCATAGATTGACTGCCGCTGTGGAGCGATTGCAACTCCCGTAGTAACCAAGGTGTGTTTCATTCCGAAGCGTTACTTTTACCAAATCATTCGGATAAAGCGAAAAACGGAATTCGAAACCAATATCTATCGGCGTCCACCCATCTTCATCCTTGAACGCCACAATCGCTCGTTCCGGCAACTCCTTCGCTACGCTGTGGTGCACATAAACCGGCACCAGATGAAACTTGCCGGCCTTGGCAAATACATCGACCCGCAACATGCTGTCATTCTTGGCGATGCCGCCCCGCACCGAAATGCCGGAGAGTTTGTCGATGACCATCGTCACGGTGCGCACGACTGGCCCGGTCGGGTTGCCGTCACGGTCTGGCTTGTGTAGCGGGTTGTCGGCCGGGAACGCCTTGTCGCCCTTGCCGCCGTGTGCTTCGAGACGGGCGCGGATGGCGGCGTAGAGTTTTTCGTTGCGGTGCGGGTCGATCAGTTGGTCGAGGTCTTTCAGTGTCAGGCTCGAAAGCGCCACCTTCTGGGTGACGCCGCCTTTCTGTTTGAGCCTCTCCGGTTGGGCATAGATGGTGTCCTTGTGCGCGGCGCCACTGTTGCGCCGTTGCGGTGCGCGGGAAACGAAGAGCGGTCGCAGCGTTTCGAGTACTTCGGCCGGATAGGTGCCGAGGTTGGCGATGGTCTCACGCAGCAGGGCCGGGTCGTCGATCTTCAGCCGTGCCTCCAGTTCGTGGCGGAAATTCGGCCATGGATCGGGGAAGTGCTGGTGCAACTGGTGGTACATCGCCGGGTTGCAGATTTCACCGGTGGCAGGGTCGACAAATCCTTCGCGAACCTTCTCCAGTTCCTTGTTCCGAGCGTAGTTGGCCAGGCGCTGCTCCATGCTGTGGCTGCAGGCAGCCACCACCGCAGCATCCAATGCGTGATGCCGATCACTGTCACTGCGCACCTTGAGCAGCCCCCAGCGTGCGCGCAGGAAGGCGGTCAACTGCCCGCTGACAACGACGCAGCGTTTGACCTCACTGCCCTCAGCGAGTGCAAGATGCTGCTCGACGTAGTTCTTGAAGAAGCGGCAGATGTAGCGGGTGTCGTTGAGGTTGCGTTCGCGGAACTCGCCGGCTTCCTTTTCGCCGTAATCCTTACGCAGAAGGCGGCTGCGCTTGGCCAGCCGGTAGGTCTTGTTGGTCTCGACAAAAGTCTTGAATGCCAGCCAGCGCGGGCTGTCATTCTTGCCATCCAGATACTCGTACGGCGTGCGATTGCCTTTGTCGCGATTCTCTTTGGCAAGTACCAGCGCCTTGTTGTTCTTGCTGTCGTCAAAGCTGCGTGAGTAGGGCAGGGCATGGTCGACCTCGACATAGCCGGGTTCGAGCAGGCGATTGAGATCAATGGCCTCGATGGAGTACGCGCATTTTCCCTGCTGTTCGCGATAGAGCCGCCATTTCTCGAATTCGACGCCCTTGGGCGCTTGCCCGAAGTGTTCGATGAATAGTGCTTTGTCCTTGTCGTTGCGATCCCGGTATTCCTTCTGCTCTTTTTCGATGTTTCGCCGTTCGTCGAGCGGCCGTGAAAGATCGCGCGCCATTTCGATGTGCACGGCTTGTGGCGCGCCGTATTTGCGGACGATGGCATTGACCACCTTGCGAGCCTGATTCAGAGAGCGCAGTACGACCGGGTTTCGCGGCACGTCGAGGTCTTCGCTGAACACCATGCGACCATCCTTGTCGCGTTCGGCATAAAGTGGCGGCAGATATTTCAGCTTGCCGTTTTCAGCAGGAGGCCTCTGGCTGTGGTGGCCGTATTCGGGTATCGCAGCGACGGCTTCGTCGTAGCGCAGGCCGCTGTCCATGAGCGGCACGATCCGGCGCAAGGCCTTGAGCGAAAGTGCGTGAAACTTGTCGAAGCTTTCTTCCGACAGTGCTTGGACTGCGGCGTTGCCGCCCGGCAAATCAAGGGCGTGCAATTCGCGCTCGACCTCTGTGCCGTCCTTGAAAACGCTGAGTACCCAGGCAATGTCGTCGAGCATTTTCGGTTCCCCGCTCATCGCGGCGCCGGCCATGCCTTGCCATTCAGTTTCGAGTCCGGCTTTCTTGAATGCTGTCCGCAGTGTTTGCCAGGCGTCGAGTTTTACCAGCGTGCCGGCTTCCGGGTCCTTGGCTTTGCCGTTCTCGATCTGTATAGCGCTGGGGTAGGCCAGTCCAGCAAAGCGGAAGGTTTCCGGCAGTCGACCAGCTTTTATCAGGGCTGCGCGAAGTTGCTTGTAGGTGAAGGCGCTGGCTTGCTGGTAGGGCAGCGGCAGAGCGAGTTGCCGCTCCTGCTCGTTGAGCGGCCGAGTGACGCCATCGACGACGATGCGCAGGTTGTTGAGCCGTGTCAGCCAGACGTGGCGCTCGGCGGTAAAGCTCGCTTTGGGGGCGCGGTACTCGGATTTTTCGAAGGTGCAGTGGCCGAGCATCTTGAGCAGATCGGCTCCCGCCAGCGCCGGTTTCTGCGCCCAGAACAAACCGCTTTTACGATCACCGTTACCGAGAATTTCGTTTTCCAGTCCGACGCCGGCATGCGGGTTGCCGAAGGCACGCTGCTGCTCGAAGAGCAAGGCCAGTTCCTCGCCGAGGGCGGCGCGTGACAGCGCCTTGCCGTAATCACCGGCCTTGTTGCGCTGTGCATCGGGGAATTCGGCAAGCACCATTTCGGCAACGCTGCGATAGTTCTTCTCGGCCATCAATTTTTTGGTGCCGGCCAGCCCTTTCTTGACCTTGCCACCTTCGCCCGCCTTGTCGCCTTCGGCACATTTTTCCTCGGCGCGGCTGATCCAGTGAAAGCCCCGGTGCTTGCTCAGGTGGTAAATGACGCGCGCCCATTCCTCGGCATTCAGCATGCGGTCGAGCGCTTCGACTCTGAGTTTCCAGAGTGACGGCAGGAAAGGATGTTGTGGCTGGAATAATTGTGTTTCCCGGATGACGCCATGGCGCTTCAGCGTGCGTGCCAGTTTGGTTAGTCGCCATGCGCGTCGGCGCAACCGCCGACGCATCAGCCGTGCATCGCGGCGCACCTTGTTGAGCGATTCGCCTTCCTTAGCGGTCTCTGCCTTGTCGAAGGCGCGAACGCCAAGATCGATGATGCGGGTTTGGCCGAGCAGGCACCAGCCGACCGAGGCGATGCCGATGTCGAGTCCGAGCGAATAGGTGGGGGTTTCCATTTGCCTGACGCCATCCAAAAGGAATAGAATAACGTCATTGTAGCTTTCCGGGGTGAGAGCCGTTGCTGCAATAAGGTGTCACCTTCGGGTGACGACCGAATCCAGGCCCGGCGGGTTAAACCGTCGGGCCTTCTCTTTTTCGGGATTGGTTGTTCGCCAGCATCTCGGCCCGCCTCGGCAGCGCCAGCGCTTTGGCGAGGTGGCGATTGGTCTGCGCTTTGGCTGCCCGCAGAAAACGCGGCTACGGCCTTTTCAGGCCTTCTTCAAAAAGCAGGCCTTGAGCATGAAGTTGCCAGCGTCCATCTTGCAGTCGACTTCGTGGTCGCCATCGCCGACCAGGCGGATGCTCTTTACCTTCGAGCCCTGCTTCAACACGGTCGACGAGCCTTTGACCTTCAGGTCCTTGATCAGCACCACCGCATCGCCGTCCTGCAGCACTGTGCCGTTTGAGTCACGGACGATGCGCGCGTCGTCATTGGCGCTCGCTGCGTTTTCGGAGGCGGGCCACTCGAAGCCGCAGTCGGCGCAGACGAAGTTGGCACCATCCGGGTAGGTGTTTTCCAGGGTGCATTGCGGACAGGGCGGGGTGGCGGACATGGCGGACTCCAGAGGGCGGAAGGTTTTTTGGCTGTGCAGTATATCAGCCAGCTCCGCAGCCAGCCCCGGCCGGTTTGGCCGCAGGGTGCGCATGGAGCAAGGTCAAAATGCAGGCACCTGCTATCATGGCGCAGTTAACGATCAACACTTCCTCCGGCTTTTGCCGTGACTCAAAGGTAATTTCATGGCAAAACCAAACTATCAGTTCGAAAAACGTCAGCGCGACCTGGCCAAAAAGGCCAAGCAGGAAGAAAAGCGCCGGCAAAAGCTTGCCGGCAAGGCCGATACGGCCGAGGACGGGTCTGACAACGCCTCGGTAGCCGAGGCCAACGAAGCGGAAGCCCCGACCGACAGCGACGCAGCGCCGACCGCTTGATGCGATAGCCGTACTACCGGCCACCACGAGCGTGGCCGTCTTTTTTTGTTTTTCGCCGCAGTCTTTACCCATCGACTTGTCCAGGTTTCTGAAATCCAGTTCGGCGCCCCGCCGGCAGCAACCCAGGCGACCCCCTGAAGAGTTTCACCCATGATTACCCTCAAGAATGTCGTCCTCCGTCGCGGCGCCAAGGTGCTGCTCGACAGCGCCTCCGTGACCCTCAACCCCGGTGAAAAGGTTGGCCTCGTCGGCCGCAACGGCGCCGGCAAGTCGACGCTGTTCGGCTTGCTCAACGGCACGCTGCACGAGGACGGCGGCGATTATTCGATCCCGACACAGTGGCGCATGGCGCAGGTCGCCCAGGACATGCCGGAGACCGAGCAGAGCGCCACCGACTTCGTCATCGAAGGTGACATCACGCTGCTCGCCGCGCAGAACGAAGTGGCCGCAGCCGAAGCCAGCGACGACGGCATGCGCATGGCCGAGGCCTACATGGCGCTGCACGATGCCGGCGCACACGACGCCGAGGCCCGCGCCCAGGCGCTGATCCTTGGCCTTGGTTTCAAAGTCGCCGAATTGCGCCAGCCGGTGAACAGCTTCTCCGGTGGCTGGCGCATGCGTCTGCAACTGGCGCGTGCCCTGATGTGCCCGTCCGATCTGCTGCTGCTCGACGAACCCACCAACCACCTCGATCTCGATGCGCTGGTCTGGCTCGAAGCCTGGCTCAAGCGCTACGCCGGCACGCTGATCGTGATCAGCCACGACCGCGAGTTTCTCGATTCGATTACCTCGGTCACGCTGCATATCGATAACGCCAAGCTGGTGCGCTACGGCGGCAACTACAGCCGCTTCGAAGACATGCGCGCCGAGCAGATGCTGTTGCAGCAGTCGGCGATGGCCCGCCAGCAGGACAAGATCGCCCACCTGCAGTCCTTCATCAACCGCTTCAAGGCCAAGGCCAGCAAGGCCAAGCAGGCACAGAGCCGGGTCAAGGCGCTGGAGCGCATGGAGAAGATCGCGCCGGTGCTGGCCGATGCCGAGTTCAGCTTCGAATTCCAGGAGCCGATCAACCTGCCCAACCCGATGCTGTCGATGGTCGATACCGCCATCGGTTACCCGCCACCGGAAGGAGCGGCCGATGGTTCCGGCGCCACCGTCATCGTGCGCAACATCAACCGCTCGGTGCAGGCCGGCCAGCGCATCGGCATCCTTGGCGCCAACGGCCAGGGCAAGTCGACGCTGGTGAAGACCATCGCCCGTGCGCTGACCCCGATCAGCGGCGAAGTCACCGAAGGCAAAGGCCTGAACATCGGCTACTTCGCCCAGCAGGAACTCGACGTGCTGCGCCCGCGTGACACGCCGCTCGAACACATGACCCGCCTGGCCAAGGAAACCATCGCCGCCGGCCGCAGCGGCAAGGTGGCCGGGCGCGAGCAGGACCTGCGCACCTTCCTCGGCACCTTCAACTTCAGCGGCGACATGGTCAAGCAGCCGGTCGGCACCATGAGCGGCGGCGAAAAGGCGCGGCTGGTGCTGTGCATGATCGTCTGGCAGCGCCCCAATCTGCTGCTGCTTGATGAACCGACCAACCACCTCGACCTCGCCACCCGCGAGGCGCTCGGTGTGGCGCTCAACGAGTTCGAAGGCACGGTCATGCTGGTCAGCCACGACCGCGCGCTGTTGCGCTCGGTCTGCGACGAATTCTGGCTGGTCTCGCGCGGCGGCATCGCCCCGTTCGAGGGCGATCTGGAGGACTACCAGCGCTATCTGCTGGATGAGGCCAAGCGGCTACGGGAAGAGGCGGCACTCTAGGCGCCTTAACCAGAGAACCGCAGTTGCAACCGCCTTCGACCCAGAGGGCGCAGAGACACAAAGGGCACAGAGCGAAAACCGACATCTCCTTGAGGGAGAATCGCGGATTCATGATGCCCCGCTGCGTTCGCCGGAATCCGACCGAAGGAAGTGCAAAGCCAGAAAATTCAACGAACTGGACGCCCCGCAGGAAGTCCCCCTGGGGGACACCGGCTTCCGCCGGTGTGACGGGCTTAATCAGCGTTTTCTTAATAACAAATAACGATAAGCGGCAGACAAAAAATTATTTTTTGCTTCTACTGTGCCGCGCTAGACTCGTGCGTTGCAAAAAAAACCATGTTGCTGCTCTACCGACGGGAAGGAGACCCCATGAAGCGTTTTATTACTGCTGCATCCTTGGCTGCGCTGGTGCTGGCGGCTGGCCCGGTGGCTGCCGATGACCCCAATCTGGCGCGTAATCTGGCCGCCAATTGCGCCAACTGCCATGGCACCAACGGCAAGGCCGTGGCCGGCGCCGGCATGGCAACACTGGCCGGTCAGCCCAAGGAAGGGCTTATCCAGCGCATGAACGAGTTTCGCTCGGGCGCGCGCCCGGCGACCGTGATGCACCAGATCGCCAAGGCTTACACCGACGCGCAGATTGACCTCGTTGCCGGCTATCTGGCCGCGCAGAAATAAGGGGATGACCATGTTCAATCGTCGCGATTTCCTCAAGACAGCCGGGGCGACCGGCCTTTCGGCAAGTGTTGCCACCCTCGCCGGCTGTGCCGCTGGTGGCAGCAAGGCTACGGGCCACGTGGTTGTGGTCGGTGGCGGTTACGGCGGGGCCACTGCCGCCAAGTATCTGCGCATGTGGAGCAACGGCAGCGTGCAGGTGACGCTGATCGAGCGCAATACCGAATTTACCTCGTGCCCGATCTCCAACCTCGTCATCGCCGGCGAGAAAACGCTGGCCGACATCACGGTCAGCTACGAGGGCTTGAAAAAATGGGGTGTGCGCGTGATCCACGACGACGTTGTCGGGATCGACACCGCCAAGCGCAGCATCCGCCTCGCCAAACAGGGCGAACTGACTTACGACCGTGCCGTGCTTTCGCCGGGCATCGAGTTCCTCTGGGACCAGGTGCCGGGGCTGAAGAGCGCCGAGGCGCAGGCCAAGATCCTGCATGCGTGGAAAGCCGGCCCGCAGACCGTGGCCTTGCGCAAGCAGCTTGAGGACATGAAGGACGGCGGCGTCTATGCCCTGTCGATTCCCAAGGCGCCGTACCGTTGCCCGCCGGGGCCGTACGAGCGGGCCTCGATGATTGCGCACTATTTCAAGGCGAAGAAGCCGAAGTCGAAGGTACTGGTGCTTGATGCCAACGCGGACATTACCTCGAAGAAAGGCTTGTTCGTCAAAGCCTGGGACGATCTCTACAAAGGCATCATCGAGTACCGCCCGAACAGCGAACTGCGCGATGTCGACGTCGCCAGCCGCACGGCGATTCTCGAATTCGACAAGGTCAAGGCCGATGTGCTGAACGTGGTGCCGCCGCACCGCGCCGGCAGTGTCGTCACCCAGTCGGGCGCCAAGCTGGCCAACAACCGCTGGGCCGAAGTCGACTGGCTGTCGCTGGAGTCGGTCAACGTCAAGGGGATTCACATCCTCGGCGACTCAACCCTCTCGGCGCCGCTGATGCCGAAATCGGGTTTCATGGCCAACCAGCACGGCAAGGTCGCTGCGGCCGCCATCCTCAACCTGCTGGCCGGCGAGGCGCCCAGCCTTGAGCCGATGATGACCAACACCTGCTACAGCTTTGTTGATGCGAAGCATGTCATCCACGTGGCATCGGTGCACCGCTACGACGCCGAGAAAAAGACCATGGTTACCGTGCCCGGCTCGGGCGGTGTCTCGGCCGAGCGCAGCGCGCTGGAAGCTTCCTACGCGGTGGGCTGGGCGAAGAACATCTGGGCCGACATGCTGACCTGAGCTTCTGTTTGATTGCTATAGCAACAAGGGCCGGTGGAGTGATTCACCGGCCCTTTTGTTTGAGGCATCGGGCGGCTGCCGGCGGTACCTCAGCCTGAGGTCGATGCGGTCGCGGCGCGTGCCCGTTGCTTCGCGGCAATGTAGTCGGCGTGGCCGACATGCAGGAGATCGGCAATCTTCCGCATCAGGTGTGTTTCGTGGGCGTCGAGGTGGCCGTCGGCCATGGCGACCTGCCACAGATTTTCGATGATCTGCACTTTCTGTCCGGCATCGCAGGTCTTGTTGATCAGCGAGGTGAACTGGAAATAGCCGCTGGCCTGGCGCGCTTCTTCGGCGGCCAGCTGCACGAGGGTTTCCAGCTGCTCCGCATCAAGTCCAAAACGCTGTTGCAGGCTGGCCGTGATGGTTTCCCGCTCGCTCTCGGCAAGGTGGTTGTCCATGCGCATCATCTCCAGCAGAAGTGCTGCCGTAGCGATCTGCAAGGCCTGCGCGCTGCCGTGTTGCTGCTCGCGGGTGCCGGGCTCGATGAACTGGGTGAAAAATTTCCGGATACCGGGAATCATGGTTTCTCCTGCAATGGCTGTCGCTGAAGCGGGCGGTCTGCTGCCTCAGAAAGTGGACGAGATCTGGGCGGTGATCTGGTTGCGCTTGTATTCGTAGAGGCTCAGGTTCGAGTCGTTGTCGCTGTAGCTATAGCCGAGGGCGACGGAGATGCCGGACTTGCCGAATTCCTTGGCCAGATTTGCGGTCAGCGTATAGAGCGTGTCCCGGCGCCGCGAATCGAAGGCGGCTTCCTGCGCGGCGTAGCGGGTGCGTGTCACGCCGGGGGCAAGGTAGAAGGAGAATCCGGCGGGCAGGCTGGCATGGAAGGCGAGGCTGACGCCGTTGCTGTGGTTGTCGAGAAAATCCAAGCGGGTCTTTTCTTCGCCGTGGCGATACGTTGCCTGCAGAAAGGCGTTCTGTCCGAGGTAATAGCGCGCGCCGGTGCTGGCCGACCAGAGCGTGCCGTCGCGAACCCCGTCGCTGACGTGATAGTCCTTCGCCTGCCCGGTCATCGCGGCGTTAATGAAGAGCCTGTCGGTCACCGGCAGCAGCACCTGCGGCGCGATGCCGACGGCGGTCGAGAAGCGGCTCTGGCCGATCAGGATATTCTCGAAGAGCAGCGGCAGCGAGAAGATGTTCCCGCCCAGCCGCCAGGTCGGCCCGCTGCTGATCGAGAAGATGTCGGCATTGAACTCGTCGAGTGTCGTGTAATCGGTGCGGCTGTACTGGAGATCTGTCTGCAGGGCGAGCGAGCCGTCGAGTGGCAGCTGGTGGCTGGCGCCGAGACTGAAGGTATAGCCGGAATCGCTGCGTTTCAGGGCCTCGCGCGAGAGCAGGAAAGGCAGGCCGAACATCAGCACCGAGCCATTCGTCGGGCCGGCGCTGACGTTGCTGTCGTAGAGATAGCCGCCGCTCAGGCGGAGGCTCCAGCGCTTCTCCGACGGCATCGATTCGATGAAGGCCCGGATGTTGTCGCCGACTGCGTGTGGCGGGTTCGCCGCCAGCACGGTATGGAATTCGTTCCGCGCCTTCTCCGCCTCACCGAGGGCGGCATAGGCCCGGCCGAGCTCCAGGCGCACCCGTGGCAGGTTCGGATTGCGGGCGAGGATGGCCTGGAACAGCGTCACCGCCTCGGCTGGCCGCTGCGACAACAGGGCGGCTTGCCCGAGCAGGAAGGTGGTGTCGATATCACCTTCGTCGCCGGCATGAAGCGGCTGGAGCAAACGGTAGGCCGCATCCGGGCGGTTCTGTTCAAGCAGGCGGACGGCTTCGCTGCGGATCGCGGCTGCGCTTGCCGGTGCGCTTTCCGTAGCGCTGGGCGTGATGCTTTCCGGGGCCGCCAGCGCCGGGCTGGCGAGGAGGCTGGCGAGCAGCAGGCCGCCGAGGAAATGGGAGGGTGGTGTATGCGCCATCGTCGGCCGCCTTGCTACTGCTTGTCGCCGACGAAGACGCCGGAGGCCTGATTGCCGCCGCCACTGAGTGACCAGCTGCCGCCGACGTGGTTGGCGGCCGGGCCGAAGAAGCTGGCGTTCACCGTGCCATTCATGCCGTTGGCAGCATTGAGGGTGCCGCTGATCTGGTTCGTGCCGGCACCCCAGGTGGCGTTGACGGTGGCACTGGTCCAGGCGGTGCCGTTGGCTCGCTTCATGTTGTCGAAACTGCCGGAGAGGCCACGGTTGTCGAACAGGACGGTCAGCGCGGAAGTGCCGGTGACGGTGGTCACCGCGCCGCCCTCGTTAAGCTTGCCGACGACCTGCCCGTTGTAGTTGGCCGTTCCCGTTGTCGGGATCGCCACCGCCGGCGTCAGGCTGCCGGCGATCCAGTGGGAGTTCTGGTAAACGGGCCGCTCCGGTGTCGCCTCACTCCCCCAGAGCCCCCAGGAAAGGTAACTGTAGGTGCCCAGCGGTTTTTCGTAGGCGAGGGTTTCCTGGCGCCGCATCTCGGCGGCGATCTGCCCGGCAGTCGCTGCTGTTCTCAAGTCGAGCGCGGCCGCGTTGAGCAAGGCGTCGATCTGCCGCAGCAGCGCCAGCAGCTGCGCCCGCTCTGTCGCACTCTGGCTGCTGCCGAGCAGCTCGGAGAGGCGCGCCTTCAGTTCGTCGAGATTCGATAGCGTGCTCTGCAGCCGCTCCATGGCCTCCGCGTACCACGCCTCATTGAGATGGCCGATGGGGGCGAGGGTCATCTGTGTGGAGAGGGCGCTGCGTTCTTCGGCAAGGTTGCCGAGCTGCGCCGCGACGTTGCGGATTTCCTCGGCGCGTGTCGTGGGTGAGGGGGGAGATTTGAAGAGATCGGGCCGGGCCATTTTGCCCGTCTCCGCCTGGTAGCCTTGCAGCTGGGTCTGTGCCGCAGTCACCTGGCGCAGGTAGCCGGAGAGCAGCGACTGCGTTGCCGCATCCGTGGCCGTGCCCAGTGCCTGCTCCACACGCAGGCGGAGGGCGGCGAGCAAGGTTGTATCGACGGCAAGCCCCGCCAGCTCCTGCTCGCTGCGCCTGCTGAACTGGTGGGCATCGTCGGTCTCGACCCCGTCGCGCGAAAGCAGTGAGCGGAATTGTGTTGTGACCTCGCCGAAACTTTCCCGTCGCTCATTCTGCACGGCGTGCAGCAGTTCGGCGATGTCGCCGATGCCGATCTCGCTGGCAAGCCGTACCAGCGACTGCGCCTGTTCCTCGGGCGGGGCCGTTGCCCCTTCGCGCAGCAACAGCGCCGCCAGATGGCGCAGGGCCGGCAGCCGTGCCTCGGCGCCGCTGTCGCCAGTGGGCGAGACGACGATGCCGGTCGACCAGGCCGGCGTGGGCGCGGCAATCGCGACGAGAAGTAACAGTGGGAGCAGCAGGAGGCGACGGATCATTGCCGGAGGTGAGAAATGCATGGGTGCGTTGGCGATCGCTGGATTGTACAGATTGTCACCCCCGAGGGCGGAGCCCTGCGCAGCTGTGGGCGTGGTGGCCCCCGTCAGTTGCTGGCGGCGGGGTTTCCCAGTTGTTCCACCAGCGCCGCAGCAAAACCCGAGAGCGCCGCCCGCTTCCGGACACAGACCTGCAGGTCGCGCTGCGCCCATCCTTCGTCGAGTTCGACAATGGTCGGCGGTGCATGCAGGCCGCTGCTGCTGACGGCGCTCCGTGGCACCAGCCCGAGCCCGACGCCGGCGCCGACCATGCGGCAGACGGCCTCGAAGCTGCGCACCTGGATGCGCACGTTGAGGTGGCGGCCGAGCGCGGCGGCGGCGTTCATGGTGAAGGTGTGGATCGCCGAACCGGCGTGCAGCATCACGAAGGGGGAGTCGAGCACATCGGCGAAGCGGGTACTCGCCTTCGCTGCCAGCGGGTGGGTGGCCGGGGTGATCAGCACCAGACGGTCGGCGCGGTAAGGGGTCAGCTCGACTTCGGCACCTTCGACCGTCTCGGCGACAACGCCGATTTCCACCTCGCCGCGCGCCACCGCCATGACAATCTCCGGGCTGGTGTGCTCTTCGAGCGTAACGCTGACCTGGGGATGGGCGCGCAGGAATTCGGCGAGATCGTCGGGTAGAAAGCTGTGCGTGGCGTGGGTGTTGGCCCACAGCGAAACATGGCCGCGCACACCTTCGGCGTAGGGGGCGAGGTCGGCGTGCATCTGTTCGAGTTGGGCGAACACCTGCCGGGCGTGGCGCAAGAGCGCTTCGCCGGCACGGGTCAGCGTCACGCCGCGTGCCTGCCGCTTGAGCAACGGCGTGCCGATGGCTTCTTCAAGCTGGCGCATGCGGTGGCTGGCCGAGGAGGGGGCCAGGTGCGCGCGCTCGGCGCCGCGTGTCAGGTTCTGCGCCTCGGCAATGGCGACGAAAAGGCGGAGGTCAGTGAGGTCGTATTGCATTAGCGTTCGTATTCAACGAATTGTGTGCTGCGATAATACCAATTGTTTTTGAGCGCGTGTCTTGCCACTATTGGGTTTCTGGCAAATGGCTGTTTTTCGCTGTTTACGCATATTTCGTATAAACCGCACGCTACTTCACGGGACACAACTGGCTCATGCCCTGGAAACACTGGTCTGCCGAACGACTCGGCATCGCCCTGGCGGTGCTGGCAGCCTTCGGTTTTTCGTTCAAGGCAATCTTCGTCAAGCTGGCTTATGCGGCGGCGCCGGTCGATGCGGTGACGCTGCTTTCCTTGCGCATGGTCTTCGCGCTGCCGGTTTTCCTGTGGATCGGCTTTGCCGCCAGCCGCGCGGCGCCGCCGCTGACGCGGCGCGACTGGGGCATGCTGATCGTGCTCGGCCTGCTCGGCTACTACGCGTCAAGCATGCTCGATTTCCTCGGCCTGCAATACATCTCGGCTGGCCTCGAACGCCTGATTCTGTTCACCTACCCGACGCTGACCGTGCTCATCGGTGTGCTGTTCATGGGCAAGGCGCTGGAGAAGCGGCAAGTCGGCGCGCTGCTGCTCTCCTACGCCGGCATCGGCCTGGCCTTCGCGCACGACCTGCAGATCGCCAGCGACACGCGCACGGTGCTGATCGGTGCCGGTTTCGTTTTCGGGTCAGCGCTCACTTATGCGCTGTACAGCGCTGGCGCCGAACCGGCCATCCGGCGGCTGGGCTCGGCCCGCTTTGCCGCACTGGCCATGCTGGTGTCGACGGCGGCGACGCAGATCCACTTCTTCATCGCCCAGCCGCTCTCCGCCCTGGTGCAACCGCTGCCGGTGTACGCCTACGGCGCGGCAATGGCGCTCTTCTCCACCGTGCTGCCGGTGCTCTGGCAATCGGCCGCAATCCGCCGCATCGGCTCGGCACGAGCAGTGCTGATCGGCACGCTGGGGCCGGTGCTGACCATCTTCTTCGGCTGGTGGCTGCTGGCGGAGCCGATCTCGGCAGCACAGCTGGTGGGTGCCGGGCTGGTGCTGGCGGGAGTGATGCTGGTCAGCCGGAAGTGAGTGGCGGGTTGCCGGACAGTGCTCTTGAGGGTGGCAGCGGAATGGTCGCTTTCATGTTGCGCACCTGCGTAGTAACGACCCTAGGCTGTGCGCATCGGCTTACGCATCGTCATCGCCTTGCTTGTCGCCAGACTTGATCTGTCTCAGCAGCCGGTCGAAATCGCTCTCGAACAACCTGTCCTGCACGATGCGGTATTTTTCGAACTCGCTTTCCGCGTGGGCTTTGGCAATTTCCGCCGACACTTTGCCAGCATCCTGCAAAACGTCTCGGTCCCAGAGTTTCAGGAAGCCGCTCAAGCGCTCTTCCCAATCCTGCATGGTCATCGGGATTTTGCGCATAGCCTGCAGTTCGGCCATGTCCAGATAGGCCGATACGATCCGCTGTAGCTGCGCAAGCTCGAAATCCGAGAGGTAGTTCTTGGCGACGGTCACGTCGTATTTGTGGATCTTGCCCTGGGGCGCACCTTCCCAATGGGTTAGACCCATGTTGTCTTTCTGGTGATCCGCACGGTCTACGATCACCTCAGCCGCGGTCTGTCCGTGGATGGCGTAGTGCAGCTTGTTCTGCACGGCGGCAAAGAAGCGCTTGGTCGCCGTGGCGGACGCGTCGTAATCCAGCGCCGTGGTGTAGATGTCGGTGATCTTCTGGTAGAACTTGCGTTCGGAGAGCCGGATTTCCCGGATTTTTTCCAGTTGCCGCTCGAAAAAATCTTCGGTCAGCACGCTGCCGCCGCTCTTCAGGCGCTCCACATCCATGACCCAGCCCTGAACCGTGTAGTCCTTGACGATCTGGTTGGCCCACTTGCGGAACTGCACCGCGCGTTCGTTCTCGATCTTGAAGCCGACGGCAATGATGGCTTGCAGGCTGTAGTGTTCGACCTTGCGCTGAACCTCGCGGTCACCTTCAGTCTGAACCATTAAGTACGGCTTAACAGTTGCCTCGCGCTCCAGCTCGTTGTCGGCATAGATGCGTTTCAAATGCTGGCTGATGGCCGGCACCGACACATCGTAGAGCGTGGCCATCATCTTCTGCGTGAGCCAGAGGTTTTCATCCTCGTAGCGCATTTCCACACTGGCATTGCCATTGCCTGTCGCCGCGACAAAGGTCAGGTACTCGGCCGCCGAAGAACGGATGATGGAGACCTCGGTTTTCTTCGGAGCCTGCGGAAGCTTTTTCTTGGTCATTTACGTCACCGTGACCTGGCCGTTCATCAGTAGGGGGAGGAGCCAGTCGCGGAGTTGGGCGAGCTGCTGGTTTTGTCGAAGATTGTTCTGGATTTGCAAGAAAAAAGGTGCCGCCTTGCTGCTGTAAGCACTTAAAGCTGTATCGTCAGGAATCACCAGAAGAGATTCATCCAGCGCCCCTTTATTGATGTGCGGCTGTTGCGCCCCTGTACGAAGAGCCATTAGCCTTGGTATTTCCCGAACAATGTATGGATAGATAAAGTAGTGCTTGAGTTTTTCAGTCTCGACAATGCCAACGACTGATTGATTCGTCGCAGCGTCAATTCCCAGTATTGAGGCTCTAAGGTGACGAACGATTGAAAGAATCACCGTGCCTCGGGGCAGCAGCTTGGCTGGTGAATTTTGCAAACCGAGCGTCGAAATTTTCTCATCAGGTGCCACGACAAAAGTGCTCGGGTTCTCGCCGGAACTTAGCCAGTTCACATCGCCAGGCTTCCAATATTCGTCAACGTCACGGGATGGCGTGCCACCGAGATGGGTTCTGAATGTCTCGCCAATAGTCGAGATATGCCACCCCACCGGAATTTCCCGTTTCAGCGTGGCGTTGTAGACCATCTTGCCGCCGGAGGATTTGTAGGGTTTGCCGTTGGCATCAGGGAAGTCGAACTGCACGAACCAGTAGTCGTACAGCGTCTTGGCCATCGCCTCCAGCTCGGCATTGATGCGGATGTTGCAGTCGATTTTGGCGTCGAGGGCTTTCAGAACATCCGCAATGACAGATTGTTCTTCGAAGCTAAGGTTTCGAAGGTGTATGCCAGTCAAAATAGGCATCGTGAGAAACTTTGTCTGAGAGCCTTGAGAGCGTTCTCGAAGCCGCTTCAACTCAAGTTTGAGCGCGTAATAGATGTAGTCGATATTGAAACCATCTTTAGCATTTAGGATGTAGGTTCGTTGGTATGCATTGAACTTTCCACTAAAGCGACTGACGTGAAAGTTGCCTTGTGCATTGTTCCCAGCAACGAGCACAACATCATCATCAAAAGCGAAGTTGTCTATGGTGTCTGGGTATTCTGCACAAGTGAAAAATGGATAGCGCCCACCTTTTACTGCTTGGTTTGCATCCAGCTTTCCAGTTACTACGCGACAAGCAATCCCAACATTCTTATCCATGAAAACGCAACCCTACCAACTGCTTTTTGATCTCCTGCTCTAGCCCTGCCGATTCCTTAAATAGCGTATCCAGATCGTCGGTAAAACCCTGCATCTTCTCGGCAAACTGCGCCGGGGTCAGGTCGCTGTATTCAATTCTCACGTCGAAATACTGCCCGGCACTCAAGGAATAATTCTTGGCGGCAATCTCGGCGTAACTTACCACCACCGAGAAATCTTCCACTGCCTCTTTACTGTTGAAAGTGGCGATGATGCGGTCTTCTTCGGCTTCGGAGAGCAGGGTTTTCTGGTTCTTGCCGTCCTTGACCTTGGTGCCGAGGTTGGAGGCGTCGATCAGCACCACGTCGGCCTGGTTGGCCGCGTCGATGAACAGGATGGAAACGTTGGTGCCGGTGGTGGCGAAGATGTTGCTGGGCATGGAGACCACACCGGCGAGCATTTTGTTGTCCACCAGATGCTGGCGGATGCCTTTATCGATGCCGCTTTGCGCGGTGATGAAGCCGGTGGGAACGACCACCGCCGCTTTGCCGCCGGGCTTGAGCGAATAGATGATGTGCTGCAAGAAGAGCTGGTAGATGGCCATTTTGTCCACGGCCTGCTTGGGGATATTGGGCACCCCGGCAAAGAAGCGTTCGCGATGCTCCTTGCTGTCCAGTTCGTTGCGGAAATCGCTGAAATCCATCTTGAAGGGTGGATTGCTGACGATGTAGTCGAACTTTTTGAGCGCGTTTTTTTGTCCCTGTCCCTGCGCCTCCCGGTGGTAGGGGTGGAGCATGGTGTTGCCCTGGATGATGTTGGGGATGGAATGCACCAGGTTGTTCAGGATCAGATTCAGGCGCAGCAGGCTGGATGACTTCTGCGAAATATCTTGCGAGTAGATGCTGCAGCGTTGCTCGCCGATGGCGTGGGCGATGTTCATCAGCAGCGTGCCGGAGCCGGCCGAGGGGTCGTAGCAGCTCACATTGCTGACTTTGCCGCGCACAGCTTCTGGCACGAGGATGGCAGCCATGATTTTGGCCACGGCGTGCGGGGTGTAGTACTCGGCGTATTTGCCGCCGCTGTCCTTGTTGTAGTCCTTGATCAGGTATTCAAACAGCGCGGCGTAGAAATCGTATTTCTCGTTGAAGATGCGCTCGAAGCTGAAATCGCCCAGCTTGTTGATGATGGCGCGGCAAAAGGCATCGCGCTTGGACGTGTCGGTGATGAATTCGCTAACCCGGTCGAACAGGGTGATTTTGGCGCCGCTATCGGTTTTAACAGCGACGATGTCGTTGTTGCTTATCGCGATGTCGCGCA
>JBAYVG010000054.1:0-21145 GCA_041674785.1 Rhodocyclaceae bacterium
ATCTTCTCCGGATTGATCTTGATGGTGTAGAGACGCGGTGCGTAAGCAGAGATTTCGCCGACGCCGGACATCGAACCTTCCATTTGCCCGAGGATGTGCAGGCGGGCGTCCTTGGCTTGTGCCAGCGCAACCTGCATGATTTCCTTGGTGATGCCCTGGATCTTGATGTCCATCTGCAGCGCGGTGACGCCGCCGTTGGTACCGGCCACCTTGAAGTCCATGTCGCCGAGGTGATCTTCGTCGCCGAGGATGTCGGTCAGCACGGCGAAACGGTTGCCGTCCTTGATCAGGCCCATGGCGATACCCGCCACGTGCGCCTTCAGCGGTACGCCAGCATCCATCAGCGCCAGCGAACCGCCGCAGACGGAAGCCATCGACGAGGAGCCGTTGGATTCGGTGATTTCGGAAACCAGGCGCATCGAGTACGAGAACTCGTCAGCCGGCGGCAGCACGGCCACGAGGGCGCGCTTGGCCAGACGACCGTGACCGATTTCACGACGCTTCGGCGTACCGACACGACCGCATTCGCCGGTGGCGTACGGGGGCATGTTGTAGTGGAGCATGAAGCGCTCGCGATATTCGCCGGCCAGCGCATCAATGATCTGCTCGTCGCGGTTGGTGCCGAGCGTGGCAACGACCAGCGCCTGCGTTTCACCCCGGGTGAACAGGGCCGAACCGTGGGTACGCGGCAGCACGCTGCTGCGAATGGCGATCGGGCGCACGGTGCGCGTGTCGCGACCGTCGATGCGCGGCTCGCCGGCGAGGATACGGCCACGAACGGTAGCAGCTTCGATTTCGAAGAAGTAGTTGCCAACGGTGTTCGCGTCCGGCGCGCCTTCTTCGCCCGTGCACAGTGCAGCAACGGCTTCGGCGGAGAGTTCCTTCAGACGCTGACTGCGGGTCTGCTTGACGGTGATGCTGTAGGCTTCTTCGATCTTGGCCTTGACCAGGTCGTTCAGACGGGCGATCAGTGCTTCGTCCTTGGCCGGTGCCTGCCAGTCCCACTCGGGCTTGCCGGCTTCTTCCACCAGCTCGTTGATGGCGTTGATCACCTTCTGCATTTCGGTGTGACCAAAGACCACGGCGCCGAGCATGACTTCTTCAGACAGTTCCTTGGCTTCCGATTCAACCATCAGCACGGCAGATTGTGTGCCGGCAACAACGAGATCCAGTTGCGAAGCCTTGACCTGCGACAGGGTCGGGTTGAGCACGTACTGGCCGTCGATGTAACCAACGCGGGCGGCGCCGATCGGGCCGTCGAACGGGATACCAGAAATCGACAGGGCGGCCGAGGTGCCGATCAGTGCAGCGATGTCCGGATCCACTTCCGGGTTCAGCGACATGACGGTAGCGACAACCTGGACTTCGTTGTAGAAGCCTTCCGGGAACAGTGGGCGGATCGGGCGGTCGATCAGGCGGGAGGTCAGCGTTTCCTTCTCGGAAGGACGGCCTTCACGCTTGAAAAAACCACCGGGGATCTTGCCGGCAGCGTAGGTCTTCTCGATGTAATCAACGGTCAGCGGGAAAAAATCCTGACCCTGCTTGGCCTTCTTGGCACCAACCACGGTACACAGCACAACGGTGTCGTCAATCGACACCAGCACGGCACCGCCAGCCTGGCGGGAGATTTCGCCCGTCTCCAATGTGACCGTATGGGCACCATAGGCGAAGGTTTTCTTGGCAACGTTAAACATTGTTTCCTTTCTTTCTGATTATTGGCGCGGCGTACCCACGACTCCGGCACGCTTTGTTGTCGACGCGCCTGTGGCTACCGCATTGACTGCGGATGGCCATGGCAAATGCAAAAACAGCGACACCGCCCCTTGGGCAGTGCCGCTGCTCTTGCGTGTTCCCGATCGCATTGCGGATCGGAGAATTCGGAGTGCTGATTGTTGACCGCTGAGATTACTTGCGCAGGCCCAGACGCTCGATCAGCGTGCGGTAGCCATCAACGTTGGTGCGCTTCAGGTAGTCAAGCAGCTTGCGACGACGGCTCACCATGCGCAGCAGGCCGCGGCGGGAGTGGTGATCCTTGACGTGCTCCTTGAAGTGGCCGGTCAGGTCGTTGATGCGGGCGGTCAGCAGGGCCACCTGGACTTCCGGCGAACCGGTGTCGCCCTGGGCGCGCTGATAATCGGCAACAACTTTGGATTTCTGTTCGGTATTGAACGCCATGTCAAACTCTCTTTCCTTAAAACGACGAAGCCCCGGTTTGATAGAGCGAACGTCAATGATTAATCGTGTTTTTTCGCTTGGCGAAGCGAGGGCAAGATTATAACGGTTCGGGAAGCAGCTAAGCAACCGATTTTTCAGGAAATTTTCCGTCCGCCGAACGGTATCGGCCAATCGGGCACGCCCCGCTCCACGCTTGCAGAGACGGGGGGTGGCAAGGCCAGAATCGCCTTGCGGCAGACTGGACGAATCCTTAGCCGCTTTCGGTTATAGAATGGACTGCAGACGGGCGACTCAGTCAGTCGTGACATGGGGTCCCCATAAACCGATCCGTCAAATGCCAACCTCGCCCAACACGCAGACCCTGCACTTCGAGCGCCTTGCCAACGTCGTCGCACTGCCGATCGGCCGCTGGGATGCGCAGGCTCGCCTGCTATTCTGCAACACCCCTTATCTGGCATGGGCGGGTCGCAGCCACGAACAGCTTCTTGGCCGCACGCTGGAAGATCTCTTTGGCAGCGAAGCCTGGGGCGCAGCAATACCGGCATTCGAGCGCGCCTTCCAGGGGGAAATTGCGGGCTACGAACGCCTGCTGACGCATCCGCCACACCCCCAACGCTGGGCACGAATACAAGTGTTCCCGGATATCGGCAAGGACGGGAATGTTTCGTCCGTATTTACCATTGCCACCGACATTCATGCGGATATCGTCGAGCGGGACGCACTAATCGCCGCACGCAGGCGCCTGGATCGCTTTACCGACAACATCCCTACACCGCTTACCTATCTTGATTCCGGCTGTATTCTCCGCTTCGTGAACAAGGCGTGGTGCGCAATCGTCGGCATGTCTTCTGCAAACGCCCTGGGCCGCCATGTCAGCGAAGTACGCGGAATGGTCAGCTGGCTTGAGCAAAAGCCCCATTACGAAAAGGCCCTGACCGGCACCACCGCACACTTCTCGCGACTGGTGCAAGGCCTCATCAGCGGGCCGCGCTGGATGCGCACCAGCTACGTCCCCGATTTTGATGAAAACGGTACCGTGATCGGCGTTTACACCGTCACGACCGACGTGCACGAACTGACGATCGCGCAGGAGCAACTGCGCCGCAGTGTCGAACGGGACACGCTCACCGATGCGCTCAGCCGTCACACGATGATGTCCTACATCGAATGCTCGATTGCCGATCCGAACCTGGAATACGCGCTCTTCTTCATCGACCTGGATGGTTTCAAGGCGGTCAACGATGAGAAGGGGCATCATGCCGGCGACCGCCTGCTCGCCGATGTGGCTTCCGCCCTGCGTGGTGCCGTGCGAACGGAAGACGCCGTAGGACGCTTCGGCGGTGACGAGTTTCTCGTCCTTGCACGCGTGCACGGACAGGCCGGCGCCGAGGCGCTTGCCGAACACTTACGCGCCTCGGTCGAAGCCGTGGCGCAAGCAGCCGGCAACCAGGTCAGCGCCAGCATCGGCTACGCACTGGCCCCATCCGACTCACGCGACCCGATGCAGCTGCTGCATCACGCCGACGAAGCCATGTACGTAGCCAAGCGCCAGGGCAAGAACCGGGCGATGCCCTGGGCTCGACAGAAGCCCTAGCAGCCTAAAACCATGTGCTGGCCCCTCTGCTGGCCAGACAGACCGGAATGCCTGAATCCGTAAGCACTCCCAGGAGTGCCGCCAATCACACGACACTCCTGTTTCCAGATTTTTCAATGAAAATCCCGACTCATCGTCTCCAGCCGGCCCAGCCAAGGGCTGAGATCGAGCAGTCGCCCGGCCACCAGATGCACCACCTCCCCTTCCCGCTGCACCTGCCCGAGCACGCCAAGCAGGCGTGATCCCAGGAGTTCCCGCCGCTGCTGCTCGGCGAGGCGGCCGTAGACGACGATGTTCGCCAGCCCGGTTTCATCCTCCAGGGTGATAAACACCACACCGCTGGCCGTACCCGGCCGCTGCCGGCAGGTGACGATGCCGGCCATGCGTGCGAGGGCACGGTTCGGCAGCTGACTCAGCCTACCGGCGGAGAGGAATCTCCTTGCACTGAGGCGCTCGCGCAGCAGACCGAGTGGGTGCCGGCCGAGGGTGAGGCCGGTGCTGGCGTAATCGGCAACGAGGTCTTCGGCTTCGCTTGGTGCGGCAAGTTCTGGCGGAGCTTCCTGTAGTGCGGCGGCGGCCAGCAGATCGAGCTGCACGGCAGCACCGGCGGCGGCCCAGGCAGCCTGGCGACGGTGCCCGGCAAGACGCGTGAGCGCAGCGGCCCGCGCGAGGCAATCGAGGTCGCGCTGAGCGATGCCAGTGCGGGCCGCCAGATCGGCCATGCTGGCGTAACCACTCGCCGGGCGCTGGGCAACAACAGCGTCGGCGCCGGCTTGCGAGAGACCGCTAATGCCTTGCAGGCCGAGACGAACCCCCCCACTTTCGATGCAGGCTGCCACATTGCTCACCTGCACATCCACCGGCAGCACCCTGACGCCGTGGCGGCGCGCATCCTGCACCAGTTGCGAAGGCGAGTAGAACCCCATCGGCTGGCTGTTGAGCAACGCGCAGAGAAACTCCGCTGGATGGTGACACTTGAGCCAGGCCGAGACATAGGCCAGCAGCGCAAAGGAGGCCGCATGCGACTCGGGAAAGCCGTAGTCGCCGAAGCCTTCGATCTGCCGATAAAGCCGTTCGGCGAGTTCGGCCGGGTAGCCACGATCGGCCATGCCGGTGAGCAGTTTTTCGCGAAAGTGTTCGAGCCCGCCCTTCCTCTGCCACGCCCCCATCGCCCGCCGCAGCTGGTCGGCCTCGCCGGGCGTAAAGCCTGCTGCAACAACGGCAAGTTGCATCGCCTGTTCCTGGAAAATGGGCACACCATAGGTGCGGCCAAGCACATCGGCCAGTTCGGGGCGCGAGAAACGCAGCGCTTCGCCCGTTGCGCGGATGCGCTCGCGCCGCTTCAGGTAGGGATGCACCATATCGCCTTGAATCGGGCCAGGACGAACGATCGCCACTTCCACCACGAGGTCGTAAAACTGCCGTGGCTGCAAACGCGGCAGCATGGCCATCTGGGCACGTGATTCGATCTGGAAGACGCCGATGGTGTCAGCACGACAGATCATGTCGTACACCGCCGGGTCTTCGCTTGGGATGTCCTGCATTTCCATGCCGAGCAGCGCCAGTGCGCGGCGCGCGGCGGAGAGCATGCCCAGGGCCAGCACGTCCACTTTCAGCAGGCCGAGCGCCTCGATATCGTGTTTATCCCACTGAATTACCGTGCGGTTTTCCATGGCGGCGTTCTCGATCGGCACCAGCCGCGAGAGCGGCCCGCGCGAGATGATGAAACCACCAACATGCTGCGAGAGATGGCGCGGAAAGCCGACGAGCATTTCAGTCAGCGCCAGCCACTTGGCGACACGCGGACTTTCCGGGTCGAGGCCGACGCCGGCACAGCGCATCGGCAGCTGATCCCGTTTATCCCACCACGCCAATGAACCGGAGAGCGCATCGATCTGTGCCGAGGAAAAACCGAGCGCACGGCCGACATCGCGCAGTGCGCCCCGCGTTCGGTAGGTGATCAGTGCCGCTGCCAGTGCCGCCCGCTCACGGCCATATTTTCTGTAGATGTACTGCACGATTTCCTCACGCCGCTCGTGCTCGAAGTCCACATCGATATCCGGCGGCTCGCCGCGCTCCTTCGAAATGAAACGTTCAAAGAGCAGGTTCGAACGTGCGGGGTCCACCTCGGTGATACCCAGCGCGTAACACACCGCCGAGTTGGCGGCAGAGCCACGCCCCTGGCAGAGAATCTTCTGGCTGCGGGCAAAATTGACGATGTCGAAGACGGTGAGGAAATAGGCCTCGTACTGCAACTCGGCGATGAGCACACGTTCACGCTCGATCTGTCCACGTACCGACAAGGGCACGCCTTGCGGGTAGCGACGAGCCAATCCGGTCTCGACCTGGCGGGCAAGGTAGGCAGTAGGCGTTTCACCGTGCGGAACAATTTCGTCCGGGTATTCATAGCGCAGTTCATCCGGAGAAAACTGGCAACGCGCGGCAACCCGGAGGGTTTCCGCCAGCAAGGCCGGAGGATAAACCCGGGCCAGCCGCAAGCGGGTGCGCAGGTGGCGCTCGCCGTTGGGATACAAGGCATGGCCGGCAGCAAACAGCATCGTGTTCAGGCGTACGGCGGTCATCACGTCCTGCAGGGGACGGCGCGCACGCAAATGCATGTGCACATCGCCGGCAGCGACGGCGGGCAGTCCGCATTGCCGGGCCAGCATCAATCGCCGGGCCAGCAAAAGCGCATCGTTGGGGCCGGCGTGCAGCTCTACCGCCAGCCAGCAGCGGCCGGGGAAATTCGCTGTCAGCCAGCGGCCCGTTTCGACCGAAGCCTCTACATCCCTGTCTTCCGGCAGCCACAGGCACAGACAACCGGGCACTGCACCGGCTGGGGCCAGCGCCTCAAGATCACCGCGCGTCAAGCGATAGGCCCCTTTTACGGAGCGGCGCCGAGCCAGGGTAATCAGCGCAGAGAGATTGCCGTAACCGGCACGATCCTCTGCCAACAGGACGATCCTGAGCCCATCCAGCAACGAGAATTCGGCACCGCAGAGCAGTTTCATTCCGGCCGCTTTGGCAGCCACATGGGCGCGTACGATGCCAGCCAGCGAACATTCGTCGGTCAGCGCCAATGCCGAATAGCCAAGGGCTTTCGCCCGGCCGATCAGTTCATCCGGGTGCGAAGCGCCGCGCAGGAAGGAAAAGCAGGAGAGGCAGTGAAGCTCCGCATAGGGAGGCAGTGAGGAGGGCATGCCATAACTGTATATTCATACAGTTATGGCATCAAGCATTATTCAGGAAGCGGCAGAAAATCTATGCGGACAAACGGGGAGGTTCCGCAAGCCCACCCGAAACCCTTCCCCAAGGGGAATCTGAACGCCCCACCAGGTGCTGGGCAAAGGGTCGGTCAAGCATGTTGATGTGGTGCTCGAACCAGTAGTCGATATAGCGAAGAAACATGCGGGGCGGCATGCTGCCCCGTTTTACTTCACCCAGCGCCTTGTGAAACAGGCGCAGGTTCTCGGCATGGTCCCGGGCATGGGTGGAAAATTCGACACCTCCCTCGGCGGCAAGCTGTTCCTCCATTGCGAAATGTTCGGCCAGGTAAGTCAGCAACGAGGAAAGTGCTGGAATCAGCAAGGCGTCATCGTCGGTTTCGCTATTCCGAAGGTATTCGATGCGCGAGAAAATTTCCTCATGTTGAAGATCCATGCCGAGGTGGTCAGTCAGCATTTCTTCGGGAAGCAAACCGCGCAGCATATTGTCCATAGCTGATCTCCTTTGGTGTCCTGGCATTTTTGTTATCCATTGACTATAGCCAGCCAGACCGGCAATGCCAGAAAAATATTTCAGGCAAACAAGCCGTGCAAGAACCACCCTTCCGCATTGCGAAAAATCCACAGCCATTCCTGGCGTGGCGACAGCGCGACGAAGTAATCCCGCCGGATATCGCCCAACGCTGCATCCTCTCCAGCCCCCTCTCCCGCATCCCACCAACCGCTCTCAATGCGCTCCGGGCCGGCCAGCAAGACCAGCGCCCCCCCGCGATGCGGAGCGCCCTTGATTTCCGCCAAGGCTTCCGGCTGAGACAACAGCCAGCAAGGACGCGGGGGAATAACCGATGGCGCGACCGGTGTTTTTACGGCCAGCCCCCCTCCCTGCCTTTGCGCTTGCGAAGCGCGCTCTGGCCGGTGATCCGGCATCACTGCGAGGCGAAAGACCTGCTCCGCGCCCATGCGCGCTTGCAAACGCTCAACCAGCACCACCACACTTTCCTCGGCAGCCCGCTCGCCGAACAGACTGCCATCACGCCCCGGCAGCATGGCCGGGGCGTCGGCAGACAACGACAAGGCATAGACCGGTGCCGGCAGTCGGGTTTTTCCCAGGCGCTCGCGCAAGACCCGCTTGATCCGCTCGGGGTCGCGCGTCAGATCGGAAAAACCGAGCTCGACCCGGATAGGTGCTTCCTGCTTCCCACCCTCCAACTCAAGTTCCAGCACACAATGCAGCAGACCGCAGCCACGCGCTGCCAGCCAGCCACACATCGTCAGGAGCAGGCGGTGAGCAGCAAAATTCAAGCGCTCGGCATCCTCAACCCGGGCACTCAATTCAACCCGGTCACGAAATCGTTGCGGGAAAACAAAGCGCGGTTGCGGGTCCGGTATTTCACCGATAGCGCGTGCCAGATCCATCACGAAAGCCGCACCAAAGCGTCTCCCCAGACCGGCACGCGGCAGTTTGAGCAATTCGCCAACACGCCGAATGCCGAATCCAGCGAGACGGGACTCGTCCTTGCCGGGCAAATCCAGCGCAGCAAGCGGCAAGGTCACAAGTGCAGTGTGCAGGCTTTCGCTATCAGGGCAGCAGCTTCCGGGGGCCGCCCTGGCCAGCCAGAGTGCCGCACGCGGCGTCGGCGCCAGGGCGGCATGGCAGAGATGGCCCTGCGCGGCACAGGACGCGCGTACCTGCTCGAACAAGCGCTCCAGGCCACCAAAAAGACGCAGGGAACCCTGCACTTCAAGCAGCAGACTGAGCGGTGCAGCGAGGCTGATTTCCGGCGTGAAATTACCCGCCCAGCAAGCCAGCGCCTGCAGCCGCGCGGCTTCGAGGGCCACGTTTTGGTCATCGACCGCGAGCGTCGGCAGGATCGCCCAGGCATCGCCCAGGCGCATGCCGGGCACGACGCCCCCTGCAGCCGCAGCGGCATTGCAGGTAACGACATGCTCGCGACAGATGACGGCGCTAGGCGTCAGCCGGCTCGGAAAGACTTCGAGCGGCAGCAGGGGAAGATGCAGGGCTAGCCACAACATGACGCAAGGGTGCGGGACGCACGGGATCGAGATCGATGGGCTGTGCGCGAGCACCGCCACGGCGCTTTAAAAGACGGAGTGAGAGACGACCGCCGGCACAGGCTTCGAGGCCGATACGCAATGGCGCGGGAGAAGCGGCACTGGCTGCGCTGGCCGGGCGGAAAAGAAAGACCAGGGTACGGCTACGCTCGGCCAGCAGCTGCAAGCGGCGCAGCGTGCCGGTATCAGCTGTGGGCAACCAGGCCAGCAAGGCCCCGACACCTTCGGTATCGAGCACACGGGCACAAGCCCAGGCGGCATCACCGCCGCTGGCCCGGGTAATCAGCAGACGGGAAAGATCAACACCGGCCGCAGCCCAGGCAGGCGCATACGGTTGCTGGGGCGGCGCCACACACACCACCCAGGCCAGCTCATCGGCAGAAATACGTGCCAGCGCCGGCATCAGCAGGCTGACTTCCCCCATGCCGACACGGGAATGCAGCAGCTCGACCAGCCCCCCTCGTGGCCAGCCGCCACCGGGCAATTCGGCATCAAGCTGCGCAAAGCCGCTGGAGACACCGGGCAGCGCGGCAGAAGCCAGTGCGTCGCCACGCCAGATGTCGTTGCGCGCAAGCACTTCGGCCAACGGAAGGGAGGGCGCGGCAAAAGCCACTACAGCGACACTCCACCCCGGATCAGCCCGACAGCGATGCCTTCAATGGACATTTCCTTCTCCCGGGTATCAACGATGATCGGGTCGAAATCGGGGTTTTCAGCCACCAGCTCGACCATCGGCCCATGGCGGCGCAAGCGCTTGACGGTCACTTCATCTTCCAGCCGGGCAACGATGATCTGCCCGTCGCGCGCTTCGGCCGTGCGATGCACCGCCAGCAGATCGCCGTCCAAAATACCGGCGTTGATCATCGAAAAGCCTTGCACGCGCAGCAGGAAATCGGCCTTGGGCGAGAACAGGTGGGCATCGAGCGCATAGCGGCCGAGCACGTTTTCAACCGCCAGAATCGGGCTACCGGCAGCGACGCTGCCGATCAGCGGCAACCCCAGTTGTTCAACCAGACGAATACCCCGTGCAGAGCCCGGTTCGAGGACAATCGAGCCTTTCTTGGCGAGCGCCCGCAGATGCTCCTCCGCCGCATTGGCCGAGGCGAATCCGAAAGCCGACGAAATTTCAGCCCGCGTCGGTGGCGAGCCGAGAATCTCGACAGTGCTACGAATGAAATCAAGAATTTCCTGTTGCCTGGGGGTAAGTTTTGCCATAATCGAAACCTCCAAAATGCTGGATAAAACCGCATGCTGTATTTTTATACAGTATCCGGTAAAAAAGCAAATAATTTTCCCTACCCCATGAATCAACGCACCCCACCCGGCCTCCCGGCCTTTGCCCTGATGATCCTGCTCTGCGCAATCTGGGGTTTTCAGCAGATCACCATCAAGCTCGCCATCGAAGGCGTCAGCCCGGTGCTGCAATCCGGCATCCGCTCGCTCGTCGGCCTCATGCTGCTGACCTTATGGGCACGCTGGCGCGGCCTGTCGCTGCTCAGCAACGATGGCACGCTGCGCATGGGGCTGCTCGCCGGCAGCCTGTTTGAGCTGGAATTCATCTTCATCTACATCGGGCTGGCCCACACCACCGCCTCGCGCATGATCGTCTTCCTCTACACCGCCCCCTGCCTGACGGTACTCGGACTGCACTGGTTCGTTCCCGGCGAGCGGCTCAACTGGCGCCATTTTGGCGGCATCGCCCTGGCTTTCGCCGGGCTCGCCGTCGGTTTCCTCGGCGAGGGCGGCACGACAGAAAAGACACTGCTCGGTGACGTGCTCGGCCTCCTGGCTGCCGTCGGCTGGGCGGCCACCACCATCCTCATCCGCGCCACCGGGCTTTCCAGAATCAGTGCCACCAAGGTGCTCTGGTACCAGCTCGCCGCTTCCGCCGTAATCATGCTGCCCCTCTCGCCGCTGCTCGGCGAAGCCGGCATCACGGCACTGACGACGCCGGTGCTGCTGTCGCTCGCCTATCAGGGCGTGATTGTGGCCTTCGCCAGCTACCTCGCCTGGTTCTGGTTGCTGCAGCGTTACATCGTCGGCCGGATGATGGTGTTTTCCTTCCTGACCCCCATCTTTGGCGTGGCCTTCGGCGTGCTCTTCCTCAACGATCCGCTGACACCGAGCTTCCTCTTTGCTGCAGGCTGCGTCGCTCTGGGGATCGTGCTGGTGAACCTGCCACAGAAAAAAGAAGGGCAAATTCCGTGACGATGAATACCATCGACTCCCGCCCCCCATGGCGCAACGCCTGGCGCGTCTATCTCGAACCCGCCAGCCTGCGCATGCTGGCGCTTGGCTTCTCGGCCGGGCTACCGCTGCTGCTGGTATTCGGCACCCTCAGTTTCTGGCTGCGCGAGGCGGGCATCGACCGTACGACCATCGGCTACCTGAGCTGGGTGGGCCTCGCCTATGGCTTCAAATGGGTCTGGGCGCCACTGGTTGACCGGCTGCCCATCCCCTTCCTGACCCGCAGCCTGGGCCGCCGGCGCAGCTGGCTGCTGCTGTCGCAATTGACCATTGTGCTGGCCCTCACCGGCATGGCCTTCACTGATCCGAAGCTGGCGCTGATGCCGATCGTCTGGTTTGCGCTGGCCGTGGCCTTTGCATCGGCAACGCAGGATATTGCGCTCGACGCTTACCGCATCGAGTCGGCCGATGTCGACCGGCAGGCCGCGCTGGCGGCGACCTATCAGACCGGCTATCGGCTGGCGATGATCTGGTCGGGGGCCGGGGCGCTGTGGCTGGCGGCACGCGCCGAGGTACTGCCAATGCTGCCCGGAGCGGCGGCCTACCAGCACGCTGCATGGCAAACCGCCTACCTGGCGATGGCGGCATCGATGCTGGTCGGCATTGTCACGGTACTGTTCTCCCCGGAACCGGCACGGCGCGAACTGCCGCCGGCGAGGAATGCCGCCGAGTGGTTGCGCAGTGCCCTGGTTGAACCCTTTGCCGAATTTCTGCGCCGTTACCGCTGGCAGGCCGCGCTGATCCTGGCCCTGATCGCGGTCTATCGCATCAGCGACGTGGTCATGGGCATCATGGCCAACCCGTTCTATGTCGATATGGGTTTTTCCAAGGACGAGGTGGCCGCCGTCACCAAGATTTACGGGGTGATCATGACCCTGGCCGGCGCCTTCGTCGGCGGTGTGCTGTCGATGCGCTTCGGCGTCATGCGCATCCTGATGCTGGGCGCCATCCTCAGCGCTGCCAGCAACCTGCTCTTTGCCTGGCTGGCCGGGCATGGCCACGATGTAACAGCGCTGATCTTCGTGGTTTCCGCCGACAACCTGGCCAGCGGTATCGCCTCGGCAGCCTTTGTCGCCTACCTTTCCAGCCTGACCAACGTCAGCTATTCAGCCACCCAGTACGCACTCTTCAGCTCGATGATGCTGCTGCTACCGAAAACCATCGCCGGTTTTTCCGGAGCGTATGTGGACACCTTCGGCTACGACAACTTCTTCATCGGCACGGCCCTGCTTGGTGCACCGGTACTGCTCCTGGTATGGTTGGCCTCGCGGATCAAGCGACAGGAATCCTGATTGCCCCGCTACCAGGGCCGGTGATGTTGAAAAGCGACAAAAAAATCTCACCGCCAAGACACAACGAACAGAAAGGTTCACCAAGAAAACAGAACGTTAACTTGGGGTTCCCTTGGTGCCTTGGCGGTTTGTTTTTTTCTTTGACTGACTGCTACGCCCACCAGCGTATTTTCCCGATTACACGCCACGCGGCCGATTGCGCTCGCGACTCCCGTCCCTGGAACCGTCGCGGCTTTCTTCCCGGCTTTCTTCCCGGTTACGCTCGCCGCCACGACTTCTCTCACGTGCGTCGCTGCGGCCAGCGTCACGATTGCCTTCTCTGACTGCGGCCTCCGGCCTGCGCTGACGCTCGGATGGGGAGTGCTCCTCGCTCCTGGCCGCCGGGCGCGATGCGTCGATACGCGGCAAGCCCCTTGACTCCAGCGGCGGCGTCAGACGCACACTGCGCTCTGGCATTGGTTGAACATTGACGCTGCTGCGGCCTCGCTGATCGTCGCCACGCGGCGCTTCTCGCCCGGAGTGGCGCAGCGCTGGTGCAGACGCAGCAACAGAAGCCTGGCGATGCGTGTCGTGCTCAGGTTGCCGGATATCGACGGCAGTCCGTTGCGCATTCCCGCCACGCTCCCAATGGCCCCCCTGCTGCCGCCAGTGATCACCGTTCTTTTCCCAGCGATGCGGTACCCAGTGGTGGCCGCTGCGCGGCGCCTCCCAGCGGCCCGGAACCCAGGCATAGCGCGCGCCGCCCCAGTTCCAGTAGCCGGATATCCAGACATGACCAACAACCGGTGGATAGCCAACATGCTCGATATAAGGCGCTGGTGGCGCCATTCTGACCGGCTCGTAATATTCATGACGTTCAACATAGCGCGGTCCCACCGATGGTGAAACCGCACACCCGGTGAGCAAAACCGCGACGGCAAGCGCACCTGCGCGCAGGAATCGTTCTGTGTTCATTTGCTTCTCCTTGTCACCCCGGAAGGGAAAGACCCTCCTTCCCACCCAGGTGATGCAGCAAACAACGCAGCGCCTTGCCGATTCGGTGACGGCCAGGCGGTATCGATTTGTCGCCAGATGTAAGCGACTGTTTCCGTCCTTGTCTCCACCCTGCAGCAGTGCGCGCGCAAGGCCCAGCCAAAACAGCGGTAAAATGGCGCCCCGCCTCACCTTCTGCTGCAACCCTCATGCCTGAAACCCCGCCAAACCAGCCTTCTGCCGCTGAACGTCTCGAACGTGTTCAACGTCTGGAACTGCTCGCCCCGGCCAAGACCGGCGAGTTCGGCATCGAGGCCATCAACCATGGGGCGGATGCCGTCTATATCGGCGGCCCGGCTTTCGGTGCGCGGGCAAACGCCGGCAACGATATCGGTGAAATCGCCCAGCTGGCAAAACACGCCCACCGCTACAACGCACGCGTGCTGGTGGCGCTCAACACCATCCTGCACGACAGCGAACTGGAAGCGGCACGCAAGGTGGCCTGGCAGGTTTACGAGGCCGGCGCCGATGCCCTGATCGTGCAGGACATGGGGCTGCTGGAGATCGATCTACCACCGATCGAACTGCACGCCTCGACTCAGTGCGATATCCGTACCGTCGAGAAAGCCAGGTTCCTCGGCGAGGTCGGCTTTTCGCAGATGGTTCTGGCACGCGAGCTGAGTCTGGCGGAGATCCGCAAGATCCATGCGGCAACCGACGCCAGCCTCGAATTTTTCATCCACGGTGCCCTGTGTGTCGCCTTCTCCGGCCAGTGCTACATCAGCCACGCACACACCGACCGCAGCGCCAACCGGGGCGACTGCTCGCAGGACTGCCGCCTGCCCTACACACTCTCGGACGATCAGGGCCGCGTCGTGGCTTTCGAGAAGCATCTGCTGTCGATGAAGGACAACAACCAGACGAGCAATCTGGAGGCGCTGATCGCTGCCGGTATCCGCAGTTTCAAGATCGAGGGGCGCTACAAGGATCTGGGCTACGTCAAGAACATCACCGCCCATTATCGCCGCGAGCTTGATCGTTTCCTTGAGGCTCATGGCGACTATCGGGCGGCATCCAGCGGTCGTACCACCCTCTTCTTCACGCCCAACCCGGACAAGACCTTCCACCGTGGCACCACCGATTATTTCGTGAACGACCGCAAGACCGACATCGGCGCCTTCGACTCGCCGAAGTTCGTCGGCCTGCCGATCGGCACCGTCACCCGGCTGGGCAGCGGCTGGTTCGAGATGGACGCCAACGAGCCGCTGACCAATGGCGACGGCCTCAACTACATGCACAAGCGCGAGGTAATCGGCCTGCCGATCAACGTTGCGGAAAAGCGCGGGGATATCTGGCGCTGCACGCCCAACGTACCGCTCGCAGAACTGCCCGGCTTGCAGCCCGGCACGGCGATCAACCGCAACGGTGACCATGCCTGGGAGCTGGCGCTGACGAAGAAGTCAGCCGAGCGTCGCATTGCTGTCGATATGGAACTGGCAGAAACAGCCGCAGGGTTTGTCCTGCACCTGACGGACGAGGAAGGGATCTCTGCCGAAGCAGTGCTGGTGGCCGACAAATCACCGGCAACGCAGCCGGACAAGGTTGAAGCAGCGCTGCGGGACAACCTCGGCAAGCTCGGCACAACGATCTACACTGCCCGCAGCATGAAAATCACACTGACGGCGCCGTGGTTTCTCCCGGCCTCCAGCGTCAACGCCCTGCGCCGCGATGCGGTAACAGCACTGGATGCGGCCCGCGCAATGGCCTACCAGCGCCCCGCGCGCAAGGCAGCAAGCGAACCACCGGCCACCTTCCCGGAAGAATCCTTGTCCTACCTCGCCAACATCTATAACGATGCGGCGCGGCGCTTCTACGCGAAGCACGGTGTCAAGCTGATGGATGCGGCTTTCGAGGCGCACGAGGAAAGCGGCGAAGTATCGCTGATGGTGACCAAGCACTGCCTGCGCTTCTCGTTCAACCTGTGCCCGAAACAGGCCAAGGGTGTGACCGGGGTGCAAGGGCAAGTGCGGGCCGAGCCGATGACCCTGGTCTCGGGCGGCGAGAAATACACCCTGCGTTTTGACTGCCGTCCATGTGAGATGCATGTAGTCGGCAAGATGAAAAAACATATCCTTCAATCGCCGCCGCCAACCACCGTCACCGCACCGCTGGTCTTTCACCGCCAGCGGCCGGGGGCGGATTCTTGAGCACCCCGCTCAGTAATGCGGCGGCACTTCGTCCTGCGGATTGCCGGGCGAGCGCGAGGGGATGGCCTGCACCTGCCGCTGCAAATCACTCAGTTGCCGCTGCAGGGCTTCGATCTGCTCCTGTTGGCGAAACACCGTGAGATTCAGCGTTTCCAGCAAATCGTCGGCGTAGGCCAGCTTGATTTCAAGTTCGTTGATGCGTGATTCCACCATTCCACTCCATAGCTGCTTATTACAATGACTTCCCATCGCCACCACTGGTTTGAAGATGCGCAGGCCCTGCTCACCGGCACCCTGTTGTTTGCGCTGGCGATCATGCTGCTGCGCCAGGCCGGCCTGCTCACCGGCGGCACCGCCGGTGTGACCTTCCTCGCCCACTATGCCACAGGCCTGTCCTTCGGCCTGCTCTACTTCCTGATCAACATCCCGTTCTATGTTTTTGGCCTGAAAGCCCTCGGCAAGGCCTTCACGCTCAAAACCTTCTGCGCCGTCGGCCTGTTGTCGCTCTACAGCGAACTGCTGCCGCAGTGGATCAGCGTCGCGCACATCGACCCGCTATTTGCCGCCATCATCGGTGGTCTGCTCGCCGGCGCCGGCCTGCTCATGCTCATACGCCACCAGGCCAGCCTCGGCGGCCTTGGCGTCATGGCCATCTACCTGCAGAAGGAAAAAGGCTGGCGCGCCGGCAACGTGCAGATGGCTGCCGACGGCCTCATTGTCCTCGGTGCACTGTTCATCGTCGATATCGACAAGGTCGCGCTATCGATCCTCGGCGCCTTCATGCTCAATCTGGTGCTCACCATCAACCACCGCCCGGGCCGCTATTTCGGGCAGTAGAACGGGCAACTCCGGATACTTCTCTATCGCCCCTTGGCCCGCTTCAACACGCGCGGCGTCAACTCATGGTTGCCGGTGCCGTCCGCCAGCCAGACCACGCCATCCTGGATCGTGCACTGCAGACGCATCGATTTTCCGGCCAGCGCCGTCAGCGTGGCACTTTCCTCGACCGGCAGGTTGAGTACCGTCAGATTGTCGAGGCCGGCCAGCTTGGATTCGTTCTGCGCCCACCACATGTCGGCGATGCGGCCGCCGTAGGTGATCAGCACCATCTCCCGGGAACGGTGCGCAGCACGGCGGACGTTGCGTTCGTCGGGCAGGCCGACATCGATCCAGCGTTCGATGGCACCGGTCAGGTCACGTTCGCACAGTGCCGGTTCATCTTCGCTCGACAAGCCTTGGCCAAAAGCCAATGCGTCGCTGGCGTAGAGGGCGAAAGCCAGCAGCCGGACCATCATCCGCTCATCCGTTTCCGAGGGGTGTCGTGCCAGCGTCAGGTTGTGGGCAACGTAGTAATGCCGGTCAAGGTCGGAAACCTGGAGTTCCGCCTTGCAGATGGTGGATTTGAGCGCCATGAACCTTGCTGCCATTTTTAGGAGGGCGAATTATCGCCGCTTTCGCTACACTGCGGGCTTCCTTCGCAACATTGCTCCCATGCCCAGCCAATCAGCTACCCGGAAACGCTGTGCCACATGCAACCGCTGGGCGGGAGCACGCAGCACCAGCAGCGAGCCAGGCTGCGTCGATATCGCCAGCGAAACCGAACCCGGCCTGTGCGTCGGCGGCCCCTGGGACGGCAACGAACGCCGAGCCCGGTCGGCCTGCGGACACTGGGTCCTCTGGCTGGCACTCGCCCCCCCTTCTAACACTGGAAATCCATGATCACCGACACCCTTCGCCTCAGCCTTGCCACTGCACTCGACGCCCGTAGCAACCTGCTGGCCGACCTTGAGGCCGAGCAGACCGATGCTTACCGCCTTTACCACGGCACGGTTGAAGGCACGCCGGGACTGACGGTAGACCGCTACGGCGAACTGCTGCTGATCCAGACCTTCCACCAGTCGCTCGACGCAGCCACCGAGGAAGTCATCAAGGCCTTCTACCACGAACATTTCCCCGATCTCATTGCCGTCTATAACGACCGCAGCCGGGGCAATTCGCGTATCGCCAACACCCTCCCCGAAGATGCGCTGGCGGCAGCAACACAGCCGCGAGTGGCGCACGAGATGGGTATCGGCTACGCCATTCAGGCCCGTCACGGCGGCCAGGACCCCTGGCTTTTCCTGGACATGCGCGCCGGCCGCCGCCGGGTCATGACGGAGGCTGTGGGGAAATCGGTACTCAACCTCTTTGCCTACACCTGCGGGGTCGGCATTGCGGCAGCCGCCGCCGGGGCAAAAGCAGTGTTGAATGTGGACTTTTCCGAATCCAGCCTCGCTGTCGGCAAGCAGAATGCCCGCCTCAACACCCTTGCCGTGCGCCCGCGCTTCGTCAAGAGCGATGCCTTTGCCGCGATGCGCCAGTTGTCCGGCCTCGGCCAGCCGTCAATCGTGCGCGGTCGGCGCTTGCCACCCTTCCCCAAACTGGAGCCGCAGCAGTTCGATCTGGTCTTTCTCGACCCGCCCCGTCATGCGAAAAGCCCGTTTGGTGTCGTCGATCTGGTCAATGACTACTCGGCGCTGTTCAAGCCGGCGCTGCTCTGTACGCAGGAAGGCGGCATCCTGATCTGCTGCAACAACGTTGCCGAAGTCGAACGTGAAACCTGGCTGGACCAGATGGAGCGAAGCGCACGCAAGGCCGGCCGCCCGATCCACGCGGTCGAGTGGATTCAACCGGAAAGTGACTTCCCGAGCCGGGACAGCAATCCGCCGCTCAAGATCGCCTTGCTGCACGTCTGATTTTTTGATCAATATCAAATCCATCAACGGACGATGCAACGAAAGACAGTCATAATTCGAAGCTTCATTTGCCAAAATTCAGGTTTGCTGCAAAGACTATGACACTCCCGCCAGACGCAGCCCTAGCCACCATCCTGATTGTTGACGATACGCCCGAGAACCTGACCGTTCTCAGCGAGGTGCTGCAGCCAACCTGGCGCGTGCGTGCGGCCAATTCCGGACGACGCGCCCTGCAGATCGCTGCTGGCGAACATGTTCCCGACCTCATTCTGCTCGACGTGATGATGCCGGACATGGATGGCTACGAAGTCATCACCCGCCTCAAGGCCGACCCGCGTACCGCCGAGATTCCGGTGATCTTCGTCACGGCCATGGATGCCACCGAAGACGAGGAACGCGGCCTTGACCACGGTGCCGTCGACTACATCACCAAGCCCCTGCGCCCCGGCATCGTGCGCGCGCGCGTGCGAACGCACCTGGAGTTGAAACGAGCCAAGGCGCAGCTGCAAGGCGAAAACCGGACGCTGGAAGCCGAAGTCGCGCATCGGCTCCGACAAAACCAGATCATCCAGGAAGTCAGCATCCACGCACTGGCACGGCTGGCCGAAACGCGCGACCCGGAAACCGGCAACCACCTGCGCCGCACACAAGGTTACGTCCGCACGCTGGCCGAAGCCTTGCAACTGCATCCGCGCTTTGCTGACTACCTGCAGCCGCACACCATCGAACTCCTCGTCCGCTCGGCGCCGCTACACGATATTGGCAAGGTCGGCATACCCGACCACATTCTGCTCAAACCGGGCAAGCTGACGCCGGAGGAGTGGACAATCATGCAAACCCACTCCCGCCTCGGCCATGACGCCATCGAAAATGCCGAGCAGGATGCCGAGGAAACCGTCGAGTTTCTCTCGATTGCCAAGGAAATCGCCCACTACCACCATGAAAAATGGGACGGCAGCGGTTACCCGAAAGGCTTGGCCGGCGACAATATCCCCATTTCGGCACGACTGATGGCGCTGGCCGACGTTTTCGATGCGCTGATCTGCCGGCGGGTGTACAAGGCTCCGATGCCCGTAGCACAAGCCCGCGAAATCATTCTTGAGGGGCGTGGCAGCCACTTTGATCCGGACATCGTCGACGCCTTCACGCTGACCTTCGCCACCTTCGACGAGATCGCCCAGCGTTATTCCGACGAAACGCTCTGATCCCGACGATGCCCGCGCCCACCGGAAACAGAACCGTCAATTCCTGGGCCAGCGTCGCCCGCATCGTCCTGCCTTATCTGGCATTCGGCATTCTCTGGATTTTCTTTTCGGACCACCTGGTCGAGCGCCTGACGACCGACCCAGAGACGCAGCAGCAACTGCAAACGCTGAAGGGCTGGTTCTTCATCGCCCTCACTGGCGCCCTGCTGGCGTTTTTGCTGCATCGCCTGCTGGCCGAACTGCACGCCGAACAACGCAAGCTGGCTGAAAACGAAGCGCGCCAGCGTGCTTTGCTGAAATCGCTGCCCGACCTGGTCTGGATGAAGACCCCGGATGGTCGCTATCTTGAATGCAACGCCCTGGCTGCAAGCCTCTTTGGTCGCCCGCCGGCAGCAATCATCGGCCACAGCGACCATGAACTGCTCCCCGTCGAGGCCGCTGACGAACTCCGTGCCAACGACCTCGCGGCCATCGAGGCCGGTGGACCACGCAGTAACGATGAGTGGTTGACCTTCAAGTCAGACGGTGAACGCAAGCGGGTACAGGTCACCAAGACACCGGTGTTCGATACCAATGGTGCACTGCTGGGTGTCCTGGGTGTCGGCCGCGAGATCACGGCCCTTCATAACGAGCAGGAACGTACACGGGAAGCGCTTGAACGCGCGGCGGCAGCCTTCCATTCCAGCCCGGCGGCAATTTCGCTGACACGGGTAATCGACGGCACCTACGTCGAGGTCAACGAAACCTATTCCCGCCTTTTCGGCTGGAGCAACGACGAACTGCGGGGACGCGACCCGCTGGTGCTTGGCATCTGGCCAGAAGAAGCAGCCCGCCAGGATTTCCGCCGCACCGTCGAGGAGAAAGGAACCGTTAGCGACTACGAAACGACGCTGGTCGACCGCCAGGGGTATCCGCACTTCGTCAACATTACCGGCAAGTCCATCAACATCGGCGGCGAACCTCACCTGCTGGGATTCATCATTGACCGCACCGAGGCCAAGAATAACGAAGCCTCGGTCAAGCGCCTACAGAACCGCTTTACCACCGCTTTCCAGTCGGCGCCGGTGGCCGCCTGCATTACCCGCATGCGCGACGGGCTGCTGGTCGAGGTCAACGAGCGGCTGGCCAGCGAATACGAATGGCCGCGCCATGAGCTGCTCGGCAAGACGACGCTGGAGGTCGGTGTCTGGGGCAGCGCCGAAGACCGCGCGCAAATGGTTTCGATCATCCGTGAACGCGGCAGTATCTCGGATTACGTCAGCACCGGCGTCAGCCGCAGCGGCAAGCGTTATGACATCAGCCTGTCGGCGAGCGTAATCGAGCTCGACAACGAACCGCACCTGCTCTCCTATGTAGTCAACATTACCGATCGCCAGCGGGCACTGGAAGCATTGGCGGCGCGCGAAGAAGTCTTTCATGTC
>JBAYVG010000055.1:0-20797 GCA_041674785.1 Rhodocyclaceae bacterium
TGCGCACTCTTCTCCGGGTGGCATTGAACGGCGAAGATATTATCCCGCGCACAGGCACTGGTAAAGGGGATGCCGTAGTCGGTGGTACCTGCGACGCAATCAGCATCCTCCGGCGCCACGTAATAGCTGTGCACGAAGTAGAAGCGCGAACCGTCGGCAATACCGTTCCACAGTGGATGCGGCCGCGCCTGTTTCACCTCGTTCCAGCCCATGTGCGGCACCTTGAGCTTCTGCCCGTCCGGCAGATGCATTTTTTCGGCCGGGAAGCGGCGCACCTGGCCACGCAGGATGCTCAAGCCCGGCACATCGCCCTCTTCCGAGTGCTCGAAGAGCATTTGCTGGCCGATGCAGATGCCGAGGAAAGGTTTGTTCGCCGCCGCGTCGATGACCGCCTGCTTGAGGCCGCGTTCGGCCAGCTCGCGCATGCAGTCGGGCATGGCGCCCTGACCGGGCACCACGACACGCTCGGCTGCCGCCAGCACGGCCGGATCAGCCGTCACGACAACAGGCTTGCCACCGGCAACATGCTCCAGCGCCTTGGCCACCGAACGCAGGTTGCCCATGCCGTAGTCGACTACGGCAATCGTGCCCGCAGTAATGCCAACTGCCACTACAGTGCTCCCTTGGTCGAGGGGATGGCGCCGGCAGCGCGCGGGTCGGCCTCGGCGGCCATGCGCAGCGCGCGGCCGAAGGCCTTGAATACGGTCTCGGCCTGGTGGTGGGCGTTGGTGCCGCGCAGGTTGTCGACGTGGATCGTCATCAGGGCGTGGTTGACCAGGCCCTGGAAGAATTCATTGACCAGATCGACATCGAACTGGCCGATCCAGGCGCGGGTAAAGGCGACGTGGAATTCCAGTCCGGGACGACCGGACAGGTCGACCACCACACGCGACAAGGCCTCGTCCAGCGGCACATAGGCGTGACCGTAGCGGCGCAGCCCCTTCTTGTCGCCGAGCACCTTGGCGATGGCCTGGCCCAGCGTGATGCCGATATCTTCGACGGTGTGGTGGGCATCGATGTGCAGGTCACCCTTGGCCTCGACGTCGAGATCGATCGCGCCGTGACGGGCGATCTGGTCGAGCATGTGGTCGAGGAAGGGAACGCCGGTCGCGAAACGACCGACGCCGGTACCGTCGAGGTTGATCTTGACCGAGACCTGAGTCTCCAGCGTATTACGGGTTATTTCGGCCTGACGCATGGTTTTCACTCTGGGCGCAGTCTAAGCGCCACAAGGGATTGGAACAGGGGAGCATGATACCATTTCAGTCTTCAAACGGTCTGCAATCACACACAGCGAACCCTCATGAGCAAGTACTGGAGTGCCGTCACGCGCGGCCTGACCCCTTATGTTCCCGGCGAGCAACCCAAGCTCTCGAAACTGGTCAAACTGAACACCAACGAAAACCCCTATCCACCCAGCCCGCGGGCCGTAACAGCGATGCAGGATGAACTGGGGGCGGACGGTGCCAACCTGCGCCTTTACCCGGACCCGAATGCCGACCGGCTGAAGGCCGCCGTCGCGCATCACTTTGCCGCAGACGGCATCACCCCGGCCCATGTCTTCGTCGGCAACGGTTCGGACGAAGTGCTGGCACACGCCTTTCTGGGGCTGCTGAAACACGAGCGACCGATTCTCTTCCCGGACATCACCTACAGCTTCTACCCTGTGTATTGCGGGCTGTATGGCGTCGACTACAACATGGTGGCACTCAACGAGCAGTTCGAACTGACGGTCGACGGCTACCTGCAAAAAAACGGCGGCATCATCTTCCCCAACCCGAACGCGCCGACCGGCCGCCTGCTGCCGCTGGTAGCGGTTGAGCAGATCGTCGCCGGTAATCCGGATTCGGTGGTGGTAGTCGACGAGGCGTATATCGATTTTGGTGGCGAGCACATCCCTTCGGCCATCGCGCTGGTTGCCCGCTATCCGAATCTGCTGGTGGTTCACACGCTGTCGAAATCCCGCTCGCTGGCCGGGCTCAGGGTGGGCTACGCGGTTGGTCACCCGCAACTGATCGAAGGTCTGGAGCGGGTCAAGAACAGCTTCAACTCCTATCCGCTCGACCGTCTGGCGATTGCCGGCGCCGTAGCCGCCATGGAAGATCAGGCACACTTCGACCGCACGCGCCGAGCGGTGATGGATAGCCGCGAAGTACTGGTCACCGAAATGGCAAAGCTCGGCTTCGAGACCCTGCCTTCGGCCGCCAATTTCATTTTTTCGCGCCACCCGCAGCACGATGCGACAACCCTGGCAGCAGCTCTGCGCGAGCGCAGCATCATCGTCCGCCACTTCCGCCTGCCGCGCATCGATCAGTACCTGCGCATCACCATCGGCACCGATGAACAGTGCATGACCTTGCTAGCTGCCCTGAGGGAGATTCTGTAAATGTACGATCCGATTGCTGCCACCCACGTCGACCACGCCATCACCTCGCGCCGTTCAGTGCGCCGTTTCCTGCCCAACCCGATATCGAAAAAGACGGTCGAGGAACTGCTCGAAATTTCCGCCCGTGCGCCTTCCGGCACCAACGTACAGCCGTGGAAGGTCTACGCCCTGGCCGGCCACGCCAAGGATGCCCTGTCGGCGGCTATTCTCGACAAGTTCAACAGCACCGGCATGGACGGTCGCGAGTTCGAGTACTACCCGACCGAATGGGCCGACCCCTGGCTTGCCCGCCGGCGGAAGATCGGTTTCGATCTCTACGGCCTGCTCGGTATCGGCAAGGAAGACAAGGCCCGCATGAAGACACAGACCGGCCGCAATTACCTGTTCTTCGATGCCCCGGTCGGCTTCATCTTCACCATGGACCGCAGCCTGGGTCAGGGCATGTTCATCGACTACGGCATGTTCCTCGGCAACCTGATGACCGCTGCCCGCGCCCGTGGTCTCGATACCTGCGCTCAGGCCGCCTTCGCCGACTATCACGCAACCATCCGCAACGAACTCGGCATTCCGGACAACGAGTTGGTGGTCTGCGGCATGGCCCTTGGTTATGCCGACAACGAAGCCCCCGAGAACGCGCTGCTAACCGAGCGCGAACCGGTGGCAGGCTTTACCAGCTTCCGCGGTTTCTGACGGAGACGATGTCTTCGATGTACTGCCCCGCCCATTTTGCGGAGTCGCGCCCGGAGGTTCTGCATGCGCTGATGTGCGCGCACCCGCTGGCCACGCTGGTGACGATGGGAGGAACTGGCGACCTCGCCGGTCTCAACGCCGACCACATACCGATGATGCTGGAAACGGCAACTGACGGCACTGTCGTGTTGCGCGGCCATGTCGCCCGCGCCAATCCGATGTGGAAAACACTGCACAGCGATGTCCACGCGCTCGCCATTTTCCAGGGACCGCAGGCCTACATCACGCCCTCGTGGTATCCAACCAAACGCGAGCATGGCAAGGCGGTACCGACCTGGAACTACGTCACGGTGCACGCCCGCGGCCCACTGCGGGTCATCCATGACGCAGATTGGTTGCGCACGCAGGTCGAAACGATGACGCAGGAACAGGAAGCCAAGTTTGCCGAGCCCTGGGCGGTCAGCGACGCACCGGCCGACTACATCGAAAAAATGCTTGCTGCCGTTGTCGGCATCGAGTTGAAGGTGATCTCGCTCGAAGGCAAATGGAAAGTCAGCCAGAACCAGCCGGAAGAGAATCGTACGGGTGCGGCACAAGGGCTCAGTGCGCTCGGCAAGACAGAGGCTGCTGCGCTGCTCAACCGCGCCTAAACAAAACCCAACAGTCCCAGGGCCGCACCCGCGCCAATGCCCCACAGCGGGTGAAACTTCGTCTTCGTACTGAAGGCCGCCACCGCCAACACGAACACCCACGCTGCCACCGGCAGTTCTGCCGCCTGCCCGACCAGCCCGGCACCAGCGAAGATCAGCCCGACGGCCAGCGGTGCCACACCAACCTGCACGGCACGCTGCCAGCGCGCACCCTTGAACGATTCCCAGCGGTCGTAAAGCAGGTAAATGGCCACGCTCATCGGCAGGCACATAGCCAGTGTTGCAGCCAGTGCGCCGGCCACACCAGCCACTTTCCAGCCGATCAGTGTGACCACCAGCAGGTTTGGGCCAGGAGCCGCCTGGGCGATGGCGTAGAGGTGAGTGAAAGTCACCGGATCGATCCAGTGCCGGTTCTCGACAACGACGCGGAACATTTCCGGCAGCAGCGCCGTGGCGCCACCGAAGGCGACAAAAGACAGCAGCAGGAACTGGATGAAGAGGTCGACGAGCGGGTTCATGATGCCTCCTGCCGCTGCAAGCGCCAGTAGGCCAACCCACCCGACAGCATCAGTGCGCCGAGCATAACCAGCGGCAGCGACCAGCGCCACAGTGCAACGGCAACAAACACCAGCACGGCAAACGGCAGAAAAACGAGCTTGTCCTTCACCGCACTCGCCATGCGGTAGCCCATCGCGAACAAAAGCCCGACACCGGCTGCGGCCACCCCGCGCATCATGCCCTGCGCCTCGGGCAGCGTGCCGTAGCGGTCGTAGAGCATGACCAGCAGCAACGCGACAATCACCGGTCCGGTCACCAGACCGAGCGGCGCGACGATGGCCCCCATCAATCCGCGCTCGCGCTTGCCGACGACCACCGCCAGATTGACCACATTGGGGCCGGGCAGGAACTGGCACAGACCGAGGAGCGCGTTGAATTCGTCAGCGCTCAGCCAGCGGCTGGTTTCAACGAGGTAGTGGCGTGCAAAAGGCAGCACACCGCCAAAACCGGACAAACCAATTTTGGAAAAACCAAGAAAAAGCGCCGCAAGCGAGAGCGCTGGCGGCGCCTTGTTTTCTTCCGGCACGAGCTTGGCCTGCCGGCTCAGTCCAGCCGATATTCGGCTGACTTGGCGTGTGCGGGCAGCCCCTCACCGTGGGCCAGCGTTGAAGCGATTTTCCCGAGCGTCTGCGCGCCGGCCTTCGACACGCGGATCAGGCTGGAACGCTTCTGGAAGTCATACACCCCCAACGGTGACGAGAAGCGCGCCGAACCCGAGGTAGGCAGCACGTGATTCGGCCCGGCGCAGTAGTCACCGAGTGATTCGGAAGTATAGGGGCCGATGAAGATGGCGCCGGCGTGGCGAATCTTCGGCACCCAGGCTTCGGCATCCTGCATCGACAATTCGAGGTGTTCCGGTGCGATGCGGTTGGCGATGGCGATCGCCTCGTCCATGTCACGCACCTGGATCAGCGCACCACGGCCGGCGAGCGAGGCTTCGATCACTGCGCGGCGCGGCATGGTCGGCAGCAACTTCTCGATCGATGCAGCAACTCGCTCGATATAAGCAGTGTCCGGGCAGACGAGGATGGACTGCGCCAACTCATCGTGCTCGGCCTGCGAGAAAAGATCCATCGCCACCCAGTCCGGATCAGTCGAGCCGTCGCAGACGACGAGAATCTCCGAGGGGCCGGCGACCATGTCGATGCCGACGATGCCGAAGACGCGACGCTTGGCGGCGGCGACATAGGCGTTGCCGGGGCCGACGATCTTGTCCACCTGCGGCACGGTCTGCGTACCATAGGCCAGCGCACCAACCGCTTGCGCACCGCCGATGCAGAAGACACGGTCAACGCCGGCCAGCGCGGCAGCGGCCAACACCAGCTGGTTGTGTTCGCCGTCCGGTGTCGGCACGACCATGATCAGTTCGCCGACACCGGCGACTTTGGCCGGAATGGCATTCATCAGCACCGAAGACGGATAGGCAGCTTTGCCACCGGGCACGTAGAGGCCAACGCGGTCGAGCGGGGTAATTTTCTGGCCGAGCAAGGTGCCATCGGCTTCCTCGTATTGCCAGCCCTGTAGCGGCTGGCGCTCGTGGTAGCTTTTCACGCGGGCGGCCGCAGCTTCGAGCGCAGCACGACGATCGGCCGGCAGACCGGCCAGTGCGGCTTCCAGTTCGCTGCGCGACAGCTCCAGTTCAGCCATCGATTTCGCCGTCAGTCGGTCGAAGCGATTGGTATATTCAATCACCGCTGCATCACCGCGCGACTTCACGTCGGCAAGGATAGCGGCAACGGTCTGGTCGATCCTGTCGTCCTGCGCGCCTTCGAAAGCGAGCAGTTCGTCGAGCTGTGCCTGGAAAACGGCATCGGTGGAATTGAGTCGCTTGATGGCTACCATGATCAGTCCTTCTTGACCGCCTTGGCGAAGGCATCGAGGATCGGCGCCAGCGTCTCACGCTTGAGCTTCAGCGCCGCCTGATTGACGACCAGACGTGAAGAAATCCCCATGATGTCCTCGACCGCCACCAGCTTGTTGGCCTTCAGCGTACCGCCAGTGGACACCAGATCGACGATGGCATCGGCCAGCCCGGCCAGCGGCGCCAGTTCCATCGAGCCGTAGAGCTTGATCAGATCGATGTGCACGCCCTTGGCGGCAAAGTGTTCGCGCGCTGTTTTGGTGTACTTGCTGGCCACTTTCAGGCGGTTACCCTGACGCACGGCGTGCTCGTAGTCGAAACCTTCCGGCACAGCAACCATCATGCGGCACTTGGCAATATTGAGGTCGAGCGGTTGGTATAGCCCCTCGCCGCCATGCTCGATCAGCACATCCTTACCAGCGACGCCGAGATCGGCAGCGCCGTATTGCACGTAAGTCGGCACGTCGGTGGCGCGAACGATGACGACGCGCACATCCGGACGGTTGGTACCGATGATCAGCTTGCGGGAAGTTTCCGGATTTTCGACCGGCACAATGCCAGCAGCGGCCAACAGAGGCAGGGTCTCGTCGAAGATGCGGCCCTTGGAAAGGGCGATGGTAATACCGGTCACGGGGCTAGGCCTTGATGTTCTGGAAAAGCAGCGATTTTAACGCAAACTGCGTGACTGACATGGCAACACCCAGCAAACCGGGGAGAATGCCCCGCGTGTGCAGGACAGCTCCAATCCGGCGCCTTGGTTCTTAGTGCGCGCGCCGCACCTTCGCGCCCAGCTTCGTCAGCTTCTCCTCGATCCGCTCGTAGCCTCGATCCAGGTGGTAGATACGGTCAATGGTCGTCTCGCCTTGCGCAACAAGGCCGGCGATCACCAGGCTGGCTGAAGCACGCAGATCGGTGGCCATCACTGTCGCCCCTTCGAGATGCGAAACCCCGCGCACGATGGCGTTGCTGCCTTCGATCTGGATGTCGGCGCCGAGGCGCTGCAGTTCGTTGGCGTGCATGAAGCGGTTTTCGAAGATGGTTTCGCGGATCGTTGCGACGCCGTCGGCGACCGCATTGATGGCCATGAACTGCGCCTGCATGTCGGTCGGGAAAGCCGGGTATGGCGCTGTGCGCAGGCTGACCGCCTTGAGACGCTGCGGGCCCTTGATGCGGATCGCGTCGCGTTCGGTAACGATCTCGCAGCCGGCATCCATCAGCTTGTCGACGACGGCATCGAGATAGGCGGCCGAGGTCTGCGTCAGGCGCACGTCGCCGCCGGAAGCAGCGGCGGCACACAGGTAGGTGCCGGTCTCGATGCGGTCCGGCATGATGCGGTGCTCTGCACCATTGAGCCGTTCGACACCACGAATACGAATGACGTCGGTGCCGGCGCCGGAAATCTGCGCCCCCATGGCAACGAGGCAATTGGCCAGGTCGACCACTTCCGGCTCGCGCGCGGCGTTCTCAATGATCGTTTCGCCATCGGCAAGCACGGCCGCCATCATCAGGTTCTCGGTGCCGGTGACAGTGACCATGTCGGTACAGATGCGGGCGCCTTTCAGACGCTTGGCCTTGGCATGCACATAACCGGCCTCGACCGTAACTTCGGCCCCCATCGCCTGCAAACCCTTGATGTGCTGATCGACCGGGCGCGCACCGATGGCGCAGCCGCCGGGCAGCGAGACACGGGCTTCGCCGCAGCGGGCGACCAGCGGGCCAAGGACGAGGATCGAGGCGCGCATGGTTTTGACCAGATCGTAGGGCGCCAGCGGGTTGTTCAGGCCACCGCCATCGAGCACCAGACCGGACGGGCCATCGAGGGTGACGCCGACGCCCATCTGTGCCAGCAGGCGCAGCATGGTCGAGATATCGTTGAGATGCGGCAGATTGGTCAGATGCAACGGCTCCGCAGTGAGCAGCGAAGCACAGAGAATAGGCAGCGCGGCATTCTTGGCACCGGAAATGGCTACTTCTCCATTCAACGGGATGCCGCCGGTGATGATCAGCTTATCCACGTTGCGCGCTCCACTCTTCGGGGGTCAGGGTCTTCATCGACAGCGCGTGCAGCACACCGGTATCGAAGTGGCCCTTGAGCACGGCGTTGACGCGCTGCTGGCGCTGGACGCGGTTTTTTCCAACAAATTCAGCGCTGACGATCACGGCTTCAAAGTGGTGACCGTCACCTTCGACTGTCAGGTACTCGCAGGGCAGCCCTTCACGCAGAAGGGCTTCAATGGTTTTGGGGTGCATCATGGGGTTCAGTTCCTGAGTTTGTAGCCGCGCTGCAGCAGTGCCAGCGTAAAGACGGTAACGATCGCGAACGCTATGGTAACGACAGCCAGGCTGACCTGGGGTGCCACATCGGACACGCCAAAAAAGCCGTAGCGGAAGCCGTCGATCATATAGAACACGGGGTTGAAATGCGACACTTGCTGCCAGAAGGGCGGCAGCGAATGGATCGAGTAAAAGACGCCGGAAAGCATGGTCAGCGGCAGGATCAGGAAATTCTGGAAGCCGGCCAGCTGGTCGAATTTTTCGGCCCAGATACCGGCGACGACACCCAGTGCTCCCATGATGGCGCCGCCAAGTACAGCAAAGGTCAGCACCCACAGCGGCGACACCATTCCCGGCGGAGCGAACCAAAAGGTCACTGAGAGAACGCCGATACCAACGACGACACCCCGTGCTGCAGCCGCCAGCACGTAGGCGGCAAAAAATTCAAGGTAGGAGATAGGCGGCAGCAGCACGAAAACGAGGCTACCGGTAACCTTTGACTGGATCAGCGATGACGAGGAATTGGCGAAGGCGTTCTGCAGCACCGACATCATCACCAACCCGGGAATCAGGAAGGCGGTGTAGCGGATCTGGCCGTAGACCTGCACATGCTCGTCAAGCACGTGGCTGAAGATGAGCAGATAGAGGAGTGCGGTCACCACCGGGGCGGCTACGGTCTGGAAGCTGACCTTCCAGAAGCGCAGCACTTCCTTCATGAGCAGCGTGCGGAAGCCGAGCAGGTTGCTCATTGCTGCGCCCTCCCCCGCTGCATGACGCGGACAAAGGCCTCTTCGAGGTCGGGCGGCGAAAGGCGCATGTCCTCGATGGCGACGCCGGCCTCGCGCAATGCTGCGAGCACTTGTTCTACCGCTGAGAAATCGGGAAGTCGCAACTGCCACGTACCTTCCACCTGCCCATTGGACAATGCGGCGAGCGCTGGCGGCAAGGCTGCACCGCCGACCAGTCGCAATGACAGCGTATGCCGGGAGAACTCCTGCAGGAGATTTCTGGTTGAGTCCAGCGCCACGATCTTGCCCCGTTGCAGCATGGCGATACGGCCGCAGAGCGCTTCGGCCTCTTCCAGGTAATGCGTGGTCAGGATGATGGTGTGGCCTTCCGCGTTCAGCCGGCGGACAAACTGCCACAGCCCCTGCCGCAGCTCGACATCGACGCCGGCTGTTGGCTCGTCGAGCACGATCACCGGCGGCCGATGCACCAGCGCCTGAGCGACCAGCACGCGGCGCTTCATGCCGCCGGACAGGCGCCGCATGTTGGTATCGGCCTTATCGGTCAGATCGAGGTTGGCCAGAATCTCGTCGATCCAGGCATCATTGTTGCGAATACCGAAGTAACCGGACTGGATGCTCAGGGTTTCGCGCACGGTGAAGAAGGGATCGAAAACCAGTTCCTGCGGGACAACGCCGAGCAGGCGACGTGCGTCACGGTAATCCGCCACGACATCGCGGTTGAGTACGGTGAGTTTGCCGGCATCGGGCCGAGCCAGCCCGGCCAGACAGGAAATCAGCGTCGTCTTGCCGGCGCCATTCGGCCCGAGCAGACCAAAGAATTCCCCTTCGGCGATCTCGAGAGAAACGCCGTCAAGCGCCTTCAATGCGCCAAAGTGCTTTTCAACGTGCTGAATGGAAACGGCAACGCCCATGGCGTTCTCGACAACAGGAAAATCAGATCCCGCTCAGGCGAGCGGGAGAAAATCGTCGACGCCGTAAAGCGCAGCCAGGCTCATCAGCCCGGCGGGTGGATTGACGATTCGGAGAGGGATATTGCGCGCCTTGGCGTCGCGCAGCCAGGCAAACAAGACCGCCAGCGTAGAAGAATCGGCATCGTCGATTGCCGCAAGGTCAATCTCCGATATTTCGGGTGTCAACGCTGCACGCCCAGCAGCCAGTGCGGCAGAGGCCCCCGCAAAGAAAATCGGTGCCGTCACCTTCAGACTGGAACCGGCGCGTCCGATCATCCCTGCTTCTTTTCCGACCGGGCTTCAATCTGCTTGTTCTTGGCAGCGATCGAAGCAATCAAACCATCAATGCCGCCGGAACGCACTTCCTGGGCGAAGGTTTCACGGTAATTGGTCACCAGACTGATGCCGGCGACTACAACGTCGTAGACCTTCCAGCCGCTGTCACTCTTTTCAACGCCATAGTCGAGTTGAACAGCCTGCTGACCAGGCTGACGGATTTCAGTGCGGACCATGACATCCGTGTCGCCAGGCTGCATTTTCAGAGGCTTGTAGGTGACGGTCTGGCTCCGGTAAGCCGTCAGCGCATTCGAATAGGTGCGCACCAGCAGCGTCTCAAACTCTTTGGCCAGACGTTTTTTCTGGTCAGGGTTGGCCTTGTTCCAATCCCGGCCGACAGCCAGGGCTGTCATGCGGTTGAAATTAAAGTGCGGCAGCACCTTGGTTTCGACCAGCTCGACCGCCTTCTTGCTATTACCGCTCTGGATATCCTTGTCGGCCCGGACAATGCCGAGCACCTCGTCGGTCACGCGCTTGACCATGACATCCGGCGCTTCGTCAGACGAAAATGCGTTGCCGCAAAGGAAGAACACCCCGGCGACCAGGGAAAACAGATGCTTCATGACTTACCTTGATTGCTTGAAAATTAACGACCGGCAGGTTTTTCCGGGCTCGACTTCAACTCGACCGGCGCCTTGCCATTGGTGGTGCCTTCCAGATCGCGCGGCGGGTTGCCGTCATAGACGGCATTGCGGCGATGCTGCAGATAGGCATCGCGAATATAGGCGTACTTGTCGAGCGCACCTTCTTCGATGATCTTGTCGGTCGGCAGCAGGGCGGCGCGCTGATCGATATAGCGCAGGCCGATCGCTGTATTGCGAACCGGCACATCGTCGTAGTACGGAACCGGATCGGTGTAGGTGTCGACAACAAAACCGGCGGTATCACGCACGGTGCGCGGCCCGATCACGGGCCAGAACAGGTAAGCACCTTCATCGACCCCCCAAACACCCATGGTCTGACCGAAATCTTCGTAGTGCTTGTCGAGGCCCATTTCGCTGGCAACGTCAAAGGTGCCACCGATACCGATGGTGGTATTGACGAGAACACGCCCCCAGTCGTTTGCAGCCTGGCCCGGCTTACCCTGAAGCAGGTTATTCACCCCGATCATCAGGTCAGCAATGTTGCTGAAAAAATTCCCAACCACAGCCTTCACCGGCAGCGGCGCGACGTAGTCGTAACCCTGCGCCAGTGGCTTGGCGATCACAGTATCGAGACCTTCATTGACCGCGAACATCGCGCGGTTGAAACCCTCGGCGGGATCCTTGGGATTATCCGCAGCCATTGCACCACCCGACAGGGCGGCAGCAACTGCGAGTGCAGCAACCGACTTAACAGACTTCGCGAACATTTTTTTCACGGCAATCCCTCTGTGTTTTTTACTCTGTACTTTACTTGTGGCTTACTTATTCTCAGGCCCTTCCGAGGCCTTGTTGAACAGGAACTGACTGATCAGCTTCTCCAGCACCACGGCAGATTGCGTCTTGGCAATCGAATCACCGGGTTTCAACATCTTTTCATCACCGCCAACATCAAGACCGATGTACTGCTCTCCCAGCAAACCGGAAGTCAGGATCGACGCGAAAGTATCTTTCGGGAAACGATAGCGGGTGTCAAGGTTCATTGTCACCACAGCTTCGTAAGTTGCCGGGTCGAAGTGTATGTTTGCAACACGTCCAACCACGACACCGGCACTTTTCACCGGCCCACGCACTTTCAGGCCGCCGATGTTATCAAATTTGGCTTGCAATACATAGGTTTCAGCAAAGTTGGAGGAAGACAGATTCCCCACCTTTAGTGCCAAAAACAACAGTGCCACCATGCCAATGGCAACAAAAAAACCGACCCACAGGTCGAGTATCGTCCGATTCATCAGAGGCTCCGGAACATGAATGAGGTCAGGACAAAGTCCAGGGCGAGAATGGCCAGCGCCGATGTCACGACCGTGCGGGTAATGGCGCGGGAAACGCCCTCCGCAGTCGGAATCGAGTCATAGCCTTCAAAAACAGCAATCAGCGAAACTGCGATGCCAAATACAAAACTCTTGATGACGCCGTTCAGCACGTCCTCGCGAAAATCGACCGAGGACTGCATTTGCGACCAGAAAGCCCCTTCATCCACACCAATGAAGACAACACCGATCAGGTAGCCGCCAAACACACCCATCATCGAGAACAGTGCTGCCAGTAGCGGCATGGCGATGACGCCACCCCAGAAGCGAGGGGCAACGACGCGGGCCATGGGGTTTACGGCCATCATGTCCATCGCCTTCAACTGCTCGGTCGCTTTCATCAAGCCAATTTCGGCAGTTACGGCAGAGCCGGCGCGGGAGGCAAATAGCAAACCGGCAACAACGGGGCCCAACTCGCGAACCAGCGACAAGGCGACGAGTATCCCCAGCGCCTCGGATGACCCGTAGCGCTGCAGCGTATCGTAACCCTGCAAACCAAGGACCAGGCCGACGAACAACCCGGACACCATGATGATGATCAGCGACAGGACGCCGGAAAACCAGATTTCACGAAACAGCAGCTGCGGGCGCAGAAATGTCTGACCCGAGTAAACCAGAATCATGCACAGGAAGCGGGCAGCAAAACCCAGACGCCAGATACGGTCAGTAACACGTGACCCGAGTGCAACGAGAAGTGCCTTGATTTTAGCCACGAGCTGGCACTCGCAGCAGATCGGCAGAATAGTCGCCCGCCGGATAGTGGAAGGGCACCGGCCCATCTGCCTCGGCGTAGAGGAATTGATGGACGAAAGGATCCTTGGTCGCACGCAACTCATCCGGCGTGCCTTCCGCCACGACGCGACCCTCAGCCATGAAGTAGATGTAATCCACTATCAGCATCGATTCCTGGATATCGTGGGTAACCATCAGCGAGGTAGCACCCAGCGCGTCATTAAGTTTGCGGATCAGTTGCCCAATGACCCCCAGAGAAAGCGGATCCAAGCCGGTAAAGGGCTCGTCGTACATCATCAGCATCGGGTCCAGTGCGATCGCTCGGGCCAGCGCGACGCGGCGTGCCATGCCGCCAGAGAGCTCATTCGGCATCAGCGCATGCGCACCGCGCAAGCCAACGGCGTTGAGCTTCATCATCACCAGGTCGTGGATCAGCTCCTCCGGCAGATCGGTATGCTCACGAATCTGGAAGGCAACGTTGTCGTAGACAGAAACATCCGTAAATAGCGCACCAAACTGGAAAAGCATGCCCATGCGCCGGCGCATCCCGTACAACTCGTCGTGGCCCATCTCGTGAACCACGCGACCATTGACCGTGACAGTGCCGGAGGACGGACGAAGCTGCCCGCCAATCAGGCGCAGAAGCGTTGTTTTCCCGCAGCCGGACCCTCCCATGATGGCAACCACCTTCCCGCGCGGGAATTCCATATTGATCCCGTTAAGGATGGAGCGGTTCTCGTAGGAGAAATTCAGGTCGCTGATTTTGACCAGATTATCGGCCGGCACGGCAGAATCCAATGTTGGCAAAGGCCGGGATTCTACCAGAAGCGCCTGCGGAGGGCGCCGTGAATTAATCACAATGTCCTGCATATTTGCAGCAAAGCCTGCGCAAACCTGCGGAATGAAGCACCGCCATATACATTTCCGCGCATAGATTGTGGATAATCACCAGGTTCCAAGGATAAAAGCATAGAGCCGACCGTAATGGAGCCCCTCCCTAATACCAACAAGCAGTTGCTGCTGATCGTCGATGACGACCCATTGATCGCCGACACCTTGTCGATCGCGCTCCGGGACGTGTTCGAGATCATCACCAGCCATTCGCGTGCGCAGGCGATGCAGTTGCTCCGACAACTGCGGCAACCACCAGCACTGGCACTGGTGGACCTCGGCCTACCGCCCTTGCCCCACCGCCCCGATGAAGGCTTCGCGCTGATCTCGGAGCTGATCGCGCTCGTACCCGGCATGCGCATTGTCGTTCTTTCGGGCCAGAATGATGACGCCAACGCGCGCCACGCCCGTACGCTGGGCGCCGCCGACTTTGTCGGAAAACCCTGCCACCCGGCCGACCTGCGCAAGGTGCTCGAACGTATCAGTCTGTTCGGATTCGATACCCCCCGCCCCTCCGACGACAGCCGCCCCAGCCTGATCGGCGACAGCCTGGCCATGCAGAAATTGCGCGCACAGTTAGCGCAATACGCCGAGTCCCCCTTCCCGGTATTGATCGAAGGCGAATCCGGCAGCGGCAAGGAAATCGTCGCCCGTTGCCTGCACTACGCGACCAGCCGCCGCCAGCACGCGTTCCTCGCTCTCAATTGCGCGGCCATTTCACCAACACTGGTCGAACCCACCCTGTTCGGACACGCCAAAGGCGCCTTCACCGGCGCCAGCGGTGCCAAATCAGGCTATTTCGAAGACGCCGGTGAAGGCACCCTGTTTCTCGATGAAATCGGCGAATTGCCGCTCGAACTGCAAGCCAAGCTGCTGCGTGTGCTGGAAAATGGCGAATACCAGCGCGTCGGCGAAACCCAGACGCGCACTTCGCGCGCGCGCATCGTCACCGCCACCAATCGCGACCTGCGCAATGAAATCCGTCAGAGTCGCTTTCGCGCCGATCTCTATCACCGCCTTTCGGTATTCACTATCGACGTACCACCGCTGCGCGAAATGGGCGACGATCGCCTGCGCCTGCTCGATCATTACCGCCAGTACTACGCGAAAGGGTTGCACCAGGTGCCGTTCGAACTGGACGCCGCTGCGCGTAGCCTCTGGCTCGGCTACACCTTTCCCGGCAACGTCCGCGAGCTGCGCAACATCATCATTCGCCTGACAGCCAAACACCCCGGCACCTTGGTTGGCAGCACCGAGTTGGCCCAGGAGCTGGACCTCCCAGACGAGCCACCAGCAAGCCTCACCAGCACTGCGCCGCCAGCGCCCCCCTCTCGACGCGAAGCCGCGCTGAAGCGGCTACAGCAAGCCGATCCGTTCAATCTCGACACCGCACTCGCCGAGATGGAGCAAACCTTCATCGACGCGGCACTGTCGCTGGCGGACGGCAATGTCAGCCAGGCTGCACGCCTGCTGGGCATCAACCGGACAACCCTCTACAGCCGCATGGAATCTTCACCAGCAATCCGCTCGACGAACGCCAATTCAAGGGAGCCATGATGTACCTCGACCATTTCGGTCTACGCGAAGCGCCGTTCCGTATCACACCCCATACGGAATTTTTCTTTGCTGGCGGCAATCGCGGCTCGACGCTCGAAGCACTGATCTACGCGATCACCCACGATGAAGGCATCGTCAAGGTCAGCGGCGAAGTCGGCAGCGGCAAGACCATGCTCTGCCGCATGCTGCTCGAACGCCTGCCCGAGAACGTCGAAACCGTCTATCTGGCCAACCCCTCGCTCTCACGTGACGAGATTCTCTTTGCCATCGCCGACGAACTTGGTGTGCCTTTGCCGGAAGGCCAGCCCCGCCTGCTGCTGCGCGCGCTACAGGAACGTCTGATCGAAATCTATGCGGCCAGCAAGCAGGTGGTAGTGCTGATCGACGAAGCGCACGCAATGCCCGCCGAAACACTCGAAGAAATCCGCCTGCTCTCAAACCTCGAATCCAACCGGCACAAACTGCTGCAAATCGTCCTCTTCGGCCAGCCGGAACTTGACGCCAGGCTCGCCCAAACCGACATGCGCCAGCTCAAGGAACGCATCACCCACAACTTTGCGCTGGAGCCGCTCAAGCGCAACGACATCGCCAGTTACCTGATGTTCCGCCTGCGTGCCGCCGGCTACCACGGGCCGGATCTCTTTACGCAGACCGCCATCCAACTGATCAGCCGCTCCTCCGAAGGCCTCACACGCCGCATCAACATCCTCGCCGACAAGGCCCTCCTCGCCGCATTTTCGCAAGGGACACACCAGGTCGACCACAAGGAAGCCAAAGCAGCCATCCGCGACGCGCAATTCAACCCCATGGCCGACGGCCGTGCCCGCCCGGCAATCTGGATAGGCATCGCAGCGCTGCTGCTCACCATCGCCGGAGCAAGCATCCTGCTTCTGGCCAAACCGGAAACAGAGCCGACGCGTGCCCCTACCATACCCCCCGGCACAGCAGCTCCCGCTGCCGCACCGTCACCCGCCGTCACCGTGCCCCCAGCAGCAACTGACACCCTGCCAGCCCCCCCACTCGCTAATAACAGCCTCCCCTCCGCAGCAGCACCAACCGAAGACAAGGCTGCAGCAAAATCCGGCAATCTGGCCGGGCTCGGCCCGCTCACCGCAGAACGCCTGCAGGCCTCCGAAGCATGGCTGCGGCAAACCCCCGGCTATCGCTATTTCATCCAGCTTTTGAACATAGAGGCCTCTGCTTCCCGCGAAGTCGAAGCGTTCCTGGCGACCCACAGCAGCAGTCTGGACTCGCAACAGCTTCGGGTGTATAGATCAAGCCTGAGTGGGCAAGACCGGATCGGGGTAATTTATGGCGATTTCGCTACGCGCAACGAAGCCAGCGCCGCGATCAACACCTTGCCCGCCGCGCTGCGCATGACCCAACCCCATCCACGCTCAGTTGCGAGATTGCGGTAACAAAGCTAAACAACAAAAAATCATGCACTTGTAATGGTGTTTTAACGTGATATCATCAGAGCATAACTGCATACAGATCGGGAAAAGCCCTATGACGCTGCGCCTACTGAGCGTTCCCCTCGCCGCACTGCTGGTCGCCGCGTGCACTTCCCCGACGATCAAGGATCCTTCGGCTGCCCATCTCCGTGCTGAATCTGTCCCCCCGGCCAATGCCAACATTCCGCAGCCGATCACGCAGAATTTCGCCGCGCCCAAGCCTCGGGCACAGCCAAAAGCAGAAACCTACAGTGTCGTCGTAAACAACGTCAAAGCTCACGATCTTCTATTTGCCCTAGCGCGCGATGCGAAGCTAAATGTTGGCATTCACCCAGACATCAATGGCTATGTGACACTCAACGCAATTGATCAGACATTGCCGCAATTGCTGAACCGGATATCCAAGCAAGTGCCGATGCGATTTGAAATCGATGGCCCGAACCTGTCCGTGATGCCCGACACGCCATTCCTGCGCAATTATTCGGTCGACTACGTCAACATGTCCCGCGACACGACCGGTAGCGTTGCCGTAACTACGCAGCTGTCCGCGTCAAGCGGGGGAGGGGCAGGCGGCGTAGCAATGGGCAGTACTGGCAACAACTCAACGACAAAAATCGACAACAAATCCCAACATCGTTTTTGGGAAACGCTCATCCAGAATATTAAAGACATTTTGCGCGAGACCGACAAGGAGGTCGTGGTTTCCCGCCGCGCGTCTTCAAGCGTCGAACAGACCGCGCAAAAAACAAACACGGCCACGACGGCCAGTGGAACCGGAGCTGTTGCCGGAGCAGCTTCAGCGGTAGCTGGGTCAGGAAACCAGTCGGCGCAATCGCAGGCAGGCGCCACCCAGCAGGCACAAGCAGATCGTGACTTCAAGGATTACCAGACGGTTCTCGCTGCTTCAGTAATCGCTCACCCGGAATCCGGAATCCTCACCGTACGGGCAACCTCTCAGCAACATGAAAAGATTCAGGAGTTCCTGAGCAAGGTCCAGTCGAGTTCCAAGCGACAGGTAATGATTGAAGCCACGATAGTAGAAGTTCAGCTATCCAATAATTATCAACAAGGTATTGAATGGAGCAAACTCGTCTCCGGGGCGGTCGGCTTTGGCATGTCACTCACGGCAGCACCAATTTCTGCTGCATCTGGCGGACTTTACACACTGACATACAAAAATGATGACTTCTCGAGCGCCATCAAGCTGCTTGATGCATTTGGCACAACAAAAGTATTGTCGAGTCCCAAAATTTCCGTTCTGAACAACCAGACGGCGGTTCTCAAAGTCGTAGACAACAGCGTTTACTTCACCATCAAGGCTGATACGTCACAAAATCAGACGACAACACTCACCACCTATACGACCACACTGAACCAGGTGCCTGTTGGCTTTGTCATGAACGTTACGCCGCAAATCAGCGACTCTGACACGGTCCTGCTGAATGTTCATCCCAGCATTTCTCGCATCATTGGGACCGTACAGGACCCCAATCCCGCACTGAAAAAAAGTACGACAAACGGATTTGCGGCTGACATCGTCAGCGAAATTCCAATTATTCGTACGCGGGAAATGGAATCCATGCTGCGCATACAAAACGGCAATACCGCTGTAATGGGGGGGCTTATGGAGGACGCACTTCAGAATAAAGACAGTGCGATTCCCGGCTTGAGCCAAATTCCGCTGGTCGGGGAACTATTTACGCAACGGAACGATGCCGCCACAAAAACAGAACTGGTGATTTTCCTACGCCCGACAGTAATCCGCGACTCCAGCATTTCCGGAGATTTTGCAGGACTTCGAGAGCTGCTTCCGAAGGGGGATTTTTTCACGAACGTTCCTGACCCACGCAGTCCAGGCGACAAGGTTAATCCGTTTGGAGGTGGGCAGTGAGCCTTCTCCTCGACGCACTGAAAAAAGCCGAAGAGGCCAAGCGGCAGGCCAGTGCGGCCGAGAGCACTGGTGCTGCAGCCATACCGACAGCCCCCCTCGCTGCGACAGAACTCAGTCTCGAACCCGTTGTGACGCCTCCTGCAGCCCAGGCTTCCGCACCACCTCCCGGCCCGACGCAACTTCCTGCACTTTCCGACCATCTGGATAGTGTCGACGCAGACTTGGCTGCGGTACAGAATGCTCCGCCTATGCGCAGGGGGCCGGCCACCGAGCAAAAACGCACACCACCGCCGAAGCCTGCTGACAACAATGCCGACCGGGACGCTATTCGCAACGTCTTTGCCGCCAAAGGCACACCGCCCCCGAACCGCCAGTTGCTCTGGCTGGGGCTGGGTGCGGTCGGGCTGCTGGCAACAGGGATTGGTGGCTGGCTTTTCTGGCAGTTGCAATCCGTCGGCACCAGCTCACTTTCAGCAAGGCCGGTAGCTGCAGCGACACTCCCTCCCGCCGCCGTTCCGGCAACACCGATTGCAACACCGATTGCAGCACCGCCCACACCCCCACAGCCACCGCCCGCGGCCCCTGTCATGCCGTTCCAGCCAGAACCTGCCCCCATGGAGACCCGGCCAGAAAAACCAGCACGCGCGGCACCACCGCCTGCTGAGGCAGAAGGCCCGGTACGTATTTCACGCGGCGAAGTGCGCATGAACCCGGCCCTGACAACCGCCTATGAACGGCTGCAGGCCAACGACCTGGGTGCTGCGGCAAAGTCCTACGAGCAGGTACTGCATGCCGATCCGAAAAACACCGATGCACTCCTCGGCATGGCCGCCATCGCCCAACGCACAGGGCAGCCGGGTCAGGCGGAAACCTGGTATATCCGGGCCCTGGAAGCCGACCCAAAGGACGTGAATGCGCAAGCCGGGTTGATCAACCTGCGCGGCCAGAGTGACCCGGCCGAAGCCGAAAGCCGCCTCAAGAGCCTGCTGGCCATGCAGCCAGAATCAGCTTCACTTAATTTCGCACTGGGCAATCTCTACGCCGGGCAGAAGCGCTGGCCGGATGCCCAGTTGGCCTACTTCAACGCACACACGGTAGAGCCAGCCAACCCGGACTATCTCTTCAACCTCGCGTCAAGCCTTGACCATATGCACATGCCGAAACTGGCGCTGGAGTATTACCAGGCTGCACTGGCTGCAAGCGCCAATCGCAAGCCGGGCTTTGACACCGCACAGGTTCAGGCCCGGGTTATTGAACTGCAACGCTGATTCTGATCACGTCACCCACTAACCCGCCCCAGCCACGACTGCGTTCGCCAACCGACAAATCATGAACGCCCCCGCACCTCAACGCCGGCCTCTGGGCCAGATCCTCATCGCACAGGGCATCCTGAGCGAGGATCAGTTGCGGATCGCGCTGCTGGAGCAGATGAAGTCCAACCAGCCGGTAGGCAAGCTGCTGGTTTCGCTCGGTTTTGTTTCCGAAGCAACCTTGCGCGACGCACTGTCGGAAAGCCTCGGCAAGCAGAGCATCGATCTGTCCAACGCCATCATCGACCCAGCGGCGCTGAAACTGGTGCCGCGTGAGCTGGCCAAGCGCCACCGTGTGTTGCCGCTTGATTACGACCACCACAATCTCCGCCTGACGCTGGCCGCCGCAGATATCAACGACATCGTTGCCATCGACAAGGTGCGTTCACTGCTGCCGGAGAATGTGGAAGTCGAAACACTGCTCGCCGGCGAATCGGAAATCGACCACGCCATCGACCAGTATTACGGCCACGAACTGTCGATTGACGGCATCCTGCACGAGATCGAAACCGGCGAAATCGACTGGCAGAGCCTTTCGACCACCGACGACGAGTACA
>JBAYVG010000056.1:0-20732 GCA_041674785.1 Rhodocyclaceae bacterium
AGTGGCCTTGCTTGGAAGCTGCAGAAGCAGCTATTCCGTGTAGGTGGCGTCCCCACGGGGATTCGAACCCCGGTTATCGCCGTGAAAGGGCGGTGTCCTAGGCCTCTAGACGATGGGGACCCGTCAAAAACTTCCTTCAAGCTGCTGCGCTCGGCTTCACTTCGTTGCCTTTGCAAGCCGTACATTTGTACTGTCTTGCAAAGGCGCCTCGTGCTGCCTTCGCTCGCGACGCTTGAAGTCGCTTTTGGGTGGTCGGTGAACCGGCCTGTTACTTTTTACTACGGCTTCTTTCGCGTGGTGGAGGTAGGCGGGATCGAACCGCCGACCTCTTGCATGCCATGCAAGCGCTCTCCCAGCTGAGCTATACCCCCGCTCGAAAGAAGCGCGCATTATAGGGAGGGTAGGCTTCTCTGTAAAGGCGCGCAGCGAGTTTAATTTTCGATGCCGCGCTGCAGTCGCTGCAAAACAGTTTCACGCGGGAAGAGGGCGACAACTGCATCGACCGATGGCGTTTGCGCCTGGCCGGTGAGCAGCACGCGCAGCGGCATCGCCAGCTTGGGCATCTTGAGCCCGTGTTTGGCGACCGTTTCCTTGATTAACGCACCGATCGCCGGCGCTTCCCAGGCAACATCCTTGACTCCGGCTGCGAAGTCGATCACCGCCGGCAGCGCTTCCGGGGTCAGGTGCTGCGCCAGCACTTCGGCCTTCGGGTGCAGGTCGATGTAGAACACTTCGGCGGCATCGGCCAGTTCGTTGAGATTGCTGACGCGCTCCTTGTAGAGGGCGATGATGCCTTCCAGCGAGGGCGTTGCCGTCACCGTGACGCCGCGCTCGTCGAAGCGTTTTTGTACCAGCGCGGCCAGCCGTGAATTGTCCGTCTGCTTGATGTAGTGGGCGTTGAGCCAGTTCAGCTTCTCGGTGTTGAACTGTGCCGCCGAGGGTGTGATGTGGTCGAGGTCGAACCATTCGACCAGTTGCTCACGCGAGAAGATTTCATCGTCGCCGTGCGACCAGCCGAGTCGCGCCAGGTAATTGACGATGGCTTCCGGCAGGTAGCCGTTGGCCTCGTATTCCATGACGTTGACTGCGCCGTGGCGCTTGGAGAGCTTCTGGCCGTCGTCGCCGAGGATCATCGAGACGTGGGCGTAGGTCGGCACCGGTGCGCCGAGCGCCTGCAGGATATTGATCTGGCGCGGCGTGTTGTTCACGTGGTCGTCACCGCGGATGACATGGGTGATGCCCATGTCCCAGTCGTCGACGACGACGCAGAAATTGTAGGTCGGCGTGCCGTCCGGGCGGGCGATGATCAGGTCGTCGAGCTCGGCATTGTTGAACTCGATACGGCCCTTGACCTTGTCGTCCCAGCCAACGATGCCGTCGCTCGGGCCGCAGAAGCGCACCACTGGCTGCACGCCGGCCGGCGGCGTCGGTAGCGTCTTGCCGGGGGCAGGGCGCCAGCGACCATCGTACTTCGGCTTCTCGCCACGGGTCCGCTGTTCTTCGCGCATCGCATCCAGTTCTTCGGGCGAGGCGTAGCAGTAGTAGGCCTTGCCGGCTTCGATCATTTCGGCAACCACTACCTTGTAGCGATCCATGCGTTGCATCTGGTAGAACGGGCCTTCGTCGTAGCCAAGTTGCAGCCAGTCCATGGCTTCAAGAATGCCGTCGACGGCCTCTTGCGTGGAGCGGGCGACGTCGGTGTCTTCGATGCGCAGGATGAACTGGCCGCCGTGGCGCTGGGCGTAGGCCCAGGAGAAGAGCGCGGTGCGGGCGCCGCCGATGTGGAGGAAGCCGGTCGGGGAAGGGGCGAAGCGGGTGCGGACCATGGAGGATGCCGATGAGGAAAAGCTGCACATTTTAACCGCAAAGCCACCAAAAATTGACCCGTCGCCAGCTGTTGTGGTTAAATGCGCCCCTCAATTGCGCGGCTAGCTCAGTGGTAGAGCATCGCCTTCACACGGCGGGGGTCGGGGGTTCGAACCCCTCGCCGCGCACCAGTCAGCAAAAGAACGGCCCCGGCGAAAGCCCGGGCCTTTTTTTGCGTCAGAATCCGAGGCTTTCGCCGGCCCCAAGCAAGGTGGCAATGCCAAGCACGGCAAAAATGGCTGCCGCCACGGCATGCACCACTTTCACCGGCATGCGGTTGGCGATGCGGTCACCGAGCAAAACTGCCGGCACGTTGGCGATCATCATGCCCAGCGTGGTGCCAGCTACCACGGCGACGAGTGACTGGTACTGGGCGGCGAGCGCAATGGTGGCAACCTGGGTCTTGTCGCCCATTTCGGCAAGAAAGAAGGCAATCAGGGTGGTGGCGAATACGCCGTATTGCGCAAGCTTGGCGTCGTTTTCGTCGAATTCGTCGGGAACCAGCGTCCAGGCAGCCATGGCGATGAACGAAATCCCGAGAATCCAGCGCATGGTCTGTGGTTCGAGCAGCGAAGTGATCCAGGCGCCGAGGGCGCCGGCAAAGCCGTGATTGGCCAGCGTGGCAACGAGAATGCCGAGTACGATGGGCAGCGGCTTGCGGAATTTGGCGGCGAGGATGAAGGCGAGCAGCTGCGTCTTGTCGCCGATTTCAGCGAGTGCGACGATACCGGTTGATACGAGGAAGGCTTCCATGGTGGTCCGTGGGGTTGGGTGATGTTGAACCAATGACGCAATGCCCCCACCCAACCCGGCTTGGGGCGCTGCGTCAAAGGTCTCGCCAAACCAGCGGTCGAACGCACCATGGCCGAAGCCAAGTCTGTTGATGCGTCCCCCTCTCTAGCGGAGGGAGGCTACTCCCCAATGACAGGGGTGGATTGTACACGCTCGCCGAGGGGCTTGTCTTGCCCTGTTTTATCGCTAAGTGGGCGTTTATTAATGTCATTTGCTGGCGAAATTCGCCCAATGGTGTAAAGTTGAATCAGAAGTTCAACGGTCAATGGAGGTTGATATGGCGATCGAATCCGTAGGTTCGTCTCCCGGAGCAGCTGCAGCGGCAACGCGTATTGCTGCCGATGCGCAACAGGTAGAGCGGCGTGAGCCCCGGCCGGAACCGCAGCAGGAAGTCAGTGTCGAGGCACCGAAGCCAGTGAAGAATGCCGAAGGGCAGACGACCGGCACCTTGGTTAACGTTACCGCCTAGTCTTCGGTTTTGTGTCCGTTGCGGCTGCTCAGGAGTTCATCTGATGGCTATTTCGGCAGGCTCAAGTTCCTCGGTATCGGGACTGGTTTCGCAGCAGTTGCGCCTGCAGCAGGCTGAGCGTTCTGCCAATCAGGCTGAGGCTTCTGCGCGTGCCTTGCGGCGGCAGGCTCAAGTGGCGCAGCAGTCTGCAGATCGTGCGCAGGAGGGCGCACGATCCGTCAAAGTTCAGGCCGATCAGGCGCAGGTCAATGCCGGGTCGGCGCAGCAGCAGTTGGTTTCGCTGAAATCCATCAACCAGTTGCAGAGTGGTTTTGATACGGTGCGACAGCAGATTTCGCTGAGCCTGGAATCTCTTGATGTCTCCGCGTCAACAGCAGCCCCGGTAATTAATGCGGATGGGCAGGCAACGGGTACGCTTTTGAATGTAACTGCCTGACGAATCCGTCATGGGATGACGTTGCGGGTGGTTAAGTTGTTCTGCCTGATAGCGTTTGCGATATTTAATGCACCGTCGACCGATAGGTCGATTTTTTTTATTCTTTTGCAAGGACCAAGATGCGCTCCCGGATGCCATTGATAGATGCACTCAAGGGCATTTCAGCGCAGGTCATCGTACTTCACCATCTTGCCTCCTATGGTCCCATTGCCGAAGCCATGAATCTCCAGCTGCCGGCCTTGACCGACTGGCTTTACGGTTATGGCCGGATGGCTGTTCAGGTGTTTCTCGTGGTTGCCGGTTTTCTCGCCGCGCGTGGGCTGGCGCCAGAGGAGGTGGGCATATTCGCGAACCCTGCAGGCTTGCTCTGGCAGCGTTATCTTCGTCTGGTGCGACCGTTCATGGTGGCGATGCTCCTGGCCATCGTGGCCGCCGCCGTAGCGCGGGCCTGGATGCAGGGGGATATGCCTCCGGAAGCGCCTGGCTTGTGGCAGTTGGTTGCCCACGGCTTGCTGTTGCACGGGATCTTTGGTGTTCCCTCGCTCTCGGTTGGCGTCTGGTACGTGGCCATCGATTTCCAGCTCTATACGCTGCTGCTCGGGGTGTTGTGGTTTTCCAGTCGCTCCGGCAATAGGGCGTTCAGTGAACGCGCGCTGATGATAACCGTGGTAGTGCTACTCGGCATCGCCGCGCTGTTTTATTGGAGCCGGGATGATTCGCTGGATACGTGGGCGATCTATTTTTTCGCTTCCTACGCATTCGGTGCGCTGAGCTATTGGGCGTCAACCAGGGGGCGATGTGGCCTGTGGCTGGTGTTGCTGCTGGTCGTGGGCGTACTTGCGTTGTTGCAGGAGTTTCGTCTGCGCGTTGCACTCGCGCTGGCAACGGCGCTGCTGTTAGGTGTGACAAACCGGAGCGGGCTGCTCGAGCAAGTTCCAAAAAATCGGCTTCTCGCTTATCTCGGACAGGTGTCGTATTCCGTGTTTCTGGTGCACTTTCCGGTTCTTCTTATGGTCAACGCGGTCTTCGCGCGCTTCACTGACGGTAATGCCAGCCTCGGTCTTGCGGCGGCATTGCTGGCGTGGATGTCCAGCAGTGTTGCCGGCGGCATTTTTTACCGCTACGTGGAAAGCCGCAAGCAGTGGTGGCCGGCGTCAGTTCGGCCGGTGCAGCCCTGAGTCTCAGCGGTTGATGTCTTCGCCGTCGGCAAGGCCCCAGAATTCCTTGACCAATTTCAGTTGATAGCCGAAAACGTACTCAAAGCCTTGCCACCAGGCGGACAGGGGCGGCGGCATGATTGCCTGCAGATGATTGTGCGGTGTGTTCGAGTTACGCATGGTGACCTCCTGTTCATGGTGACAGCAGCGCCTGTGGCGCACGCTGATTACCACGGATAAAACAACGAAAGGGTGGTGCAATCCAGTGACAGCAAATTTTGAGCCAGCCTACGAAACAACCCGGCTTAACGTGGACCTGGAACGTGCAGCGGCGCTCGTCAGTCAGGCCGATGGGTTGCTGATTACTGCCGGAGCCGGCATGGGGGTGGATTCCGGGTTGCCGGATTTTCGCGGTACGCAGGGCTTCTGGCGTGCCTATCCGGCGCTCGGTCGTGCTGGCATGCCTTTCGAAGAGATCGCCTGCCCGGACAACTTTCGCCGTGATCCGCGCCTGGCCTGGGGGTTTTACGGGCACCGACTGGCGCTCTACCGGCAGACGATGCCGCATGCCGGGTTTGCCGCGCTTCGCCGAATGGCCGACAGGATGCCGGAAGGCTGTTTTGTCTTTACCAGCAATGTCGATGGCCAGTTCCAGAAGGCGGGTTTCGATGTGGAACGCGTCTGCGAGGTGCATGGCTCGATCCATCATCTCCAGTGCTGCGGCCCCTGCAACGTAAATGTCTGGTCGGCAGAGGCGGTTTCTCCCGAGGTGGATAACGAGGTATGCCATTGGCAGGGGGAGTTTCCGCGTTGCCTTGCGTGCGGCGATTTGGCGCGGCCGAACATCCTGATGTTTGGTGACGGCGCCTGGGTGGCACAGCGCTCTGCCGTCCAGCATGCTCGGCTTGATCGCTGGCGGCAGCGGGTTGAACGCCTGTTGGTCATTGAAATGGGGGCCGGGGTGGTGGTGCCGACCGTGCGCTGGTTCGGGGAGTCGCTGGGGGTTCCGCTGATTCGGATCAATCGGCGCGATGCTGCGGTGTCGTCGTCGCTGGCAATAAGCCTGCCGTTGGGCGCTGCGGAAGCACTCGCTGCGATTGAGGCCCGTCTGTAGGTAGTACCGGGGCGCTGTCCCGCAGTACCAGCGTCGGCGTCGAGAAAGGTGCCAGGCGCTCCAGGAAATCGAGCAGTTCAAGCACGGGTGAATTGCGGAAGAATCGTGCCATAGGTGTGTCCATCCAGATCCGGTCGGCGTAGGCCCGGATTTCATAGGGGGTATCGCCGATGCCGTTGCTATCGCGATCGAATCCCTCGTAGTTGTCCCAGTAGTTGCCGTACCAGGCATTGCTGTCGTTCCGCTCCTCGCCGCCGACGACGGCTTGCCACAGGTTGTGCTCGAAGCGGTTGAAATAGACGAGGTGGCCGCCGCGCTCACCATAGAAGCTGACGCCGGTGACATTGTGCGAGAGACGATTGCCGATGATGCTGATGCGATTGATGGCATGCATCGGCGAGTCGGCGAGAATACCGACGGCACAGTGCAGGATATCGTTGTCGTGTATCAGCACCGCGCTCGACTCCTTGAGCGCGATCCCCGCACCGGAGGCATCCATCGCGTGGGCGATGTGATTCCGGCGAATGACGATCCCGTCCGAGTTGAGAATAGTCAGGCCGGTGGCGTTGTGTGAAAGCCGGTTGTCTTCGACCAGGCTGCGGTGGGAGAAAAGAAAGTTCATTGCCCGTCGGCTGCCATGGATGTGGTTGCCGATATAGCGGTTGTGTGGCGAATTGCTGATCGTAACGTCGCGCATCTGGCCGATATCGTTATTCTCGATGCGGTTGCCGGTGCTGTACCAGAGCCGCAGGCCATCGCCCCGATCGGCGATATCCCACGGTTTTGAACGGATGCGGTTGGTGGCAATGATGTTGTCGTTAGCACGCTGCAGCGTGATACCGAAGAGGACATCCTCGATGTGGTTATCTTCAATGCGGTTGTTGTTGCCTTCAACGAGGATGCCGCTGTCGATGCGGTCGTGGGATTCGCCCGAGCGGACAATTTTCAGTCCACGGACGACAGCGCCGCTGGTTCGCAGGTGCAAGACCGTACCCTGGCCGTTACCATCGAGAATGGTCTTGCTGTTGCCATCGATGGTCATGGGCCGATCAATGAGAACCGGGCCGGAATAGGTTCCCGGCGGGATGCGGAGTGTGCCGTCAGTCGGGGCAACGTCGATCCAGGGTTGTAGCGGAGGGGCGTTGTTCTCGGATACTGCCGCCGTGGAGGCTGTGAAGAGAAGGCTTGCGACAAAGGCAATGGTTGCCGCGCCCCGTCTGGCCTGCATCGCTAGACGGCGGGTTCGCTCGGCAGCCAGAGGCATTTACCCTTGCTTTCCTTCTGGATGGAGGAGAGTACGCGTTGATGTTCGGCCAACTCCGCCTCGCTTGCACGCAGCACCGGGGTCGGCTTGCGTGATGCCAGACTGTTTATCTGCAGCTCAGCGACGGGGGGCGGGTTGAGATCCATGATCAGGCTCTCTTGGCCACGGGTCATGGCGACGTAAACGTCGGCGAGGATTTCCGCGTCGAGGAGGGCGCCGTGCAGCGTGCGGTGCGCGTTATTCACGCCATAGCGCTCGCACAATGCGTTCAGGTTGTTCTTCTTGCCGGGATGCAGTTCCCGCGCCATTTTCAGCGTGTCGCGGATATTGGCACAGACCGTGGCGACCGTTGCCAGCCCGAGCATGTTCAGTTCGTTGTCGAGAAAGCCGACGTCGAATGCCGCGTTGTGAATGACCAGTTCGGCACCCCGGATGAAATCGAGAAACTCGTTCGCTACCTCGCCGAAGCGTGGTTTGTCGGAAAGAAAATCGCGGCTGATGCCGTGCACTGCCAGCGCCCCCTCGTCGATGTCGCGGTCCGGATTGACGTAGTAGTGCAGGTGGCGCCGTGTCAGGCGGCGGTTGACCATCTCAACGCACGCCAGTTCGATGATGCGGTGGCCGAGGCGGGTTTCGAGGCCGGTCGTTTCGGTATCGAGAAATATCTGTCGCATGGTTTGTCATTCTGCACTGCCAGCGCTGGCAGTGCGTTGAGCTAAATCAGTTTGTCGCCGTCTGGGCGAGGAGTTCATCGATTCCGCGATTGGCCAGCGCATCTGCACGCTCATTACCCGGATCGCCCGCATGTCCCTTGACCCACAGCCATTCCAGCTGATGTTGCGCGGCCAGGAGGTCGAGTTCCTGCCAGAGGTCGGCGTTCTTGACCGGCTTCTTGTCGGAAGTTTTCCAGCCGTTGCGCTTCCAGCCATGTATCCATTCGCTGATGCCTTTCTGGACATACTGCGAATCGGTATGGATGCGCGCACGCACCGTGCGCTTCATGGCTTCCAGGGCGCGAATGACTGCCGTCAGTTCCATGCGATTGTTGGTCGTCGCCGGCTCGCCACCCCACAATTCCTTTTCGCGTGTGCCTGCACGCAGCAACACGCCCCAGCCACCTGGCCCGGGGTTGCCACGGCAACCGCCGTCGGCCCAGATTTCGACGATTTCTTCATTGCCCATGCGGGCTCTCCTTTTGTGCGATGGGGGCCAGTGCCTTGGCGCGGCTGCTGCGGTCCTTCCAGGTTGGCATGATCAGCCGCATGCTATGCACACGCTTTACTGCGCGCACGAGATAGACACCACCGGCGAACCCCCAACAGTTCTCCCCGGCTGTTTCCATGAATTTGCAGCGATTCAGCCATTTCTGCGTAGTACAGGGGGGGGCGTAACAGCCAAAGCTCGGCTGTTCTACCTCGAAACCGAGCAACTGCAACCAGTCCTTGATTCGGGGTATGGAAAGATACTGACCTTGCCACGGGAAGTGCTCGTGGCTGGCGGGTAAATGACGACGTAGTCCCCACAGGGACAAGGGGTTGAAACCGCTGATAAGCACCTGCCCCTCGGGGATGAGAACCCTTTCCACTTCGCGCAGGATCTGGTGCGGATCGTCGTAGAACTCCAGTACGTGCGGTAGAACGACAAGATCCACGCAATTGGCAGAAAACGGCAGCTGACGCAGATCGCAACGGACGTCGACGCGACTGTCCCTGGCGTGCTCGCCTGCACTCTGACGGAAAGGAATACGGTTGTGCGCGAGCAGATCGATGCCTGGCAGGCCAAGCTGCAATGCGTTGTAACCGAAGATGTCGGCGACAGTGGCGTCGATGCGCGCGCATTCCCAGTCGAGCACGTAGTGTCCCTGGGGTGAAACGAGCCATTTTTCCAGCCCGGGAATTGACATTGTGCGAGCTTCTCCGACAATGGAACGATGATGACCAAAAATACAGCAAGCACTGATCCTGAAACGCTACGCGGGCGCCTTGAGGTCAAGGCGATTCCTGCGTTTCGCGACAACTATATCTGGCTATTGCGCCATGGGCGCATGGCGGTTGTGGTTGATCCGGGGGATGCCGCGCCGGTGGCACAGACCCTTGCCGAGGAAGGACTTGATCTGGCCGCGATCCTCGTGACCCACCACCACGCCGACCATCAGGGCGGCATTGCGGCACTTGCCGAACGCCACCGTCCTGCCGTTTATGGGCCGGGAGCCGAGTCTATCACAGGGCTTACGCACCCACTTCTGGGGGGGGGAACGCTAGAACTGCCAGGGCTTCAAGTAAGCGCGCGGGTGCTGGCGGTACCTGGGCATACCCATGGGCATCTTGCCTACCTGATCGGCCATCGCCTGTTTTGCGGAGATACCTTGTTCGGCGCTGGTTGCGGACGTCTATTCGAAGGTACCCCGGAACAAATGGCAGCTTCCTTACAGCAGTTGGCAGCACTTCCGGACACTACGGAAATCTATTGTGCGCACGAATATACCGAGATGAACCTGCGTTTTGCCCTCGCGGTCGAACCCGATAATCCTGCGGTACAGCAGCGCGTCGCAGAAGCGGCTGCGACGCGCTCACGCGGAGAGCCGACGCTGCCATCGACCCTGGCGCTGGAAAAGGCAACCAACCCCTTTCTGCGCTGCAGGGAACCGGCTGTCGTCGCTGCAGCACAGGCCCATGGCGCCGCAACAAATGATCCAGTGGCAGTCTTTGCCGCGATTCGTGGCTGGCGCAATGAATTCTGATGCAGCGGGTAGCGGTCGTGGGGGCCTATGGCGTGCTGGTGCCTTTGGCAGCAGCAGCGGCTGACCAGGCTTTTTGCAGGGTGTCGAGTACCTTGGCCGTATTGAATGGCTTGACGATAAAACCGGCGGCGCCGCCCTGAATCGATTCCTGCACGTTTTCCACGCTCGGATTGCCGGTGATCATCACCACTACCAGATCCGGCTTGGCCTGCTTCATTGCCTGCAGCGCTTCGAGGCCGTCCATCTCCGGCATCATGACATCCAGGCAGACGATATCAGGCACCAGCTTCTGTACGGCTTCGACAGCCTGCAAGCCATTCCTGGCCTCACCGATAACGTGATACTCCTCTCCGCGCAGCATGCCGCGCAGAAGTGTGCGCATCAGGTCGTTGTCATCGACGATCAGTACTTTCGGTTGATAGCGGGCCATGGTCAGCTGTTCAGTTTTCGGGTCTATCGAGGGAATTCACCACGCAGACCTGGTTGCGGCCAGCACGCTTGGCTTCGTAAAGCGCCTTGTCCGCAGCCTTGACCAGTCGAATCGGGTCGGTTTCCGGCATGGCGATACCGGCGGCAAGACCAAAACTGGCAGTAATCTTGCCTCCTGGCGCCGTCGGATGATCGATATTCAGTGCTTCGATGGTCTGGCGCATGCGTTCGGCAACCACCTGGCCGCCGGCGAGCGACGTCTCCGGCAAGATGATGGCGAATTCTTCCCCACCATAGCGGGCAACCAGATCTCCCCCCCGGTCCATCGCATTCGTCAGAGCCTGGGCAATCTGGCGCAGGCAATCATCGCCGGCATGGTGACCCAGCGTGTCGTTGTAGGACTTGAACAGATCGACGTCGCACATCAGGATGGAAAACTCGGCGCCTTGCCGCATCGAGCGGCGCCATTCACGCACCAGCATTTCGTCGAAATGGCGGCGGTTGGCAATGCCCGTCAGACCGTCCAGCGAGGTCAGGCGCTTGAGTTCCTGGTTGGCGGTATCCAGTTTTCGCGTCAGTACCAGCAATGAATAGCGCATCTGGATGATGCGCTGCATGGCGCGAATCTTGGCACCGAGCACGACATCGCTGACAGGTTTGTAGATGTAGTCGTCACCGCCGGCAGCAATCCCTTTTTCGAGATCCTCGTCCCTGGTCATCGAAGTCAGGAAAATGATAGGTGTCCAGTCCCCTGGTCGTTCCAGTTGGCGCATGCGGCGAGCAACTTCGAAACCGTCGATACCGGGCAGAACAATGTCGAGGAGGACCATGTCCGGTCGTTCGCTGACGAACAGATCGACCGCTTCTGCGCCATCGATCGCGGGAATCGGAGTGATACCCATCCGTTCCAGGTAGTGGGAAACAATTTTCCGGCTGGCTTGGGAGTCTTCGACAACAAGGGTTTTCATGGCGCGCCTAAAATGGCGTGAGGGAAACAGGTGCCGCGCATTTTAGCCTGAATTGCCCTGAATTGCCCTGAATCGCCCCTATGGCGGCAATTGTGCCATGGGCATGGTAAATTCTCACGCAGCACATCAACAGGGTTCGGCCATGTTCAAGAAAATCGATCCGGCGGCCATTATCCGCCATCCGCGCACTCGGCAATGGGCTATCCGTGCCACCATTTTCATTGCGGTGGTTGGGGTGCTCGGCTTCTTCGTGGCGCCGCCCGTGCTGAAATCAATACTTGTCAGCAAGCTTGGCGAGGCATTGCATCGGGATGTCTCGATCGCATCCATCAGTTTCAACCCCTATACCCTGACGGCAAATGTGAGCGGTGTGTCGGTCCGTGAGCGTGGTGACGGGAAATCCGGCGAAGAAGTCTTCGGCTTTGACTCCCTTACAGTCAATGCCGAGCTGACCTCAGTAGCCGTCGCCGGTGTGGTCATCAAGGAAGTGCTGCTGGTTGGCCCGCGTGTTCGGCTGGTGCGCCTGGATGACAAGCGCTACAACATTTCCGATCTGATTGAGGCACCGCAATCCGGACCGGAAGCCCCGACACCGCCGAAGAATGAGGGGGGATTGCCACGCTTTTCAGTGAGCAACATCCAGATTAGTGGCGGCAAGATCGAATTTGACGACCGGCCGGAAGGGGTAAAGCACGCCGTCAGTGACATTGCGTTGAAGATACCTTTCCTGTCGACGCTGTCGTACTACGCGGATACCTTTGTCGAGCCGCATTTTTCCGCCAGCATCAATGGCGCGCCGCTACTCCTCAGTGGCAAGAGCCGGCCTTTCGACGATTCGCTGGAAAGCGAATTGATGCTCGATCTTGATGACCTGCAGCTGGCCCGTTATCTCGCCTATTCTCCTGTTGCCCTGCCGATCAGGATGGTTTCCGGCGCGCTGGACGGTGAATTGCGACTCCGATTTGTGCAGACAAAGAAGCAGCCTTCAACCCTTTCGCTGGTCGGCAAGGTGGCCTTGAAGGACCTCAAGGTCGAGGAGTCGGCGGGCGCCTCCTTGCTCGCCATGAAACGTCTGGAGGTGACACTCCGCGAAGTTGATCTGCTCAAGCTCAACGTTGGCGTGGAAAGCATTGTGGTTGAAGCGCCGCAGGTCGATGTGCGAATCAGCAAGGAAGGCGTTTCCAACTGGCACACCCTGATGCCTGCCGACACAAAGGAAAAGGTACCGGAGAAAAAGGCTGAACCGGCGAGCCCCTCGCCGCTGCAGCTGACACTGGCCTCACTTGCGGTTAGTGATGGCGTGGTCAATGTTCAGGATCTGTCGACAGGGGTGGAGCAAAAGGGATCGTTCAAAAACCTGCAGTTCGCTATCCGCGACAGCCACCTCGACCTGAAGAAGCGGGAAGTACGCATTGGCGAATTTGCGACGCAGGGCTGGCGGGCGACGGTGGCACGCAGTGACCCGTGGTTCAAGGCGCCGCTTCTGCGGGCAGCGGTCGATGTGTACAAGGAAAAGGAAGCCCCGTTTCTGGTTGCGGTGGACCGCATTCGCCTCAGCGATCAGCAGTTCCTGCTTGAAGACAGTAGCTCCAAGCGAGGGCGCGTCCAGTCGCTGGAAATCGCATCGCTGGATATCGATGGGTTCTCGACGCAAGCTGAGGTCGAGGCGAAACTTGCTGCGAAATTGCGCCTCAACAAGAGTGGCGAGGTGGATATCAGCGGCAGCCTCAAGCCGATGTTGCCGCAAGGCAAGTTGGATCTGGATGTTCGCGGTATCGAGTTGTTGCCATTTCAGCCGTATTTCAAGGAATTCCTGAACCTCCGGGTAACAAGCGGTCAGATCACCGCCAAGGGGGCATTGACGCTGGATAGAGCCAAGGGTGCGGATGGGCTTGCTGTCGGTTACAAAGGGGATTTGACGCTCGGCAAATTCCATTCGATCGATCGCGCAAATTCGGCAGATTTTCTCCACTGGAGATCTTTCTATCTCGGCGATATCGAGCTGCAGACAGCCCCGCTCGGTATTTCTGTCGGTGAGGTTGCGCTTTCCGATTTTTACGCGCGGGTGATCGTCAGCCCGGAAGGTCAGATCAACCTGATGCATATCGTCAAGCGGGACGAACCTGCTGCGGCGGTGCCGGAAAAAGCGGCTGTTGAGGCCCCGGCCGAGGTGTCAGCCGAGCCGCCGTCAGATACGCCCAAGGTGGAGTCGGGCGATGGAAAAGCAGCCGTCAAATTAGCCGACAAGCCAGAGAAGGAAGTGGTGCCGGTCAAGATCGGCAAGGTGACTCTGCAGGGGGGAACCATCAATTTCTCCGACAATTTCGTCAAGCCCAACTATTCGGCCAATCTGACCAAAATCGGCGGGCGGGTGTCGGGGCTTTCCTCTGCCGCCGGCAGCACGGCGGACCTGGAACTGCGTGGCAGCTACGATAATCTGGCGCCGCTCAACATCAAGGCCAAGCTGAATCCGTTTTCAGCCACGAGCTATCTGGATCTCGATGCCGAGGTGAAGGGCATTGAGCTGACCAGTTTTTCAACCTATTCCGGGAAATATGCCGGTTACGCCATTGAGCGCGGCAAGCTCTCGCTCTTCCTCAAATACAAGATCGAGAACAATCAGCTGGTGGCTGACAACCGTGTCTTCCTCGACCAGTTAACTTTTGGGGAGCCGGTGGAGAGCGCCAGTGCGACCAAGCTGCCGGTAACGCTGGCGGTATCCCTGTTGAAGAACCGGAATGGCGAAATCGACATTAACCTGCCGATTTCTGGCTCGCTCAATGACCCTGAATTCAGTGTTGGTGGCATTGTCGTCAAGGTCATCGTCAATCTCTTCGTCAAGGCGGTCACTTCGCCGTTTGCCTTGCTCGGTTCGTTGTTTGGCGGTGGCGAGGAGCTGGCTTATGTCGAGTTCGACTATGGCTATGCAGCACTCTCCGTGCCCATGCAGGAGCGCATGAAGACACTTGCCAAGGCGCTCGACGACCGTCCGGCATTGAAGATCGAGCTGGCCGGTCGTATCGATGCGGAGCGGGATCGCGAGGGGCTGAAGCGTGCGCTGATGGAGCAGCGGGTCAAGGCCAAGCGCCTGGAAGACATTGGCCGGCAGGGCAAGGAGGCCGGCTCAGTCGATGATGTCGAGGTCGATGCAAAGGACTATCCGCGCTATCTGGAGCGCGCCTATCGTGCCGAAAAATTCCCGAAACCACGCAACCTGATCGGCATGGTCAAGGATTTGCCGGTCGAGGAAATGGAAAAGCTGATGATGGCCAATATGAAGGCCGACGATGAGGCTCTGCGCGACCTGGCTGGCCGGCGTGCGCGCAAGGTCAGTGAGTGGCTGACCCAGGAAGGAAAAATTCCCGGTGAGCGGGTTTTCATCCTGCAACCCAACCTGTCCGCCAAGGAAGGTCCGCAAAACGACAAGGCCAAGGAGAGTCGCGTCGATTTCGCGCTCAAGTAATCCATGAATGACATTCTGCTTTATCTTTTGCTGCTGATTGCCGCAGCAATACTCGTACTACAACTGGTGCAGGCGATGCGGGTCAGGCGTGATGCTTCGAGCGAATTGCTCGACGCCCGCTTTCACGCACTTGATGCCGGTCTTGAGCGCTTGGAGCGAGAACTGCGTGGTGAATTGGCGCGTTCGCGTACCGAGTCGGCTGAAGCTGCCCGCAGCGATCGTGCCGAGCAGTCGCAATCGCTGGAGCGTCTCGGCCAGACCCTGGCCGGGCAGGTCGGCCAGCTGGGAACCTTGCAGGCGCAGCAGTTCGAAGGCTTCGGCCAGAACCTGTCCCGGCTGACGCAAAGCTTCGATGCGCGCGTCGAAGCTTTGCGCGTGACCGTCGAAAATAGACTGCTGGCGATTCAGACAGACAACGCGGCCAAGCTTGAGGAAATGCGCAAGACCGTGGACGAGAAGCTGCATGCGACGCTGGAGCAGCGGCTTGGCGAATCTTTCAAACTGGTCTCTGATCGGCTGGAGCAGGTACATCGCGGTCTCGGCGAGATGCAGACGCTGGCGGCTGGCGTCGGCGACCTGAAGAAGGTACTGACCAACGTCAAAACACGCGGTACCTGGGGCGAAGTGCAGCTGGCTGCATTGCTCGATCAGGTGCTGACGGCCGAGCAATACGCCGCCAATGTGGCGACGCGGCCGGGCAGCAACGACCGGGTCGAATTTGCCATCCGCCTGCCGGGCCGCGAGAGCGGCGAGCCGGTATGGTTGCCGATCGATGCCAAGTTTCCGAGCGAGGATTATCAGCGCCTGGTCGATGCCCAGGAACGGGCCGATGTGGCTGCCGTCGAGGCCGCCGGCAAGGCGCTGGAGACGCGACTCAAGGACGAAGCCAGAACCATCCGCGAAAAATATATCCAGCCGCCGCACACGACGGATTTTGCGATTCTCTACCTGCCCACCGAAGGTCTTTACGCCGAAGCGCTGCGTCGCCCCGGTCTGGCCGAGAGCCTGCAGCGCGACCAGCGGATTTCGCTGGCCGGGCCGACGACCTTGGCGGCGATGCTGAACAGCCTGCAGATGGGTTTCCGCACACTTGCCATCGAGCAGCGTTCGTCCGAGGTCTGGGCGGTGCTCGGCGCGGTCAAGACCGAATTCGGCAAGTTCGGCGAGGCGCTGGCGCATACCCGGAAAAAGCTGCAGGAGGCCAGCAATACCATCGACAAGGCCGAAATCCGCACACGGGCGGTGACGCGCAAGCTGAAGGAAGTGGAAGCCATGCCGGTGGTGGCGGCCACGGCACTGATCGGGGATCTCACCGAAGATGCCGAGGTGGACGAAGCGGAATGATCCTAAAAACCGCATTCAACACGGAGAACACAGCGAGGCATCAGGAATCCGCGATTCACCCGCAAGAGTGATGTCTGTTTTTTCTCGTTGCCTACAGCGGTTTCAACTGAGGTTGTCAGAATGATCGATCCGGTGCTGGAAGCTGCGTATCGCGCCACGGATTACTGTGTCGATGTGCCCGGCGAAGGGCGTGTCGTACTCCGGATTGGCGTGCCGTCGGCGCCTTTCGATAGCGCGCTGAAAGCTGCCGGCTGGCAGAGCTGGGCCATCCTTGCTGCCGTTAACCCGTGGTCTCAGCCCTGCACCGAAGCCGAGAATGCTGCACGACATCAAGCGCTGCTTGCAGCCGTTGCGATTTCTGGCTGGTCGACGTGGCCGGGCGTCAACCTCGCCGCCGACGGGAACTGGCCACCAGAGCCTGCGCTTTGCCTGCTTGATATTCCGCTGTCAGAGGCCTTGCGTCTGGCCGAAGGTTTCCAGCAGAACGCTTTTGTAGCTCCGGATGGTCATGGGCTGCCGTCGCTGGTCTGGGTTGGACGCGCTTGATTGTGGTTCAGACAATGCCTCGGTCAATGAGGCTCGCGATCTTTTCCGGGCTGTAGCCAAGCACTTCGCCTAAGACTTCAGCTGTATTCTCGCCGAGCAGTGGCGGTGCATTGCGGTAGTCCACGGGTGTTCGCGAGAGTTTGATCGGGTTGCCGACGAGTCTTGCGCTGCCGGCTGTCGGGTGCGGCAGGTCGATCTGCATTTCACGCGCTGCCAGCTGTGGTTCGGCAAATACCTCGCCAATGCTGTTGATCGGTCCGCAGGGCACACCAGCCGCTTCAAGCGCTTCCAGCCATTCCCGTTTGCTCCGCTGTGGCGAGCGCTGTTCGATGATGGCATCCAGCGCCTGGCGGTTGCCGACTCGTGCCGCATTGCTCAGAAAACGGGGATCACCGGCGAGTTCCGGCAGGGCAAGAACCTCACAGAAGCGCCGGAACTGGCCATCGTTGCCAACGGCGACGATGAAGTGTCCGTCGGCTGCCGGCAGGACCTGGTAGGGCGCGATATTCGGATGGGCATTGCCCATGCGTTTTGGGCTGATTCCCGAGCACAGATAATTGAGCGACAGATTGGCGAGGCTGGCCACCTCCGTGTCGAGCAGTGCCAGGTCAATGTACTGGCCCAGCCCGCTCTTCTCGCGCTCCAGCAGGGCTGCCTGGACGGCGTTGGCGGCATAGAGGCCGGTGAGGATATCGACCAGCGCTACCCCCACTTTCTGCGGGCCGCCGCCGGGACGGCCATCTGCCTCGCCGGTAACGCTCATCAGCCCACCGATACCCTGGATGATGAAATCGTAGCCGGGCCGCTCGGCCCACGGGCCGCTCTGGCCGAAGCCGGTGATCGAGCAGTAGATCAGGCGCGGATTGGCAGCGGCCAGACTGGCGTAGTCAAGACCATATTTTTCCAGCCCGCCAACCTTGTAGTTCTCGAGCAGCACGTCTGCAGTCAGGGCCAGTTCGCGGACGATTTTTTGCCCTTCGGCATGGGCGATATCGACCGTTACCGATTTCTTGTTGCGGTTGACCGCGCAATAGTAGGCTGATTCAGAGGTGTCGTTGCCGGCGGCATCCTTGAGGTAGGGCGGGCCCCAGGCACGGGTTTCGTCACCGCTCTCCGGGCGTTCGATCTTGATCACCTCGGCACCGAGGTCGGCGAGCAACTGGCTGCACCACGGGCCGGCAAGCACGCGCGAGAGGTCGAGGATGCGGAGATGTGAAAGTGGGGTGTTTGTGCTCATATCGACTCTTGTTGAGGAGGCGTCGGGAGGGGCCGGAGGATGGGGGGGTGAGAAAGGAGTCAAGCGCTGATTTTGCCATGGCAGCGTGAAATACTGCGCGTTTGTGCTTGGACCTGCAGAGTAGAATGAAAAACATAAAACACAGATGCAGAAAAAATGAGTAAAAAAATCGGCCGTTTCGAGATCCTGCGTGAGTTGGGGAGAGGTGCCCAGAGCGTTGTTTATCTCGCCCGGGATCCGCATTTGCAGCGTGAAGTGGCAATCAAGACGCTGCATTTCTCGCGCCCTGACCCGGATCAGAACCAGCGCCTGCTGGAAGAGGCGCGCACCGTCAGCCAGATGCGTCACCCGAACATTGTGCCAATTTTCGAGGCGGGTGAAGAAGGTGGCGACCTCTACCTCGTTTTTGAGTACGTTCCCGGCAAGAATCTGGGCGAGTACCTGCGTGACAGCGGGGCCTTGTCGCCGGTGCGCGCCATTTCCATCATGCAGCCGGTGCTCGATGCGATCGCCCATGCCCATGCACTGGGCGTCATTCACCGTGACCTGAAACCGACCAACATCCTGCTTAACGAGGAAGGGTTTGCGCGGGTCATGGATTTTGGTATCGCCGCCCGCGTGGAGACTCCGCAGCAGGGGGATGATGAGCCATTTACGGGAACGCCTGCGTATATGGCACCCGAGTATCTGGAACATCATCGCATTGATGCGCAAACCGATGTCTTTGCTGCCGGACTGGTTTTCTACGAGCTGCTGACCGGTCGGCGCGCCTTGCAGGGGCAGGATTTCTTCCAGATCATTCGCCAGCTCACGACGACTGATATTCGCTTGCCGGCTGATGCCGGTATTGACGAGCGCCTGTCAGCCATTCTTTACAAGGCGCTGGAGCGGAAGCCGGAGCAGCGCTATGCCTCCGTCCAGGCAATGCGCGAGGCGCTCGACGATTACCTGGACCCGGAAGATGCTGCAACGGCCAGCGGTGGTGCACAGGGAACCATCGAATTCCTGCTGCGGCGCATGCGCCACAAGAGCGATTTTCCGGCCCTGTCCGAATCGGTCAGCGCCATCAACAAGATCACCGCTTCCGATCGCGAGAGTGTTGCCAAGCTGTCGGGGTCGATCCTCAAGGACTTTGCGCTGACCAACAAGATCCTCAAGCTGGTCAATTCGGCTTTCTACCGGCAGGCGGGCGGCGGCAATATCAGCACAGTGTCGCGGGCGGTGATGGTGCTGGGCTTCGATTCTGTACGTAACATCGCCATTACCGTCCTGCTCTTCGAGCACCTGCAGAACAAGGGTAATGCCAATCAGCTCAAGGATGAATTCCTGCGCGCCAATCTGGCTGGAATTCTGGCCAAGGATATCGGTTCGAAGACAGCGCAGCGCGATGTCGAGCAGGCTTTCATCTGTTCGATGTTCCACAACCTGGGCCGGATGCTGACGCAGTACTACTTCCCTGAGGAAGGGGAGGACATCCGGACGATGGTTGAGCAAAAAGGGGTCAGCGAGGAGCAGGCCTCGCACAATGTGCTTGGCGTATCGTTCGAGAACATGGGCGTCGGGATCGCGCAGCATTGGGGTTTTCCGCCGCTGATTGTCAATACCATGCGCCGCTTGCCGCCCGGAAATGTGCGCAAGGCAACGGCCCCGGAAGAAAAGCTGCGCGTGCTCTCGGCCTATTCCAACGAGTTGTGCACGATCATTGCCAATTCGACGCCGGAACAGCGCGGCAAGGAACTGAAAAAACTGAGCACCCGATTTGGTGACAGTGTCCAGATGAACGATCAGGACTTGCAGAAGGTGCTGGAGAAATCGTTTGATGAAGTAGCCCAGTTTGCCAGCGTCATCCACCTTAATCTGAAGCAGACGCCATTTGGCCGGCAGATTCGTTCGTGGGGCGGCAGCAAAGTGCAGGCTGCAACCGACGCTGAGGGGCAGGTGGTTGATGATGCGCCTGATACCTTGGGGCATGCGGCGCTCGTCGATCGCCCGGTATTGCCAGACTGCAGTGCTGCGGACGGTTCTCCGGAAAACGTCGAGGCCATTCTCACGGCTGGCATCCAGGACATCAGCAATTCGCTGGTCGGCGACTTCGCGCTCAACGACCTGCTGCGCATCATTCTGGAAACGATGTTCCGCGCCAAGGGCTTCCGGCGGGTCATCCTGTGTATCAAGGATGCGCGGGCCAATACGATGCAGGGGCGCTTTGGCTTCGGGCCGGACGCCTCCGAAATCGCCAAGAAATTCAAGTTTCCGCTGACCTTTACGCCGGATATTTTCCATGCGGCGATGTCGAAGGGCGTCGATATCCTGATCAGCGACATCAATGATCCGAAGATCGCAGCCCGTGTGCCGGAGTGGTACCGGAAGTCGGTTGGTGCGGGAACCTTCGTGCTTTTCCCCTTGGTCATAAAAACCAATCCGGTGGCGATGATCTATGCCGACATGGAGCAGGCGGGGGCCATCGTCATCCCGGAGAAAGAGCTTTCGCTCTTCCGGACCCTGAGAAATCAGGCTGTACTGGCGATCAAGCAGGCGATGTAAAAAAGGCCGGTCCCGCTTTTCGCCGGGCCGGCCCTTGAAGAATCAAGTCGTTTTTTCGCTTACCAGAGCTTCCACCAGGGTTCCGGGCGATTCAGGCCGCGAACGTAGTATTCGCTTTTCGGGAAGTTCTTGCGCATGACGCGTTCCGAGTCATCGCGCAGGTCGTTCATGCCGAGCTGGTCGTAACCCTTGACCATGATGAACAGGGCCTCCTCGATGGCGGGCGCGTCGATGTAGTTCTTGACTGCGTATTGTGCGCGATTGACCGCTGCCAGGTAGGCGCCGCGCTTCATGTAATAGCGCGCCACATGAACTTCGTGTGAAGCCAGGGCATTCACCAGATACTTCATCCGTGCTACCGCG
>JBAYVG010000057.1:0-20682 GCA_041674785.1 Rhodocyclaceae bacterium
CAACGATAAATCAACGAGATGGCGTTGTTTGCCAATGACCTTTCGACGCGCTTCAGCGCTGGCAGCGGGGGCACCAGTAAGTGCTGCGGCCGGCTTGCCGGAGGCTGCGTACCAGTGTGCCGCAGGCTGGGCAGGGGTGCCCTTCCCGGTCATAGACGGCGCAGGTGAGGTGAAAACAGCCGGCGCCGCCGTCGCTGTGTACATAGTCGCGAACGCTGCTGCCGCCAGCTGCAATCGACGCTTCCAGTGTTTCCCTTATGGCGGTGGCCAGCGTGTTGCAGCGGGCGTGTGCAATTCTGCCGGCTGCGCGCAGGGGCGAGATGCCGGCCCGGTAAAGGCTCTCCGAGGCGTAGATATTGCCGACACCGACCAGCAGATGACTGTCCATCAGGACTGGTTTGATCGGTGCGCTACGCCCTTTTATCGCCTCATGGAGCCAGTTGCCGTCAAATGCTGACGACAAGGGCTCGATACCAAGAACAGCCAGCAGTGGGTGAGCATTCGGGTTCGTGTCGGTCCAGATCAGCGTGCCGAAGCGGCGCGGATCGCGAAAGCGCATGACGGTGTCGCTGAATTCCAGATCGAAGTGGTCGTGTTTTTGTGGTGGTGTGCCTGGTACAACGAGACGCAGGCTGCCGGACATGCCAAGATGGAGGATCAGCCAGCTATCAGCGAAGTCGAAAACCAGATATTTGCCGCGCCGTTCGATAGTTCGCAGGGTCCGGCCGGCAAGCCGCTGCGGCAGTTCCTCCGGGATCGGGTGGCGCAATTTTGGGGTGCGGACAACGGCGGCGCGGACTTGCTTGCCGTTCAGGTAGGGCACAAGGCCGCGGCGACTGACTTCAACTTCGGGGAGTTCCGGCATGGGGTGGGCGTTGATCGACTTGAGGCGGGTGGAAAAAGACCATAACATGCCGAACCATTATTGCCCGAAAGCTTCCAATCTTCCACACGGGCAAGCAGGGATACCATGAAATCGATCAAGGGCGCAGCAAGAGGGGCCGTTCTGGCGACGATGACGGCCGCCGTGGCGCTGGCTTTCTCCTTGCCGGCAAGGGCGGCCAGTGAAGCAGCTGACGCCAAAGCGAAAGCCAGGCCCGCAAACGAAAAACCCGCAAAGGCCAAACCCAGGGCGCCAGCAAACACGGCGAAGAATGCGGCCATGCCGGCTGTCAGCGATTCGGGGCCGGTTCTGGGTGGGCAAGCGGTCTATCAGATGCTCCTTGGCGAAATTGCATTGCAGCGGGGCAATCCCGATCTCGCGGTCAGTGCCTACGCCGATCTCGGCTATCGCACGCGTGACCCCAAGGTGCTCGAACGGGCTACGGAAGTGGCCAGTGTCGGTCGTCGCTTCGACGTAGCCTACGAAACGGCCAAGTTATGGGTCGAGGTTGATCCGGGCTCCCTGACTGCCCGGCAGACGCTGGCGGCGATTCTGGTGGTGCTGAACCGGGCCGATGAACTTGGCCCCCAGATTTCGATCCTGCTGGAAAAAGACAAGGGCAACCTCGCCGACAACCTGATGCGGCTGAATCGCATGCTGGCGCGCTATCAGGACAAGGTGGCCGTCTACCACATGATGGAAAGGGTGGTGGCGCCCTATGAGGGAGTGGCCGAAGCCCACTACGCGCTTGCTACTGCGGCCTTTCATGCCGGTGAGCGGCCGCGAGCGCTGCAGGAAATCCGCAAGGCACTGACGCTTCGTCCCGACTGGGAGCTCGCCGCGCTCTTCGAAGCGCAAGTGCTGGCGAGTGATTCTCCTGCGGCGGCCCTCGAATCGCTGGAACGCTTTCTTGGAGCCAATTCCAGTGCGCGCGAAGTCCGTTTGCACCTGGCTCGCGGACTGGTTGCAGAGAAGCGTTATGGCGAAGCACGGAAACATTTCGATCGGCTGCTTGCCGATAACCCGGAAAGCCCCGAGCTGATGTATCCGGTCGCGATCCTGGCGTTGCAGCAGAACGACGTATCCACTGCCGAGCCGCTGCTGCGTAAACTGCTTGCCCGTGGCGAACCTTCGGAGAAAGGCGTTGCTGCCTTCTACCTGGGGCAGATTGCCGAAGATCGACAGGCTTACACCGAAGCTATCGGCTACTACCGGCAAGTTGCCAGCGGCGACCAGTACGCGACGGCGCAGATTCGTACCGCACAGCTGCTCGTGAAGCAGGGGGCGGGACTGGCGGCCGCGCAGGAGCATCTGCAAGCTTCCGCCAAGCGTTATCCGCCGGCGCAAACCCAGTTCCTCATCGCCGAAGCCCAGCTGTTGCGCGATGCCGGGCAGGACGCGGAGGCGCTGGCGCTGCTGGAGCGGGTGATTGCGCAACAGCCGGACCAGGCCGAGGTGCTCTACGATGCAGCCCTGCTGGCGGAGAAGCTTGGCCGCATGAATGTCGTGGAGTCGAATTTGCGGCGGGTGATAGAACTGCGGCCAGACAATGCGCATGCCTACAATGCGCTGGGCTACAGCCTGGCCGATCGGGGAATTCGTCTCGACGAGTCGCGCCAGTTGATCGCCAGGGCAGCAGAACTGGCACCAGAAGATCCGTTCATCATGGACAGCATGGGTTGGGTGCTGTTTCGCCAAGGTGATCTGCAAGGAGCACTGACCTTTCTGGAAAAAGCCTACGCGATCAAGCAGGACGCTGAAATAGCGGCCCATCTCGGCGAGGTGCTGTGGGTTCTCGATCGTCGTGACGACGCGCAGCGGACCTGGGCAGATGCGGCCAAGCGCCATCCCGATAACGCCGTGCTCAAGGCTATTCGCGAGAAATTCGCCCGCTGATCTCCGCTGTGACCCGTTATCTATTCCCCTTGGTGCTGGCGTTGCTGGCTGCCTGCGCCGGCCCCGGTGTGCCTGTCGCCGAGGTCCAGTTGCCGCGTGCGGCGGTTCGTGATTTCAGCCTGGAGGCGCGCTTTGCGGTCACGCACGAGAGCGAGCGTCATTCCGGCCGCTTGTCGTGGCAGCATGGTGTCGGTGTCGATGCGCTGCAACTCTCTTCCCCCTTTGGTCAGGTACTTGCCGATATCCGGATCGACAGTCAGCGGGCAAGGCTGATTGCTTCCGACCGGCGAGTATTTGAAGCGGCCGATGTGCAGCAGCTGACGCGCGAGGTGCTGGGCTATCCGCTGCCGATCGACCGCCTGTCGACGTGGGTGCTGGCTCGCGCTGGGGTGAGCGCCCGGGTCGAGGTGGATGGCCTGGGGCGGCCGCTAGGTATCGAGGAAGATGGCTGGTCTATTACTTATGAGTATGACCAGGAAACCGTGGAGGCCTTGCCTGCCTTGATCGTGGTGGCTCGCCAGGGTGGCCCGGAGCTGCGCTTGCGCATCGAGGATTGGCGGACACCATGAGTCAATGGAATTGGCAAAGTCGCTGGCCGGCTCCGGCAAAGCTGAATCTGTTCCTGCATGTCGTCGGGCAGCGAGGCGATGGCTACCATTTGCTGCAGACCCTGTTCCGCTTTGTCGATCATGGGGATGTGCTGCAGTTTTCTCCACGAAGCGATACCGAAGTGGTTCTGGCGACACCGCTTCCTGGCGTGCCTGCAGCGACCGACCTGACCGTGCGCGCTGCCCGGCTGCTGCAAGCGGAAAGCGGCTGCTGCCAGGGAGTGACGATCACCCTTGAAAAACGCCTGCCGATGGGCGGAGGTCTTGGTGGAGGCAGCTCCGACGCCGCGACCGTGCTGCTGGCGCTGAATCATCTCTGGACTCTCGGTTTGTCATGCGAGCGTCTGCAGGCCTTGGGTTTGTCGTTGGGCGCCGACGTGCCGATCTTTATCTACGGCCGCAATGCGTTTGCCGAAGGCGTGGGTGAAGCCTTTACTCCGGTCGAGCTGCCGCCGGCCTGGTATGTGGTTCTGGAACCACCGGTTCAGGTGCCGACTGCTGCCATTTTTCGTACGCCCCATCTTCGGCGAGATTCGCCGGCGATTGCGGTGCACGATTGGCATCCCGGTTTCGGTGCCAATGACCTGGAGCCGGTGGCCGCCGAACTCTACCCTGCGGTCGCTGAATATATAGGCTGGCTTTCTGCATTTGCCCACGTGCGCATGACGGGTTCCGGGGCTTGTGTCTTTGCCGAATTTGAATCGCGCAGCGATGCCGAAGCGGTGCTTGCCCAGCTGCCCCGTGGCATGCGGGGCTGGGTGGCGCAGGGTTTGGCCGCCCATCCGTTGATCGGGCTTTGCGCTCCCTGATTTTTCCTGTATCATCCGCGCCTCGTTCGAGAGCTTGGCTCTTGGGCGTCCGCTGGGGAGTCGCCAAGTTGGTCAAGGCACCGGATTTTGATTCCGGCATTCGAAGGTTCGAATCCTTCTTCCCCAGCCACAGAATTCAAGACCGATCCGGGCAGGTTATTGCGACCTGCCCGTATTGCTTTATGCGGCGCGGCGCTTATACGCTCGGAGCAACGACATGGCCTATGACAGCTTGATGGTATTCACCGGCAACGCCAACCCGAAATTGGCGGCGGAGGTGGCCAAGCGTCTGCATATCTCGCTCGGAAGAGTCAATGTCGGCCGCTTCTCCGACGGTGAAATCAGCGTCGAGCTTGACGAGCATGTGCGCGGCAAGGATGTGTTCCTCCTGCAATCGACCTGCGCCCCGTCGAACGACAATCTGATGGAACTGCTGGTCATGGTCGATGCGCTCAAGCGTGCTTCGGCTGGCCGTATCACCGCTTCCATCCCGTATTTCGGCTACGCCCGCCAGGATCGTCGTTCGCGTTCGTCGCGGGTGCCGATAGCCGCCAAGCTGGTGGCTAACATGCTGGCAGCCGCCGGGGTGGACCGTGTGCTGACGATGGATCTGCACGCTGAACAGATTCAGGGCTTCTTCGATATCCCGGTGGACAACATCTACGCGCTGCCGATCCTGCTCGAAGACATCCAGAAGCAGAATCACGAAAACCTGCTGGTCGTGTCGCCGGACCATGGCGGCGTCGTACGCGCCCGTTCGCTGGCCAAGCGCCTCGAATGCGATCTGGCGATTATCGACAAACGCCGTCCCAAGGCCAATGTTTCGGAAGTGATGAACATCATTGGCGAAGTCGATGGTCGTACCTGCGTCATCATGGACGACATCGTCGATACCGCGGGCACCCTGTGCAAGGCCGCCGCCGCTCTCAAGGAAAACGGCGCCACGCGCGTTCTGGCGTACTGTACGCACCCGGTTTTGTCCGGAGCCGCCATCGAGCGCCTGAACGCATCCGAACTCGATGAACTGGTTGTCGCTGACACCATCCCGTTGTCGGAAGAGGCGCTGGCTTGCCCACGCATCCGCCAACTGACGGTAGCGGATCTGCTGGCCGAGACGATTCGCCGCATCAGCAATGAAGAGTCGGTGTCTTCACTTTTCATTGAATGATTTTTCATCCCTGGCCTGGTCGCGGGCGAGGGTTCTCAACGCAGTACGCAGTACCAAGGAGCAATCATGACATTTGAACTGAAAGCGCAAAAGCGCAACGACCAGGGCACCGGAGCGAGCCGCCGCCTGCGTCGCGCCGGCAAGGTCCCGGCCATCGTTTACGGTGGTACCGGCGCCGCTGAGGCGATCGAGCTCGATCACAACACCATTCTGCTGAACCTGCGCAAGGAAGCTTTCCACGCTTCCGTGCTGACCCTCGACATCGACGGTACGAAGCAGCCGGTTCTGCTGCGCGACAACCAGATGCATCCGTACAAGGCGATCGTCCTGCACGTCGACTTCCAGCGTGTTGATGCCAACCAGAAACTGCACCAGAAAGTGCCGCTGCACTTCGTGAACGCCGATATCGCCCCGGGCGTAAAGCTCTCCGGCGGTCTCGTCAGCCATGCACTGAATGACCTCGATATTTCCTGCCTGCCGGCCAACCTGCCGGCCTTCATCGAAGTCGACCTGAAGGAACTCAAGGTCGGTCAGTCGATCCACGTCAAGGACCTGACCCTGCCGAAGGGCGTTACCTTCGTCTCGCACGGCCAGGACAACCCGGTCATCGTCTCGATCGTCGCCAAGAAGGGCGGTAGCGATGAAGCGGCTGCCGAAGCGGCACCGGCTGCCTGATACTCCGGTGCTGGAAAAAAGCCGCCGTCCGGCCACGAGGCCCGCGGCGGTTTTTCATTTCTAGCGCATCGTTCCTGACGCCATGAATGCACCCCGCCTGATCGTCGGCCTCGGTAACCCGGGGGCGGAGTACGAGGATACCCGACACAACGCCGGGGCCTGGTTCGTCGACCGTCTGGCGCGCGAGCTGAAGGTATCGCTGGCGCCGCAGTCGAAATTTCTCGGGCGGGCGGCGCGTGCTGGTGAACTCTGGTTGTTGCAGCCAACAACTTACATGAACCGCTCCGGCCAATCGGTCGCGGCACTGGCGCGCTTCTACAAGATCGAACCGGCCGAAGTACTGGTCGTGCATGACGAACTGGACCTGCTCCCCGGCGGCATCCGCATCAAGCAGGGTGGCGGTGCTGGTGGTCATAACGGCATCAAGGACATTCAGTCCCAGTTGGGCACGCCTGATTTCTGGCGCTTGCGGCTGGGTATCGGTCATCCGCGCAGCTTGAATCTGGCGCAGGATGTGGCGGATTATGTGCTGCACCGGCCGCGCACCGACGAGCAGGAAGCCATCGATCGTGCGCTTGATCGTTGTCTTCTAGCCTGGCCGAAGCTGGCCATCGGCGACTACGCCGGAGCACAGCAGTTGCTGCACGGCAAACCCATTTAAGGAATTCCCCATGAGCATGAAATGCGGCATCGTCGGTCTGCCCAACGTCGGCAAGTCCACTCTCTTCAACGCGCTGACCAAGGCTGGCGTGGCGGCCGAGAACTATCCCTTCTGCACCATTGATCCCAGCGTCGGTGTGGTCGAAGTGCCGGACAAGCGCATGGCCAAGCTGATCGAGATCGTCAAGCCGCAGCGCGTGGTGCCGGCGGTGACTGAGTTCGTCGATATCGCCGGGCTGGTCGCCGGTGCCTCGAAGGGCGAAGGCCTGGGCAACCAGTTCCTGGCCAATATCCGCGAAACCGATGCCGTGCTGCATGTGGTGCGCTGTTTCGCCGACGACAACGTGATCCACGTTTCGGGTACGGTCGACCCGATCCGAGACATTGAGATCATCGACACCGAACTGGCGCTGGCCGACATGGCCGCTGTCGAGAAAGCGTTGAACCGCTATCGTCGCCCTGCCAGTTCCGGCGACAAGGAAGCCAAGATTCTGGTCGCCGTGCTTGAAAAATGCTTTGCCCAGCTCGACCAGGGCAAGCCGGTGCGTGCACTTGATCTGTCCAAGGAAGAGTGGGCCTGTCTCAAACCGTTCTGCCTGATCACCGCCAAGCCGGTGCTCTACGCCGCCAACGTCGCCGAGGACGGTTTCGAGAACAACCCACATCTGGACGCTGTGCGCGCCCATGCGGCTACCGAAAAGGCCGAAGTGGTGCCGGTGTGCGCCTCGATCGAAGCCGAGATTGCCGATCTCGACGAAGAGGAAAAACAGATGTTCCTCGCCGACCTCGGGCTCGAAGAGCCAGGCCTCGACCGGCTGATCCATGCCGGCTACCACCTGCTTGGCCTGCAAACCTACTTCACCGCAGGGGTCAAGGAAGTGCGTGCCTGGACCATCCATCAGGGTGATACCGCGCCGCAGGCCGCCGGTGTTATTCATACCGATTTTGAGCGCGGCTTCATCCGTGCGCAGACGATAGCCTATGAGGATTTCGTCAAGTACGCTGGCGAACAAGGCGCCAAGGAAGCCGGCAAGATGCGCGCTGAAGGTAAGGACTATGTCGTCAGGGACGGCGATGTGCTCAACTTCCTGTTCAACGTCTAGTTTGCAGGCGTTGATTTCGGTTCGTAGGAGTTTCAACTAAACCACTGCGGCGGGGGTATGACCAACTATCTCAACGAGCGTTGGCGAGAAACACTGGCGCACAATGGCCTCGCCGATTTTGACGCGATCTGGAATTTCTCTGCTGAATGGTTCGAGGCGCCAAATCGCCGTCGCGGTGGCTGGAGCGGGGTATCTCGGTGTGAGCTGACCCGGCCGGACGGGACGCGTTGCGTAGTTTTTCTCAAGCGCCAGGAGAATCACGGTACGCGCTCACTCGGGCATCCGTTGCGAGGGATACCAACGTATCTCCGAGAATTCCGCCACATCATGAACTACCGCAAGGCCGGTATTCCGACACTGGAACCCGTGTACTTTGGCATGCGCAAGGTTGGCAAGGATGAGCGCGCGATCCTGATTACGGAAGAACTGACGGGATTCGCATCGCTTGAAGACCGGGTACAACACTGGTTGAAAGAGGGGGCGCCGCTGCGGACTGCTCGCCGCAATGTGCTGCGTTCGGTTGCTGCGCTTTTGCGCAAGATGCACACGCAGCATATCCAGCACAGCTGCTTTTTTCCAAAGCACATTTTCATGCGTGTAGATCCCAGCGGCAGTATCGAAGTGCGTGTCATCGATCTGGAAAAATCGCGCTGGCGTTTTTTCAAGACCGTGTGCGCGATGCGTGATCTTTATTCTTTGAACCTGCTTTCCTCATGCTGGAGCACGAGCGACAGGATGTGGTTTTTTCGCGAGTACTTGCAGATCCCCCGGCTGACCCCTTACGCAAAGTGGCTCTGGCACCAGATCGCGGAGCGAACACGTCGAAAAAACCGCCTCTCCGGGAAGCCGGTTCCGCTCGTTGCCAGCGCGGATGCCAGCCTTTGACTTCTGAAACTGTGGTGTGTCAGAGAATTTTCCCCCCTTCCCGGCAAGCACCAACGTTTTGGTGGTCGAGGCTGCATCACGCAGGAGTGAGGCCGGTGCGGTGACGGGGTACTGCGGTCGTTTCGCCCCTTCCCCGACCGGCCCACTGCACTTCGGCTCTCTTGTTGCTGCCGTTGGCAGCTATCTCGACGCCCGCGCGGCGGGGGGGCGTTGGCTATTGCGCATCGAAGATGTGGATGCGCCGCGCAATGTGCCGGGAGCGGCAGAAGCCATTCTGCGTACGTTGGCGGACTTCGGTTTTGTCTGGGATGGCGACCCGGTCTGGCAGTCGCGCCGGCTGGAAACCTACCGCCAGATACTCGACCACTTGCGTCACCAAGGAGATGTTTATCCCTGCGCCTGCTCGCGCCGGGAAATTGCCGATTTTGCGGAGTACCCATCGGTCGACGGGGGGCTTGTGTACCCCCGAACCTGTCGTCAGGGCCTGCTCCCCGGACGCAGTCCACGTGCGTGGCGCATGCGCGTCGGCAATCTCGAACTGGGTTTTGATGACCGCGTGCAAGGGAGGCGTGTCCAGAATCTCGAGCGGGACGTCGGCGATTTCGTACTGCTGCGCGCCGACGGGCAATATGCCTACCAGCTTGCCGTCGTGGTTGATGATGCCGAAGCCGGCGTTACGGACGTTGTCCGCGGTGCCGATCTGATCGACTCGACCCCGCGCCAGCTATGGCTGCAGCGACGCCTGGGCTACGCGGCAGTCCGCTACGCACATCTGCCGGTGGCGACCAACCTGGCCGGTGAAAAACTCTCCAAGCAGACGCTGGCGCCGGCTGTTTCATCTACAGGCGGCGTGCCCTTGCTGGTGCGCGCCATGCAGTTTCTCGGACAGCCGGTGCCCGGGGAAGTGGCGCAGATGCCGCTTATGGCCTTCTGGGACTGGGCCATTTCCCATTGGCAAATGGCCCGGGTCCCGAGGCAACAGGGGTCAGTGCTTGCCACCCTGGCCGGCGATGCCGATGGCCAGACGCACCAGTTGATAACAGGTCCAGCGCAAGAACCTTGAGTGCCAGGAGAGCTTGCGCCAGTCTTGCGGCCGCAGCTCTGCTGCCTCATCTGCGATAGCCCGTTTCAGGCTCTGGCGCAGGTTCATCGCAAACTCCTGATTGCGCACCACGATGTTCGCTTCCTTGGCCAGCATCAGGCTGAACGGGTCGATATTCGATGAGCCAACGGTGGCCCAGTTGCCATCGATAACCGCTACCTTGGCATGGAGGAAGCTGGGCTGGTATTCGAAGATGCGTACCCCGGCCTTGAGCAGCGCGCCATAGAGTGCTTGCGTCGCATAATGCTGCAGCCGGTATTCAACCTTTCCCTGCAGCAGGATACTGACACGGACACCGCGCCGTGCTGCCTGCAGCAGGGTTCGCCTGAAGCGGAAGCCCGGCAGGAAGTAGGCATTGGCGATGACGATCTCGTCGGCCGCCGCGTTGATCGCATCAAGATACGCATCCTCGATATCGCGTCGATGGCGGATGTTGTCGCGGATGACCAGTGCTGCCGTTTCGGTTCCGGCAGCAGCAGGGGCTGCGCAGGTATGGTTGAAAATGCGGAAACGTCGTTGAAAGCTGGCCCAGACGACAACTTCCCATAGTCGCCCCATGACCCCCTGGACTTTGGCTACCAGCGGGCCCTCGATGCGCACGGCGTAGTCGTAGCGCGGGGCGCGTCCTCCCGGCTGGTTCATGTCGTCAATGATATTGATGCCGCCGATGAAGGCGACGCGGGTGTCGATGCTGGCCAGTTTTCGGTGAAGTCGGCGCAGGCGTTGGCGTCGCAGGCTGAAGCGGGTCAGTTCCCGGCGATAGATCATCACCTGGGCGCCGGCTGCCAGCAACTCCGGTTGCAGCGCATCGGAGAAACCGGCTGCGCCAAAGCCATCGACCAGCACACGGACCTTGACTCCCCGCGCCGCTGCGCGCTTGAGCGCTTCCATGACCGGCCGGCCACTCGCGTCGTCTTCGAAAATGTAGGTTTCAAGCTGAACATCGGCTGCCGCGCCGTCGATAGCGGCGATCAGCGCCGGGAAAAACTCGCTGCCACTGTTCAGCAGCGTGAGCCGATTGCCGTCGACAAACTCAATCGCCATGGCGCAGCAGATGGGCAGACAGGGCTGCGTGATCGGAAATCTTTGACCATGGTGCGCCAAAGTGGACTTCTGCTTTTTCCACCGAGAAGCCGCGGGCATAAATCCGGTCCAGCCGGAACAGCGGCAGGCCGGCCGGGAAACTGCGGGCGGGGCGGCCGGAAGCGCCGCAAAATACCTCGGTCAGGTTCAGGCGTTCGCTCAGCACGTTGTCGGCACGGTTGCGCCAATCATTGAAATCACCAGCGATCAACAGCGGCGTGTCGTGCGGAGCGATATCCTCAAGATAACCGGCCAGTGCGGTCATCTGACGAACGCGTGAACGGCCAAAGAGCGACAGGTGAACGCAGACGCAATGTACCGGCTCGCCCCCCGGGGCAGCAATCTGGCAATGCAGCAGCCCGCGCCGTTCAAAACGCAGGTGGGTAACGTCCTGATTGTGGCTGCCGAGGATGGGAAAACGCGAGAGGATGGCATTGCCATGGTGGCCGTGGTCGTAGATCACGTTTTGCCCATAGGCGGTGCTTTGCCAGACGTCTTCTGCGAGAAAGGTGTGCTGTGGCGCGTCCGGCCAGTCCTCGTGGTTCGAGGCGTGGTGAAGATGGAGGCCTTGTACTTCCTGCAGAAAGACGATATCCGAATCGAGGTGACGGAGACGCTCACGCAGTTCATGCACCATCATCCGGCGGTTGAACTGCGAGAAGCCCTTGTGGATGTTGTAGGTGGTGATTCGCAAGGCTACGGACATACCTCATTCTACCGGTAATGCCGCACTGCGTCCGCCGCTGGCACGTCCAGGGTAGCTAACTGTTGCTGGTGCCCAGTCGTAGCAACAGGTCAGCGAGGGGTATCGGGCTGCCCAGCAGGTTTCCCTGCGCATGGCGATAGCCTGCCTCACGAAGGAAGGCGAGATGCGCCTCGGTCTCGACCCCTTCCGCGATCGCTTCTAGGCCGAGCCCTTGTGCCAGCAGCAGCGAGGAACGGACGACCGAGTCGCAGTAAGGGTCGCGCAGTGCTTCGGAGGTGCATTGGCGGTCGATTTTGATCGCACGGAAAGGTAGGTGACGCAAGTAAGCCGGGCTGAAATAGTCCTTGCCGATGCCGTCGAGTACCAGTGAAATGCCACTGGCTGCGAGCGCCCCAAGCATTTTTGCTGCCTGCTCCGTAGCGTGCAGGAAGACGCTTTCGGAGATTTCGAGCTCAAGTTGTTGCGGGGCAATTCCGTGCTCGGTGATCGCGGCCAGCACATCGTCGGCGAATGGCTGCCCGCGCAGAATCTGCGACGGCGATACGTTGACGGATATACGGACCTGCGGGTGCCCACTGGTGCGCAGGCGGTGCAGCGCGGCGCAGGCCTGGCGCAAGGCCCAGCCGCCGAGTCTGGCGATGGCTCCGGATCGTTCAGCAATGGGGATGAAGTGTGCCGCCGCAAGCAGCCCCTGCTGTGGATTTCGCCAGCGCAGCAGCGCTTCGGCCGCGACGATCTGGCGGCTGGCGATATCAAGCTGTGGCTGGAAGAGGAGCTCGAATTCATCGTTGTTGAGGGCGGTATCGAGGCGCTCTCTATCACTCACGATCTCGTTCGGCTCACCAGGGAGAGCGCTGAAACAAGTCACCCGGCTGCCGCCGGCCTGCTTTGCCCGGTACATGGCATGGTCGGCACGCATGATCAGGGTGTCAAATTCGCGACCATCATCGGGATAGACGCTGATGCCGATGCTGGCACTCAGGTGACCATAAACGCCGCGCGGTCCGAACGGAACGGCAAAAGATTCGGACAGGCGCTGACACAGCGAGCGGGCAATCTCCTGATGTTCGATATCCGGCAGCAGCACGACGAATTCATCGCCACCGATGCGGGCAATGGTGTCGTTTTCGCGCAGGCGGGTGGCGAGGCGGGCGGCGATCTCCTGCAACACGCCGTCGCCGACCGCGTGTCCGTGCTGGTCGTTGATCGGCTTGAAGTTATCGAGGTCGAAGAAAGCTAAAGCGATGCAGCGCCCGGTACGCTTGGCGCGGGCGATTTCGTACTGGGTTCGGTCGCGCAGAAAAATGCGGTTGGCCAGCCCGGTCAGCGGATCCTGCAGCGATTGTTCGCGGATACGTTCGGCGTGGGCATTTTCCTCGGTAATGTCGGAAACAATGCCGACGAATGCTGCATCCATCGGCAGGCCAGCCGGCAGCCGGCGGATTTCCAGCTTGCCAAGGTAGTCCCGGCTTGATTTGCTGCGGTTCCAGACCGCGCCGCTCCAGTGACCGGATTTCGAAAGCGTTGCCAGCAGCTTGCGGTAAAACTCCGGCGGGTGGCGGTCAGAACGCAGCAGTCGCGGCGTTTGCCCGATCAACTCCTCCCGCTTGTAGCCGGAGATATCGCAATAGGCCGGATTGACCTGGATGATGCGGCTGGTGTCGTCGGTGACGACGATGCCCAGCGGAATTCGGTCAATAGCGCAGTCGCCGAGCACCTGCCAGCTGGCGAGTGCGGCTTCCGCGGCTCCGCTGGTGTTGCGACCGGGAATCTCGTCGGCACTGACGCGGATAGCGGCGGCGAGTCCGACCCGGTTAGAAACGTGGAATTTGCGGAATATTCGTGCCAGGTGGGTACGGACAGTCCAGTAGCTGATGCCGAGTTCCTGAGCAATCTGTTTGTCGCGATGGCCGGCCACCGCCAGTGCGCAGATCAGCTGTTCGCGGTCGGTCAGCTTGGCCAGCGCCTGAATGTCGAGCGCGCTGTCGTCGCGGCGGAGGGCGGTGCGTTCCGGAGTCGGTGAGTGGCTGAGCAGCCGGCGTATATGAAAGAATAGCTCTGCCTGAGCCACCGGTTTGGGCAGGAACGATCCGGCACCGGCGCGCAGCGCATCGAGGCGACGGGCGTCGTCATCGAAGCCGGAAACGGCAATGGCCGGGGCGCCGGCTGATTGGCATTGCGATTGCCGTAACCGGCGAATGAAGCTGACGCCGGATTGTCCGAGGCCGAGAACCAGATCGGTAATGACCAGATCGAAAGTGGTCTGTTCGGCCCCGTCCAGTGCCGCCTCGACCGATGTAAAGAGCGAAGCCTCCAGCCCCTCTTTCTCCAGAATGCTTTTCAGCATGAACCCCTGGATCCTGTCGTCCTCCAGGATGAGCACACGTTTGCCGGTGATGTCGGTGTTTTCGTCATCGACAAAGCTGCTGAGGTAAGTGCAGAAGTCCGCCAGATGCTGCCACGAGAATACTTCGGTGACGCCGGCAATGAAGGCTTGCTCGGCGGTGACGGCGTCGCCCACGGTGCCGAGGATAACGATTGGTGTTGTCTCCGACGCGGAATGGGATCGGATTCGCGCGACGAGGTCGAGCAGCGAGCCTTGTTCGGGAGCGCCGGTGGCGACGATCAGGTCGAAATCGGGTTCGTCGGCTGCCAGCAGACAGTCTAGGTCGGACAGGTTGCTGCAAGCGTCGACTGCCCAGCCGGCATCATGAAGAAGCGTCGCCAAGCGCGAGCGCAATTCGTCGTTCGGTTCAATGCAGCACGCTCTGGGGGTCATCTCGGTCGCTTGCCCTTATGCAATCGCAATGCCCCGGATGGTTGACAGCACACTGGAGCGAAGGGACTCGATACGCTGGCACCCTTGCAGGATGGGGCTGGCATATGCTACCGCCCTAAAGCAGAATCGTCTGTCCCTGTTTCTAGCGACAGAGGCGGTGCACCTACGACACGGCGAGCATTCGCTCCAGCGCCAGCTTGGCCAGTTCGGCCTCGTGTGGCGGTACACGGATCGGATTGACGACGTTGCCGTCGGCCAGGTTTTCCAGCGTCCAGGCCAGGTGCTGCGGGTCAATGCGCTGCATGGTCGAGCACATGCACACTGTCGGCGCCATGAATTGCACGGTCTTGCCTTCCGGTCGCACTTCGTTGGCCAGCCGGTCGACCAGGTTCAGTTCGGTGCCGACCAGCCAGTGTGTGTTCGGCGGGGCTTCCTTGATCGTTCTGACGATGTGCTCGGTTGAGCCGACGTAGTCGGAATTGAGGCAGACCTCGAAGTTGCATTCCGGGTGCGAGATGACGATGCCTGCCGGATGCTGTTCGCGCCAGCGCTTGATGTGGCTTTCCTGAAACATCTGGTGCACCGAGCAGTGACCTTTCCAAAGGAGGATCTTCGCCTTGCGGATCTGCTCGGGCGAGAGTCCGCCGAATTCCAGGTCCGGGTCCCAGACGACCATCTCGTCGAGCGGGATGCCGAGGTTGTGGCCGGTCCAGCGGCCAAGGTGCTGGTCGGGAAAAAAGAGGACTTTCTCGCGCCGGGCAAAGGCCCATTGGGCGATGGTGCCGGCGTTCGACGAGGTGCATACGATGCCGCCCCGCGCCCCGCAGAAAGCTTTCAGATCGGCCGCCGAGTTGATGTAAGTGACCGGGGTAACCTGTGTTTCAGCGTCGCCCAGCACCTCGTCCAGCTCACGCCAGCAGCGCTCGACCTTGGCCAGGTTGGCCATATCCGCCATCGAGCAGCCAGCAGCGAGGTCGGGCAGGATCGCCGTCTGCGCCGGCGAGGACATGATGTCGGCCACTTCGGCCATGAAGTGCACGCCGCAGAAAATGATGAATTCCGAATCGGTCTGCGAGGCCAGTCGCGAAAGTTTCAGCGAGTCGCCGGTCAGGTCGGCGTACTGATAAACGTCTGCGCGCTGGTAGTGGTGGCAGAGCAGCACGGCGCGCTTGCCGAGGCGGGCGCGGGCGGCACGGATGCGCGCGTGCGCAGCGTCGTCCTTGAGTTGATTGAAGGCGTCAAAGGTAATGGTCGATGTTTTCATGCTGCGTTCGGAGTTTTCTTCAATTGGTCCAGGGAAGTCCGGCACGGCGCCAGCCGCCCAGCTTCCCACGTTGTCCGTTGGCGTCCTTGTCGCCCTCGAACCCTTCCAGTACGTTGTAGCAGCCCGACCAGCCGGCGTCTGTAGCGGCGACGGCAGCGTGGTGCGAGCGGACGCCACTGCGGCAGACAAAGAGCAGCAGCGCTTCGTGGTCGACCTGTTGCCGCAACTGCGCCAGGAAATGCGGGTTGATTTGCGCCTCCGGCCAATTCTGCCACTCGATTTCAACGGCGCCCGGAATGCGTCCGACCCAGACCCATTCTGCCCGCGTACGTATATCGACGAGGCGTGCCCCAGGGGCAAGTTGCCAGATCTCATAAGCTTCCTGTGGCGTCAGGGCGCCTGCATAGCTTAAAGACAATTCAGTTGCGCGCGCCTGAGCAAGGCCGAGCAGTTCAGTCAATTTTCCCATGATGGCAGGCCGTTCCCCGGCGAAAGGCACGAATTCAAAGTGAGGGCGGCAAGTATACGGCAGATGTGCTGCAGCATTGAACTTCGGAAACGCACCACATTGGTGCTTTGCTGTTCGGAATCGCACCTTCTTGGTGCCCCCAAAAACCCGGCGTCCGCCTCGGGCGCTTGTGGCACAATGCGCAGTTCCTCCGTGGCCGTCTGGCATGTTTCCTGCTGCTGGGGCTACGCACGATTTTTGATATCTGCCGGCATGGCCGGCGCCTGCTCAGGAGACTTTGCACTATGGCAACCCCACAAGACGTCATCAAGATGGTCAAGGAAAACGACGTCAAGTTCGTCGATTTCCGTTTCACCGACACCCGCGGCAAGGAACAGCACGTTACCGTGCCGATTTCCCACTTCGACGAAGACAAATTCGAATCCGGCCATGCCTTCGACGGTTCGTCGATTGCCGGCTGGAAGGGCATCCAGGCTTCCGACATGCTGCTGATGCCGGACCCTTCGACCGCCTACATCGACCCGTTCTTCGACGAGACCACTGTGGTCCTGTCCTGTGACGTCGTTGATCCGACCGACGGCCGTGGTTACGACCGCGACCCGCGCTCGATCGCCAAGCGCGCTGAAGCCTACCTGAAGGCCTCGGGCATCGGCGACACCGCCTACTTTGGTCCGGAACCCGAATTCTTCATCTTCGATTCCGTCGAATGGAACGTCGACATGTCCGGCTGCAACCTGAAGATCTACTCGGCTGAAGCCGCATGGACCTCGGGCGAGAAGACCGAAGGCGGCGGTGGCACGGGTCACCGTCCGACCGTCAAAGGTGGCTATTTCCCGGTTCCACCGGTCGACAGCCTGCACGACATCCGTTCGGCCATGGTCCTGACCCTGGAAGCGCTGGGCGTGCCGGTCGAAGTGCATCACCACGAAGTCGCCACCGCCGGCCAGTGCGAAATCGGTACCGTCTTCAGCACGCTGGTCAAGCGCGCCGACTGGACGCAGATCCTCAAGTACGTGGTGCACAACGTTGCCCACCAGTACGGCAAGACCGCTACCTTCATGCCGAAGCCGATCGTTGGCGACAACGGTTCGGGCATGCACGTGCACCAGTCGATCTGGAAAGACGGCAAGAACCTGTTCGCAGGCAACGGCTACGCCGGCATGTCTGAAACCGCCCTGTTCTACATCGGCGGCATCATCAAGCACGCCAAGTCGCTGAACGCCATCACCAACCCGGGTACCAACTCGTACAAGCGCCTTGTGCCGCACTACGAAGCGCCGGTCAAAATGGCCTACTCGGCCAAGAACCGTTCGGCCTCGATCCGCATCCCGCACGTCGCTTCCGACAAGGCTCGCCGTATCGAGACCCGCTTCCCGGATCCGATCGCCAACCCGTACCTGTGCTTCGCCGCGCTGCTGATGGCCGGCCTTGACGGTATCCAGAACAAGATCCACCCGGGCGATCCGGCTGACAAGAACCTGTACGACCTGCCGCCGGAAGAAGATGCCAAGATCCCGACCGTCTGCGCCAGCCTCGACGAAGCCCTGGCCGCACTGGACAAGGATCGCGAGTATCTGACCCGTGGCGGCGTTTTCTCCAACGACTGGATCGATGCCTACATCGCCCTGAAGATGGACGAAGTGAACAAGGTCCGCATGACGACTCATCCGGTCGAGTTCGACATGTACTACAGCTGCTAAGTTTCAGACGCTGCAGGAAAGGGCGGGGAGTGCCAGCGGTTGCTGGCCTTCTCCGCCCTTTTTGTTTCCTGCGACATTCTTTCCCGCGACGGTAGGCCGATGTCGTTTTGATGCGTTAAACTCTTTTCGACAGCAGCAAGACAATGGAGAAGCAATGCGTAAAAGCTTGGCGATTGGATTCCTTGCCTGGGCGGCCTTGCCGGCGTATGCCGAGATCTACAAATGTACCGACCGTGATGGTCACGTGACCTATTCCAACGTGGCCACAAAAGGGTGCGGAAAGCTCAATCTCGACCCGATTTCATCGATTCCGGGGGGCAAGCCGGCGGCAAAGACGCCGACGCCATCGACTTTTCCGCGCGTGGAAGAGAATACGCAGAAGGCGCGCGACAACGATCGACGGAAAATTCTCGAGCAGGAACTGGCGACTGAGCAGAAAAGCCTTGATGAGGCCCGGAAAAAGCTGGAAGAAGGTGAAATAGCGCTACCGCAAGAACGCATGCAGGGTGGCGCCATCAACCAGGCCAAGGTGCAGGAACGCATCCAGCCGTTACGCGATCAGGTGCGGCTGCACGAGCGCAACCTCGAAGCGATCCGCAAGGAAATCCAGAATCTCCGCTGACGACGTCCTGGTGCGCGTTTTGTTTTTCTTCTGTCGAGCTCATTGCCAATTTGGCGCCCATGTCTGAACGCGACTATCACCCTTTCAGCGGACTGGACCTGCTGGCCTCTGCCGTTGTTCTGGTAGACGACAATTTCGGTATCCGCTATCTCAATCCCGCTGCTGAAAATCTGGTTGCAGCGAGTACCAAGACCCTCAGTGGGCGGCCGCTCAAGGACGTCATCGGTTATTCCCACATCTTGCAGACAGCGCTGGATGAAGCGCTGGCCAACAACTGGGCTTATACCGGCCAGAACATCGAGTTGAAACGCCCTGACGGCGAATCGTTGCAGGTCAACTGTACGGTGACACCCGTTGAAGCCCCCAGTGGCGGGTTGCTCATCGAAATCTGGCCGATCGACCAGCAGTTGCGGGCAAGCCGCGAGGAGCGCCTGCTCGAACAGCAGCAGGCCAATCGCGAACTGATCCGCAATCTGGCGCACGAGATCAAGAACCCGCTCGGCGGCATTCGCGGCGCCGCTCAACTTCTCGAACATGAGCTGGTCGGACTGGCGAATGCCCCGGCCTTGCGCGAATACACCCAGGTCATCATCAAGGAGGCTGATCGCCTGCAGGATCTGATGCAGCGGTTGCTGACGCCACAGCGGCCGATGCACCCCGGTCCGGTTTCCATCCACGAAGTGCTCGAGCGTGTGCGCAGCCTGCTGGTGGCGGAATTTCCGCAGACGCTTGAGGTTCGTCGCGACTACGATACGAGCTTGCCGGATCTGGTCGGTGACCGTGAGCAACTGATCCAGGCCATTCTGAATATCGCCCGCAACGCTGCTCAGGCGATGCAGGGAACGGGGACCATCACCCTACGAACGCGTGCGGTGCGCCAGGTAACGCTGGCCAAGAAGCGCTACCGACTGGCGCTTGAAATGCAGGTCATCGACGATGGCCCGGGCATTCCGCCGGATATTCTTGAGCGCATGTTCTACCCGCTGGTTTCGGGGCGCGAAGGCGGTTCCGGGCTGGGGCTGACCATTGCCCAGAATTTCGTCCTGCACCACCATGGCACGATCGAATGCGAGAGCCGCCCGGGCTACACTGCATTCGTCATTCGCTTGCCACTTGACCTCAACTGACGACCGGGCATGAAACTCGCTAGGGGTTCTGCATGACATCAAGAAAAAGACTGTGCAAACCATCATGAAACCTGTGTGGATCGTAGACGACGACCGTTCAATCCGCTGGGTGCTGGAAAAGACCCTGGCCCGCGAGCAGATCCCCTTCAAGAGTTTCGCCTCGGCCACAGAAGCCTTGGCGCAGCTGGACCGTGAGGGTGAGGCACCACAGGTACTGCTCTCCGATATCCGCATGCCCGGCCAGTCAGGGCTGGTCTTGCTGCAGGAGGTGAAAAGCCGTTTCCCCGGTGTTCCAGTCATCATCATGACGGCCTATTCCGACCTCGAGTCGGCCGTTGCGGCGTTCCAGGGAGGTGCGTTCGAGTATTTGCCCAAGCCTTTCGATGTAGATCAGGCGGTGGAGTTGATCCGGCGCGCACTCGACCAATCGATGCACCAGGCTGGTGCGTCGGAGGTGGTCGGCTTGACGCCCGAGATTCTCGGCCAGGCGCCGGCCATGCAAGAGGTTTTCCGTGCCATCGGCCGCCTGTCCCAGTCGCATGCAACGGTGCTGATTACCGGCGAGTCTGGTAGCGGCAAGGAGCTTGTCGCGCGCGCCCTGCACCGTCACAGCCCAAGGTCCGACAAGCCTTTCATCGCCATCAATACTGCGGCGATCCCGAAGGATCTTCTCGAATCGGAGCTGTTCGGCCATGAACGTGGTGCCTTTACCGGCGCCCAGGCCCAGCGCCGTGGGCGTTTCGAACAGGCCGAGGGCGGGACGCTCTTTCTCGACGAGATCGGCGACATGCCCTCCGAATTGCAGACCCGGCTGTTGCGGGTGCTCTCTGATGGCCATTTCTACCGGGTTGGCGGGCACTCGCCGATCAAGGCCAACGTCCGCGTCATTGCCGCCACACATCAGAACCTCGAAACGCGGGTCAAGGATGGCTTGTTTCGCGAAGATCTCTTTCATCGACTCAACGTCATCCGGATCCGTTTGCCATCGCTGCGCGAGCGGCGCGAGGATGTCCCGTTGCTGGCGCGCCATTTTCTTTCCAAAAGTGCGCAGGATCTGGGCGTCGAGGCCAAGCGACTGTCCGAGGCCGCCCTCAAGTTTCTGATGACGATTGATTTTCAGGGCAACGTGCGCCAACTGGAGAA
>JBAYVG010000058.1:0-19899 GCA_041674785.1 Rhodocyclaceae bacterium
CCAGCCATGCTGGGCAAGAAAACTGGCAACGCTGCCAATGGCATCGGTCGTGCTGCTGGTCAGTTCGACGCGGCCATTGCCATCGAAGTCGACAGCGTAGCGCTGCTGGCTGCTGGGCATGAATTGGGGGATGCCGATGGCGCCGGCGTAGGAGCCTTTCACCGACAGCGGGTCAAAACTGTTGTCGCGCGCGAGCAGCAGGAATTGCTCCAGTTCGGAACGGAAGAACGGTGCGCGCGGTGGATAGTTGAAGGCCAGAGTGGAGAGTGCCTGCATGACGCTGAAGCGCCCTGTGTTCTTTCCGTACTCGGTTTCGACACCGATGATGGCGACGATGATTTCCTCGGGGACGCCGAAGATGGCCGAGGCACGCTTCAGCGTCGCTTCATGCGCCTGCCAGAAGCGGACGCCGGCGGTGATGCGTCGTTCGTTGAGAAACCGCGCGCGATAGCGTTCCCACGAGCGCTGCAGTTCAGGCACCACCGCTGGCTTGATCGCCCGCAGGACGGCTTCATTCGGGCGCAGACGGGCAAAGGACGCACTCAGCCATGCGGTCTCGAATCCGTGTTTCTCGTGCATCTCGGTGATGAAGGCGGCGACTTCCGGATCTTCGGCAAAACTTGTGGCAAGTGCCTGGGTCGGTGTCAGAGTTGGCGCCAGCACAGCGGCGAGCAGGGCGAGTAATTTTTTCAAACAAAACTCCATCGGGTAGGTAAGCGCCGCATTTCATCCTTGAGCGCCTGCATGCAGGCGGTGCCGCCATTTCCGTAGCGTGAGTCGGCGTACAGCATTGCTGCTCGATGGGCAATGTCGCCGAATTCCGGCCGTACGCCGGCTACGCGTTGGGCATAGGCCAACGGCCCTTCCCACGATTCTCTGCGTGGCGCGCCGCATTTGGCCAGCTGCGCGCAGAAGCGCAACCAGATCCGCTGTGCTGCGTCTGTTCGTGGCCGCTGCCAGAGTGTCCACGCGGTAATGCCGAGCAAGGCCAGGCCGCACAAGGCTGAAAGTAGCGCTGTCATGCCGCGCCAGTCGATGTTGCCAAGGCCGAAACGGGAGAGCAGCTCGCGCTGGCGGTCGGGATTGTACCCGAGCACCCATTGATTCCAGCTGTTGTTGATGGCTTCCCAGCGAAAGCGCAACTGCCGCAACCAATCGAGATCGATGCGCGCCATTACAGGTAGCGTCTCCCCCTCAGGCAGTGCGGCGGCAATGCCTTGTTCGACGCGTGACGGGGCGATAGCCGCTGTCGGGTCGACACGTGTCCAGCCGCGCCCATCGATCCAGATTTCCGCCCAGGCGTGCGCGTCAGACTGGCGAACGACGACGTAACCGTCGATCGGATTGAACTCACCACCTTGATAGCCGGCAACGATGCGTGCGGGGATGCCGGCAGCGCGCATGAGGAAGGTGAATGCGGAGGCGTAGTGTTCGCAGAAGCCGCTTTTCGTTTCGAACAGAAACTGATCGATCGACTCATCGCCCAGTAGCGGCGGGTTCAATGTGTAGACAAAATTTTCCTGGCGGAACAGCTGTTGCGCTTCAGCAGCAATCGCCTGGGGATTGCTGTGTTTCTGGCGCCAGGCGGCGGCCAGCATGCGCGCCCGTGGATTGCCTTTTCCCGGCAGCTGCAAGGCCGTAGCGAGAACTGTTTGCGCTTCAGTCTGTCCCGCCCGATAGTCGGTGCTGGCTCGGAGAAAGAAGCGGCTGCGCATTCTGACGGGTTCTCGGGCGAGCACCTGCATGCGTGTGCTCAGCGTTGCATTCGGTGGTAGGTCGATGGGGGCATCAAGCGCCAGTAACCAGCGCTGGTTGTGCGGCTCCAGTGTCAGCTCGTAGGCGACTGACTCTCCGCGTGCTTCGATCTGCGGCGGTGCCTGACGGCCAAGGAAGGCCGGCTTCCAGGTGCGGCCATCGAACTCGTCCATGACCGGCCCGCGCCAATAGAGTGCTGTGTTGGCTGGCGGCGTGCCGGAGAAACGGGCGCGAAAGGCAATCGCCCCATTCAGGATCAACTCCGAGATGGAGCCGGGTGAAATGGTTTCCGGGAGTCCGGAACGGTTGCCGTGAGCGTCTTGTGGCAATCCCCAGAGGGGGCCGGAAACGCGCGGGAAAAGCAGAAACAGCACAAGCATGAACGGTACTGCCTGCAACAGCAGTTGTGCGGCGTGTCGGGCAATCAGCACCGGGGGCTGGGCGCCGCCGTAGATGCGGATGAGCGTGGCAATCTGCAGCGTGACGGCGCCGATCAGCCAGAGGCCAGTGGGAATTCCCTGTGAGTAAAAATAGTGCGTCAGCAACAGGAAGAAGCCGAGCATGACAACGACGATTGCATCGCGCCGCCGGCTCATTTCCATCGGTTTCAGGGCCATGAACAGCGTCAGCAGCGCGACGCCGGCATCACGGCCGAAAAGCGTGCGGTACTCGCCATAGACGCCGGCTGTAGTAGCGACGACGACCAATGCCAGCAGCCAGCGTGCGGGGAGCGGCCGATTCTTTAGCCACAGCCAGGAACGCAGCAGCAGTGCGACTCCGACAACCGTGCTTAGCCAGAGCGGGAGATGTTCAGTATGCGGTGCCACTGTCGCCACGGCACAGGCCAATAGCCACGGAATGGTCGCCCGTTCGAGGCGGTCAGGGACGAGTGCGGTCTTCATGTCCGAACAGAGCCAGGGCTTCGAGGCAGGCGCTGCAGTGGGCGGCACCCAAAGCTGGTGCCAGGTAGTGACCGGGAATCGCCAGTCCGTAGCTCAGGTGTGCATCTTCGGCAGCGAGTACCCAGGCGGTGAGAATGGAAAGCCGTGTCTCGTCGTCGGCTTCGTCGGCGAGGAGTGACCAGTCGAGCCAGAGTTCTTCGCCAGCACCGCCGGCAAAGTGCTTGACCAGCAGTGGATAGGCATCGACGCTGCGCGCCACGGCTTTCCAGGCGATATGACGCGGCGGGTCTCCCGGATTGCGCAAACGCAATCCGGCAAAGTCCTCCTGCCCTCCGTCGCCACGCGTCAGGCCGGGGTCGGCAATTGCCGTTGGTGGTGGCAGTGGTCGCTCGATCGGCTGCGGGTAAACGAGGCAAACGAAGGGCGGGTGCGGGTAGCTCCAGGCGCGAAAGAGGCCGAGCGGATAGGACGTTGACAGGGTGATGCGGCCGGGATCAAGCCAGCCGCGGCGACTTGTCGCGCAGGGTATGTCGACATGGGCGCTGCCTGTCGCCGGAACGTTGACCGTTGCCTCACTTCCCCTGTCAAAACAGAAGCTCAGCGCACGCCTTCCTTCACGACGGTCGTTGGCAAGGTGCAGTGAAAAATGGGCGATCTCGCCGGCGTGTACCGGTTTTACCCGGCCGGGCGTCAGCGACAGGCCGGCAAGGTTGCGGAAAGTGTGCACCATGCCGGCCAATCCCAGCCCCACAAGCAGAAAGACGAGGGCGTGGCCGAGGCTGAGGGTGTAGTTGATGGCACCGATCAGCATTACCGCGAGGGCGGCGCCGAACAGCAGACCGGCGCGTGTCGGCAGAATGAAGATGCGTCGCTGGGTGAGTACGATCGGCAGCGTTTTGTCGCGGCCAAGCCGGAAAAGCCAGCGTTGCAGGGAGGCAAGCAGGGTCATCAGGGAAGGGGGATGCGTCGGATCACCATGGCGAGGTCTTCAGTACCCGCGTGTCCGCTCCCCTGTGCCAGGCGCAGACGATGTGCCGCCACGCTGCCAAAGACCGCCTGAACGTCCTCCGGCAAGACCATGTCGCGACCGTCGATGAAAGCCCAGGCGCGTGCAGCTGCGAGGAGCGCAAGCGCTGCGCGCGGCGACAGACCGTGAACAAAGCGCGGATCGCGCCGGGTTTCCTCCACCAGCAACTGCACATAGTCGATCAGTGGCGGCGCTGCATGCACGACACTGGCTGCCGCCTGGAGCGGTTGCAGATCGGCGGGGCTGAGTGCTGCTTCCAGTGTGGTCAGCCGGTCGCGCGTGTTGCCGCCGGCCAGCAGTGCACGCTCGGCGTCGCGGTCAGGGTAGCCAAGATCGATGCGCATGAGAAAACGATCCAGCTGCGACTCGGGGAGTGCAAAGGTGCCGATCTGGTGCGAAGGATTCTGTGTTGCGATGACAAAGAACGGATAGGGCAGGGTGCGCGTTTCGCCCTCCGCCGTCACTTGCCGCTCCTCCATCGCTTCCAGCAGCGCGCTCTGTGTTTTCGGCGTTGCGCGGTTGATCTCGTCGGCGAGAACGAGCTGCGAAAATATCGGTCCGGGAAGAAAACGAAAAGTGCTGTGCTCGCGATCGTAGATCGACGCGCCGACGATGTCCGCCGGTAGCAGGTCACTGGTGAACTGGATGCGGGAAAACTGCAGACCGAGCAGTTGCGCCAGTGCATGTGCCAGCGTTGTCTTGCCGACCCCCGGTAGATCCTCGATGAGCAGATGTCCGCGTGCAAGGAGGCAGGCGATGGCGAGGCGAATCTGCCGCTCCTTGCCGAGAATGATTTTTCCGGCGGCTGCAATGGCTTCGATCAGCGGTGTGCGAGAGTCGCTCATGGCTTGTAGTGGCGCTTGAAATAGGTTGATAATGAAGATGATGGAGAAGTAACAGAAACCGTTAATGTTCCCAGCCGATTATAGTCGGGCAGGACATTCCGGGATAACCATAAACGCAGGGAAAAGCATACGTGACCGCTACCGCCTTCATTACCCACAGGGACTGCCAACTGCACGACATGGGCTCCTACCATCCGGAGTCGCCCGCCCGCCTCACCGCCATCAATGACCACCTGATCGCGCAGGGTATCGATGCCTATTTTTCTTACTACGATGCGCCACTGGCCAGTTTTGAACAATTGCTGCGGGTGCATCCGGCCTCGCATCTTGAGCGTGTAAAACGCACCTCACCCGAGCAGGGGATCGCCCACCTCGATCCCGATACTGCCATGTGTCCGCATACCTGGTCGGCAGCCCTCCGCTCTGCAGGGGCTGGCTGTATGGCAGTCGACCTGGTCATGGGGCATGAGGTTCAGAATGCCTTCTGCGCAGTCCGTCCCCCCGGCCATCACGCCGAGCGCGCCAATGCCATGGGGTTTTGCTTCTTCAACAATATTGCGGTGGCGGCCGCGCATGCACTGGCGGTGCATGGCCTTGAGCGCGTGGCAATCATCGATTTCGATGTCCATCACGGCAATGGCACGGAAGACATTTTCAAGGGAAACGAAAAAGTCCTGATGTGCAGTATTTTCCAGCATCCTTTCTACCCGTACAGCGGGGCTGAAAATCCTGCTGAAAATATGGTCAATATTCCCTTGCCAGCAGGGTCCGGCAGTGAGGAGTTCTATGGTGCGGTGGCCGACGTCTGGCTGCCTCGCCTCAACGAATTCAAGCCGCAGATGATCTTCATCTCGGCCGGGTTCGATGCCCACTATGAAGATGACATGGGTAGCATGAAGCTCTTCGAGAAGGATTACGCTTGGGCTACCGAGCAAATGAAGGGGATTGCGGCCAAATACTCGGAAAAACGCATCGTTTCCATGCTTGAAGGCGGTTATGTCCTCTCGGCGCTGGCGCGCAGCGTGGGGGCCCATCTACGGGTGCTTGCCGACCTTTGAGGTCGATAACGGGCTGTTCCCGCGCCTTGACAGCCATATCCAGTAACCCAGCCTTCGGTTAGAATCCGAAGGTTTTCTTATTCCATTCAGCCATGAACATGATTACCGGTTCGATTCCCGCCATTGTCACGCCGATGCACGAAGACGGCAGCCTCGACTACGACAGCTTCCGCAAGTTGATCGAGCACCACGTCAAGGAAGGCTCCGACGGCATTGTGGTCGTCGGAACCACCGGCGAATCGCCGACAGTCAATGTTGATGAGCATGGTGAGCTGATCCGTTTTACCGTCGACTGCGTTGCCGGGCGTATCCCGGTCATCGCCGGCACTGGCGCCAATTCGACTTCCGAGGCGATCGAACTGACCCGCTACGCGGCCAAGGTTGGCGCTACTGCCAGCCTGTCTGTCGTGCCGTACTACAACAAGCCGACCCAGGAAGGGCTGTACCAGCACTTCCGCGCCATCGCCGAAGCGGTGGATACGCCGGTCATCCTGTACAACGTGCCCGGCCGCACTGTTGCCGATATGAGCAACGACACAGCCCTGCGCCTGGCCCAGATTCCCAATATTGTCGGCATCAAGGATGCGACCGGCAATATCGAGCGCGGTACCGATCTGATCATCCGTGCCCCGAAGGATTTCGCGATCTACAGCGGCGACGACGCTTCTGCCTGTGCGCTTATCCTGCTTGGCGCCCACGGCACGATTTCGGTCACTGCCAACGTTGCACCGCGTCTGATGCACGAAATGTGTGTTGCCGCGCTCGCAGCTGATGCCAGGACTGCTCGCGAAATCAATGCCCGCCTGCTTGGCCTGCATCGCCATCTTTTCTGTGAAGCCAATCCGATTCCAGTGAAGTGGGCCTGCCAGCAACAGGGACTGATTCGCGGCGGCATTCGGCTACCGCTGACCGTTCTTTCTCCGGATTGCCATGAGCGTGTTCGCGCTGCCATGCGGCAGGCTGGCGTTCTGGCCTGATCGGGAGCTGTCTTTCATGGTGTCTGGTGTTTCCCGTATTGTTGCCCTGTCGTTGCTGGTCTTTGTGACCGCTTGCAGTTCGCTAGGCCTCGAGACCAAGAAAATCGAATACAAGTCGGCGGGCAAGGCGCCGACGCTGGAAACCCCTCCCGATCTCGTTGCACCGGCGCGGGATGATCGCTTCGCCGTGCCGGATATCGGCGGCAAGGGGACGGCGACCTTCTCCGCGTATGCCAACGAACGCACGCCTGAGGGTAAGGCTGCCAAGGGCAGCGATGTGCTGCCCGATGTCGACAAGGCACGCATTGAACGTTCCGGGAACCAGCGCTGGCTTGTTGTTGCTGGCACGCCCGACAAGGTTTGGGGGACAGTCAAGGATTTCTGGCAGGAAAACGGCCTGTTGATCACGGTTGAGCAGCCTGAAGCCGGAGTCATGGAAACCGACTGGGCTGAAAACCGCGCCAAGATTCCGCAGGATTTCATTCGCAACTTCCTCGGCAAGGTCATCGACTCGCTTTACTCCACCGCCGAGCGCGACAAATTCAGAACGCGTCTGGAGCCCGGTGCGGAGCCTGGAACCACCGAGATTTATGTCAGCCACCGCGGCATGTACGAAATCTTCGTTTCCGAAGGCAAGGACCAGACCAAGTGGCAGCCACGTCCGGCTGACCCTGATCTCGAAGCTGAAATGCTGCGTCGCCTGATGATTCGTTTCGGCTCCGAGGAAAAGCGGGCAACCGCTGCGCTGGCAACCGCCAAGGAGCGCCCGGTTGAGGAACGCGCGAAGATTGTCCGCGCTTCCGATGGCGCTGGCACGCTTGAAGTTCAGGAACGCTTTGACCGTGCCTGGCGGCGTGTCGGCCTGGCGCTGGATCGTGTCGGCTTCACGGTTGAAGATCGTGACCGCTCGAAAGGTCTCTATTTCGTTCGCTATGTTGATCCGGAAGCCGATTCAACGTCGAAGAAGGACAGCGAAGGCTGGCTGGCCAAGCTGAATCCGTTCAAGGGTAGCGACGCCTCGGCGCTCTCGAAGATGCAATACCGTATCTATGTTGCCGACGGTGGCGGGGTATCGACGATTCAGGTCCTCTCCCGTGAAGGCGGCGCCGACAACTCTGAAACTTCCAGAAGAATCCTCAGCTTGCTGCATGAACAGCTGAAGTGATGCGCTTTGCATCGCTCGGCAGCGGCAGCCGGGGAAATGCATTGGTTGTCGAGTCGGGGGCTACGCGTCTCCTCCTCGACTGTGGTTTCAGCATCCGCGAGACGGAGCGACGGTTAGCACGGCTATCTGTCGCTCCCGAATCCCTCGCCGCCATTCTTATCACCCACGAACACAGCGACCATATCGGTGGGGCTTTCAAATTTGCCCACCGCTATGGTCTGCCGGTCTGGCTTACCCACGGGACGTTGGCAGCCTTGCCTGAAGGGCGCAACGGGCCTGTTGATGGCCAGAAAGTTGAGCTGATTGACGGCCATACGCGCTATCAACTGGGTGATTTCGATATTCAGCCCTATCCGGTTCCGCACGATGCGCGCGAACCTGTTCAATACGTTTTTTCGGATGGTAGCAAGCGCCTGGGCGTACTGACTGACGCGGGAAGCTTGACGCAGCACCTTGTCGGCATGCTCGACGCTTGCGATGCGCTGGTTCTGGAATGCAATCACGACCTGGAAATGCTGGCCCGCTCCAACTATCCGGCATCAGTTCAGCGACGGATATCGGGGCGTCTTGGGCACCTGGACAATGCCATGGCGGCGTCGTTACTGACCCGGATCAATGTCAGCCGTCTGCAGCACCTTGTCGCAGCCCACCTGTCGGAACAGAACAATCTGCCGCAGCTGGCGGTGAGCGCACTTGCCGAGGTGCTGGGCTGTGCAACTGGCTGGATAGGCGTCGCCGAACAGGACGCCGGGCTCGATTGGCGAACGATTACCTAAGCGCACTGGCGTTCGTAGACGAAAAAAAGCCGGCCACGAAGGCCGGCTTTTTGTTGCCTGTAATAAGCTTACTTGGCAGGAGCGGCAGCAGGTGCAGCAGCCGGAGCGGCAGCAGGTGCAGCAGGTGCAGCAGCATCGGCAGGCTTGGCAGCGTCAGCAGCCGGGGCAGCGGCAGGTGCAGCAGCCGGGGCGGCAGCATCAGCAGGCTTGGCGGCGTCAGCAGCCGGAGCAGCAGGTGCAGCAGGTGCAGCAGGTGCAGCAGCCGGAGCAGCGGCAGGAGCAACGGCCGGAGCCGGAGCAGCAACCGGCTTGGCTTCTTCTTTTTTGCCGCAAGCGGAAAGGGCAACGGCGAGGAGGGCAGCAACGAGGAGAGAGTGCTTCATGGTGATTTTCCTTATCGATATGGAACGGAAACTAGTGGCAATATGCCGCTTAGTCAGCCAGTTACGGTGCTAACTAACTGAAAATGATAGCACGGATAATTTTCTCAGAACAGCGAAACCGCTGATTATGCCGACTGCTTGAGACGTTGCAGGAAGGCGTCTAGAGGCCTGCCGTCATGGCGCTGATCGGGGTGCCGCCTTCGTTCCAGATATCGTCGAAGCGCCGGCAGTAGGGTTTGCAGGCTTCCGGGTCAGCGATGATCTCCTTGCTGCGCGCATGATCGCGGTGGAAGCGGATTACGGCCGAAGCGTCATCGACCAGCAGCATCGAGTCGGCAAGGTTGGCCAGATGCGGCGGTGTCTCGACAACGTGAAAATTGTGGGCAAACAGGCGGAGCAAGTCCATCAAGCGAGGGTGATGGGTGCGCAAGGGGCTGCTTGCCTGGACAGCGATGCGTAGCGAGGCCGCAGGTGAAGAGCGCAAGAGGCGGGTCAGTGCGGCGATGGTCGCCGGATGCTCAAGGCGCAGAGAAGAAAGGTCGTAGTCGAAAATTGCGACCGACCGGCTGGCGTGAGCCAGCAGCCGTTCGACGGCAGCCGAATAGTCGCTCCAGGAAGTGAGCAGAGGCGTATCACTCATCGTTTAAAGATAGCAGCCGGATTGTCAGGTAAGCAAGATCCGGCTGCCGCCGCGCCGTCAATCGCGCTCGAAAAGTGCGATCGATTCAACGTGGGATGTATTGGGGAACATGTTCACCACACCGGCGCCACGGAATCGATAGCCATTCTGTACCGTCAGGATGGCTGCGTCGCGTGCCAGGGTGGCCGGGCTGCAGGAAACATAGACGATCCGTCGTGGACCTTTCGTCCCCAGGGATTTGACCAGTTCGAGCGCCCCCTCCCTGGGTGGGTCGATCAGCATCTTGTCGAATTGGCCGAGTGCGGCAACGCTTTCTTCCGTGGCCTCAAATAGATTGGCAACAGCGAAGCTGGTCCTTTCCGAGAGGCCATTGGCAGCGGCGTTCTCGGCGGCTCGCCGGACCAGCGCGTCGCTGCCCTCGATACCCACCACATCGGCACCCAGGCGAGCGATCGGCAACGTGAAATTACCGAGGCCGCAGAACATGTCGGCAATGCGTTCGCCCGGGGTCGGCGCCAGCAGCGACATGGCTCGCCGCACCAGAACGCGGTTGATCGCATGGTTTACCTGCGTGAACTCGGTCGGCGAAAAAGTCAGTTCAAGATCGAAATCGGGCAGCGTGTAGGTCAGAGGCTCTCCTACGGCGGGGTGGAAACGACACACCGTCTCAGGGCCCTTGGGCTGCAGGAAAATATCGACCGAATGACGGTCGGCGAAAGCGCGCATCACAGCCTCGTCTGCGCTGGTCAGCGGCTCGAGGATACGGAAGACGAGCACCGTGCAGCGCGCGCCGCAGGCAATTTCGATCTGCGGCATGCGTTCGCAGATCGAGAGCGATCCAACCAGCGCCCGCAGCGGCACCAGGAGTGCCGAAACATGCGGCGGCAGATTCAGGCATTCCTTCATGTCGGCAATGAAGCTGCTCTTGCGCTCATGGAAACCGATCAGCACTCCCCCCTTTTTTGCCACCAGACGTGCACCAATGCGGGCTCGCTGACGATAGCCCCAGGGTTCACCGTAGATCGGCGCATAAAGCTGTTCGGCGGTGACACGCCCGATATGCCAGAGGCTGTCTTCAAGCACGCGCTGCTTGGCGGCGACCTGCGCCGAATGGTGTGCATGCTGCATGCTGCAGCCACCGCACACGCCAAAGTTCGGACACGCCGGCGTAACGCGGCTGCTGGAAGCGCGCAGGATGCGCGTGGTTTGTGCGATTTCGTAGGTCGGTTTCTTGCGGAAGCTGGCGTACTCGACTTCTTCGCCGGGCAGGGCGCCCTCGACGAAAATGGTTTTACCTTCGTGGCGGGCAATGCCGCGCGCTTCGTGGTCCAGCGATTCGATGATTCCTGTGGGCATTCTGTGTCGTACCTGAAAAGCAAAAAGCCGATTTCGCGAGAAGTCGGCTCATTGTGAATTGGGTGCCGTGCCGTAGTGCGCTACTACAGTGACGGCGGATTATAAGGCAAGCTGGCCGTCTGCCGAAAATCCGGCGCGATCAGCTGGTCTTGGCAGTGGTATCTGCGAGTGCCGCGAGATGGGTGCGTAAATCCTGCAAACAGTTATCCAGCACGTCGATCAGGGCAGACAGCGCGGTCGCGGTAGCCCCCGTCTTCAATTCCTCGTGGAGTTCGCTGCTCAAGCGATAGAGATCGCCGAGATGGAGGGTTCCCGATGCGCCCTTGAGCGAATGTGACAGACGGGAAGCTTGTTCGTACTCACCGGCAGCGATGAACAATCGCAGTTGTGTGATATCGGAAGTGTGGCTGTCGACAAACAATTGCAGAAGGTGAAGCAATCGCTCCGGATTGCCGCGCGTGATGGTCAGGCTCGCCTCCGCATCGAAGCCGGGAATGTTGTGCAAGGCCAGCGTAAGGGGGGCGTTGTCGGCAGTGGCCGGTGGCGAAGAGGGCATGCGGCTGCTGGGTAACCACTTGAGCAAGGTGGCATAGAAAGCCTCGGGGTCGATCGGCTTTGCGATGAAATCGTTCATCCCGGCGGCCAGGCAGGTGCTGCGGTCTTCGGCAAAGGCATTGGCGGTCATAGCCACGATGGGGGTTCGTGCATGCTCCGGCAGTGCGCGGATGCGCTGTGTCGCTTCCAGCCCATCCATTACCGGCATCTGCATGTCCATCAGGATCAGATCGAAATGAGCGTGATGCAGTTTTTCCAGTGCCAGTGCGCCATTTTCCGCCACTTCCGCATCCAGCCCCGCTGCACTCAGCATGATCAGGGCAACCTCCTGATTGACCTCGTTGTCCTCGCACAGCAAAACCCGCTTGCCAGAGAAGTCCCGTTGCAACACGGTTTCCGCATCCTCTGCAGGGTGCGCTTGTGCGTTAACTGGTGCCGCAGCTATCACCGGCGAATCCGGCATTCGCTGCAGGCGGGCGGTGAACCAGAACAGGCTGCCTTTTCCCGGCGTACTCTCGACACCGACGTCCCCGCCCATCATCTGCGCCAGACGGCGAGTGATCGCCAGGCCCAGCCCGGACCCGCCATAGTTGCGCGTCGTCGAGTTATCGGCCTGTTCGAATGCCGAGAAAAGGCGCTCGATAGCCGTTGGCGCAATGCCGATGCCGGTATCGGCAACCTCGAAGCGTAGCGTCAGTGCTTCCGTTGAGGCATCAAGCAGTCGGGTGCGCAGTGTGATTGAACCCCGCTCGGTAAACTTCACCGCATTCCCCAGATAGTTGAGCAGGGCCTGCATCAGGCGGGTTGGGTCACCGCGCAAATGGCAATGCAGCTCGGCCGGTGTTTCGATAACGAATTCCAGCCCCTTGGACAGTGCCCGGTGGCGGACCTGCGTCGCGACGCGCTCCAGCAATGTCGGCAGAGCGAACGCAATCGACTCGAGCGTCAATTTGTTGGCCTCGATCTTTGAAATGTCGAGAATGTCATTGATCACCCGCAGCAAGTGATCGGCCGATTGATTGATCTTTTCCAGGTAATCGAGCTGCTTGACCGTCAGCGGCGAGCTTTTGAGGATGTGCGTAAAGCCGATGATGGCATTCATCGGGGTCCGGATTTCGTGGCTCATATTGGCCAGGAAAACCGTCTTCGCCTGTGTAGCGGCTTCCGCTGCGATGCGCCGCTCGCGGTCGCGGATGTTTTCAATGCCGAACGACAGGTTGCTTGCCAACTCTTTTAGCAAGGCCACTTCTTCCGCATTGAAGGCATCCGGCTCCGGGGCGTAAATCATCAATGCCCCATAGGCTTTCCCATGAGCATTGAGCAGGGGCAGGGCGATGCTCGATTGGTAGCCGCGCTTGACGGCAGCAGCACGCCATGGCGCCATCGCGGGATTGGTCAGGCAATCCTGGTTCAATTGCACCGCCGCAGTGCGTATCGCCTCGCCGGTCGGCCCACGGCCAAATTCAGAATTGGCGTCCCAGGACACGCGAATACCGTTGAGGTATCCCTTCTCGTAGCCCCATTCACCCACGGGGCGAACCGATTTTTCGGCATTGTCCTCGGCAAATCCTACCCAGGCCATGACGTAGCCCCCGGACTGAACGACCAGCCGGCAGACACTATTGAGCAGTTCGCTCTCATCCTCGGCGCGTGCCAGCGCATCGTTACAGTTGCTGACCAGCCGCAAGGTGCGATGCGCCCGTCGCTCCGACAGCTCGGCTGCGCCACGTCGGGTGATGTCGCGCGCTACGCCCAGCACCCCGATCAACTGGCCATCCGTATCGACAATCGGTGTCTTCACCGTCTCGAACAAGCGCTTTTCGCCGGTATCGGCAAAGGTCAGCCACTCCTCGTTGCTGCGCGGGGCGCCGGCCTGCATCGCCAGGCGATCATTTTCGCGAAAGAAATCAGCCATCTCTCGGCTGACAAAGTCGTAGTCCGTCTTGCCCACGATGGCTTCTTCCGGGGCGCCGTACAGGCGGGAAAACATCAGGTTGCATGCCAGATAGATGCCGTCGGCATCTTTCAGCCAGATCAGGTCGGGAATGCTCTTCATCAGCGTACGCAGACGCGCGCTTTCACGTTCGAGATCGCGGGTCTTTCGCCGGACCAGGGTGCGTAGCAGCCGTATCCAGGCCACGAGACCAATGGCTACAGTGAGCGCAACAACAAGCGCGATACCAAGGATTCGGGCGTAAGGTGAGGCTGTGACGGTCTCGCCACGCCATTTTTTCTGCAAGGCCGCCTGTTCGTCAGCGCTGATCAATGACATGCCACGCGTGACGGTTTCGAGGATAGCCGTATTTCCTTTGCGCACAGCCCGGTGAAACTCGCCTTCATAGAGCTTGAAGGCCTTGATGAAGTTGGCGTTCAGGCCCTGGCGATAGAGGTAGTAATTGGCTGGATACTCGTCAAGGCAGAAGATCTTGATCTCCTCTGCGACTGCGGCAGCAATTATTTCGGAATAATTGCCAAAGCGTCGCAGCGTCGATATGCCGGCCAGCTCCAGATGCTCGATGCAGGCATCGCCTGCCTGTACCCCGACTTCAAACCCCTTGAGGCTGGCAGCGTTGCGCAGACCGCTGATCGACGCGTGACTGTATATAGCGACCGGGAGCCTGGTATAGGGGGGTGAAAAATCGTATTTCCCCTCCCGTTCCGGTGTGCGGAACATCATGTCGATCACGTCTGCCTCACCTGCCAACAGCCGCCGCTGCGCTTCTGCCCAGTTGGTCGCGGTCAGCTCAACCTTGATGCCGGTTTTTTCTTCCCAGAGTTTCCAGAGATCGACGAGGTGGCCATCGATACGGCCGTCGGGTTGGCGAAAGAGGTAGGGCGGGTAGTTGTCGTCACTGACTACGCGCAACACGGCGGCGGTTGCCGGGGCCGGCAGGGCCAGCGCAATCACCAGCGTTGCCAGCAGTACCGGCAGCACCTGCAGCATCCGGGCGCCGAGCGCAGCTATCGAGGTGATACCGGGAAAGGCCACCAGATTCTCCATGATTCGTCAGTACCAGCCAGCATCATACAACTTGCCTACAAAATGACGAATGCTTGTTCATACGTTGTCGCCCGGATCTGCCGCGCCTCCACTGCTGAGAAGCGTGTCCAATGCGCTAGACTGCTGATATGACGTATTCCGGGAGAGCAGGGTGCTGCGTAACAGTTCGCTGAAGGTCAGGGTATGGCTCATCGTCATCCTGTCGATCATTCCCCTGATTCTGTTTTCCGTGCTTGATTTCCAGGCGCAGAAGGGAAAGGCCGCTCTGGCCATGGAGCAGAGCGTTCATGCCTACCTGCACGCAGCCAAAGCCGAAGAGGCGGCCGCACGGCGTCATGTGCAGCAGGTGTTCCGCATCATGGCCGCCTCGGACGATCTGCGTGACCTCGAACCCGTAAGCTGCAACGGTTTGAGTGCGCGCCTGCTGGGTACTCATAATGACTTTTCCAACATCGGCGCTGCCGGTCTGGATGGTCGGCTGTTCTGCAGCGCCCTACCACTGAAAGCAGCAGTCGACGTCCGTGACCGGGAATGGTTCAAGGAGGTGCTGGCCCGCAGCGAAATGACCGGGGGCGAGTTTCTGGTCGGGCGCGTCTCCGGCGTGCCGGGGGTGGCCTTTGGCTATCCCATGCTCGGTGCCACCGGCAAGCTGAGTGCCGTGCTGTTCATTGCCAGCAAAATCTCGTGGTTTGACCGCATGGCCGAAAACGTCCAGTTGCCCGCTGGTTGGGAACTCACCCTGCTGACCAAAGAGGGTGCGGTGGTGTCGCATTATCCCGACAGCAAGCAAAAACACGGTCTGGGTTTCGACATCGAGCGCATTTCCTACCTGTCGCCCTTCGGTGACGACGGCGACAGAATCGGTGAAGTGATGACAGCTGGCGGCGTGCACCGTATGGTTGGCGTGACACCGATCACCTCGACCCACGGTGCGCTGCAGGTACTCATCAGCGCACCGATCGGGGTCTCGTACGCTGCTGTCGAGCAGGGTATCTACCGTCAGTTGGCTGTGCTTGCCCTGGTCGCCTTGTTTTCCATCGTATTGGCGCGTGTTCTGCTCCTGCGCCTGGTTAATGTCTGGGCCCAGCACCTTGCTGAAGGCGCCCGGCGCATTGCCCAGGGCCACTTTGGCGAACGGCTGCCTCTTGCCGATGGCGGTGTAGAGCTCAATAGCGTCGTCGCCGGGTTCAATGCCATGGCCGACGCCCTTGTCCAGCGCGAGGCATTGCAGCGCGCGGCAGAAGAAAAATTGCGGGCATCGCAGGAACAGCTTGATCTGGTCCTGCGCGGCAGCAACGATGGCTGGTGGGACTTCGACATGGCCGCCCAGCGTTTCTTCTATTCGCCGCGCTGGTACAGCATGCTGGGTTATCTGCCAGGCGAGGTCGGCGACGGCGAAGCGCTCTGGCTGGAAATGCTGCATCCGGAAGATCGTTTGCGCGCCAGGCAGAATTTCGAGGCTTCGCTGCAGGGCCAGTCGGAAGTGTACGAAGTGGAGTTCCGTATGCGCCATAAGGCCGGCCATTACGTGCCGATACTGTCACGGGGTTACATTCTTCGTGATGCTGATGGCAACGCGATCCGGGTATCTGGATCGAACATGGATCTCAGCGAAATCAAAGCCAAGGACGACGAGCTGCGCAAGCTTTCGCTGGCTGTCGAGCAAAGCCCCGCGAGTATCGTGATCACTGATGTCGAAGCCCGGATCATCTATGCCAACCCGGCATTCACCCGGGTTTCCGGTTATGCCGGGGCCGAGGCGGCGGGGCAGAATCCGCGCATCCTCCAATCGGGGCGTACGCCAAAGACCACCTACGACGACATGTGGGCTACCTTGACGCGCGGCGCCGTCTGGCGTGGCGAGCTGATCAACAAGCGTAAGGACGGTACCGAATACATCGAGAAGGCGACGATATCGCCGGTGAGCCAGGAAGACGGTCGGATCACCCACTATCTGGCGATCAAGGAAGACATCACCGAGCAGAAACGCATTGCCCGCGAGCTGGAGGCCTATCGCACGCATCTTGAGGAAGTGGTCACCCAGCGCACCTACGAGCTGGCGGAAGCCAGGGACGTGGCCGAGCAGGCCAGCCGTGCCAAAAGCACCTTTCTCGCCAATATGAGCCACGAGATACGTACGCCGATGAACGCCATCACCGGTTTCGTTCATCTGCTGGCCAAGAGTCTCCTCGACGAAAGCCAGCGGGAAAAGCTGGCGAAGATTGACCATGCATCCCGACACCTGCTCAGGATCATCAACGATGTCCTTGACCTGTCGAAGATAGAGTCCGGCAAGCTGGTGCTGGAATCGCGCCGCTTCAGCCCGGCCGAGGTGCTCGCAACCGTCGGCACGATGATCCGCGATGCGGCGCAACTGCACGGTGTTGAAGTCACCATCGTTGCGGACACCCTGCCGACGCGCGTGCTGGGCGACGAAACCCGGCTGCGTCAGGCGTTGCTCAATTTTGCTGCCAACGCCGTCAAGTTTACTCCGCAGGGAAAAATCCTCATCACCGGCGAGGTCGTCAGTCGCGATGCAGGTGTTTGCCAGCTTAAATTCAGCGTCATCGACACCGGTATCGGCATTGCAGCCGATGCCCTACCTAGGCTTTTCCAGCCTTTCGAGCAGGCGGATACCTCGATCACGCGGCAACATGGGGGCACGGGGCTCGGCCTGGCCATTTCCCGCTATCTGGCCGAGCTGATGGGTGGAGAAGTCGGCGTAGAGAGCCAGCTTGGCAAGGGTAGTACGTTCTGGCTGACCGGCTGTTTTGCCGAAGTTGACGAACTAGACGAGCTTTCTGCGGATGCCGGCATCGCGCAAGCGGCGGTCGCCAGTGTTGCGGATTACCTGCGCCGGCAGCATGCCTCGGCGGCGATCCTGCTGGTCGAGGATGACGAGGTCAATAGCGAAGTGGCGCTGGAGCTGCTTGCCGGTGTTGGCCTCTCGGCCGACACCGCTGGCGACGGGGCGCTGGCGCTGGCGGCAGCCGCTGCCCGCCACTACGACCTGATCCTCATGGATGTGCAAATGCCGGTCATGGATGGGTTGCAGGCAACTGCCGCATTCCGGGCGCTTGAAGCCTACCGCCAGACGCCGATTCTTGCGCTGACCGCCAATGCCTTCGATGAGGATCAGACACGCTGCCTGGCTGCGGGAATGAACGATTTCATCAGCAAACCGATCAATCCTGATGTGCTTTACGAAAAAGTGCTGTACTGGTTATCGCGGGGGGGCGCAGAAACGTCGCTGGATTCTCCGGCGCGCACGGGCGAGGTGGGCGTCGAGAACTTGCCGCCGCCGCTGAGCGCACAGGAGCGAGATCAGCTATACATCGACCTGGCTACGCTTGATGCTTTCCTGCAGTCAGGTAACCAGGAGGCGTCGTTACTTTTCCGCAGGCTGTTCCCCCGACTCAGGGACCTTGCGCCCGATAGTGTGCGGCCCCTGCAGCAGGCAGTGGAACACTATGACTACACGCTGGCATCGGTGTATCTGGCGGCACTCGTCGACAAACTGGGCTTGCACCGCTGATGAGGCAGGAGCGATACTTTCGCCATAAACAGGTGCCGCAGTCGGTGGTGCCGGAAAAATCGTCAGACGAGACGTTTGCGCGCCTCGAACAGCGCGCTGGGAGCAGTGAACAATGAGCGATCAATCCTCGGCCGCGCCGATCCTGTCCGCCGAGCCGGTTGTGCCCGTCGTATTGATTGTCGATGACGTGCCCGACAACCTGAGTGCTGTCGCCGAGATTCTGCAGTCGATCAATATCATCGTCCGCGTAGCCAACTCCGGCGCCGTCGCCTTGCGTCTGGCCCGGCTCGAACCGCGCCCCTCGCTGATCCTGCTCGATATCATGATGCCCGGGATGGATGGTTACGAAGTCCTTGCCGAGCTCAGAAAATCGCAGGCTACACACGATATTCCGGTCATTTTCGTTTCGGCACTGGATGCCGAAACTGACGAGGAGCAAGGCTTTACCCTCGGTGCTGCCGATTACATCACCAAGCCGATCAAGCCCGGAATCCTCCTCGCCCGTGTGCGTGCGCAGCTGGAATTGAAGGCGTTGCGCGACCGGGCGGCCCGCCAGAAGCAGTGGCTGGAAGACGAGGTGTGCCGCCGGATTCTGGAAAACACCCAGCTTGATGCGCGCTTGCAGGTCACCCTCGACGCTTCCGGAATCGGTATCTGGGAGCATGACTACCAGGCTAACGCAGTCCGCTGGAGCTCTTCGCTTTGCCGCATGTTCGGTTACGCCGACAGCGACCAGGCCCCAGCAACGCTGGAGCAGTTTTCGGCACTGGTCAATCCCGAGGATCGGCCGCGCTTTGCCAGCGAAATGGAAAAGGCACTGGCTGGCGAGGGGGCATTCCTGCTGCCGGAGTTTCGCATGCAACATCGCTCGGGGCACTGGCTCTGGGTCGAGTCGCGCGGTCGGACGGTGCAGCGCCACGCATCGGGCGAGGCCCTGCTCTGTGTCGGCACGCTCACCGACATCACGCAGCGCAAGGCCGATGAGGCCGAATTGCGCCTCGCGGCGACGCTGTTTGCCGGGATTGGCGACGGAATCTGTGTTACCGATGCCAACCGCCAGATCGTCCTCGTCAATGCCTCCTTCTCGCGCGTCACCGGCCTGACTGCGGCCGATGCGACGGGGCAGAATCCGCGGGTGCTCAAGTCCGGCGTGCATCCGCCGGCCTTTTACCAGGCGATGTGGGAGCAAATCGATCGCCATGGCAGCTGGCAAGGCGAGATTACCAATCGCCGCAAGGATGGCTCACTGGTCACGGAATGGCTGAGCATTTCGGCGGTAGCCGATGCAGCAGGCAAAATTCAGAACTATGTTGGCGTCTTCAGCGACCTTTCCGAGCGCAAGGAAACGATCGAGCGTATCAAGCACCTGTCGAGCCATGACCCCCTGACCGAGTTGCCCAACCGCAATCTCTTTTCCGATCACCTGGAGCAGGCCATCGTCACTGCCCGGCGCTTCGAGCGCAGCGCGGCGCTGATCCTCCTTGATCTCGATCGCTTCCGCGTCATCAACGACACCCTGGGTCCGCCGGTGGGTGATGAGGTGCTGGTAGAGGCAGCACGGCGATTGTTGCTGCAGGTTCGCGAAGGCGACACGATCGGTCGGCTCTCCGGCAACGAATTCGGTTTTGTCATGGCCAACCTCGGGCAGGAGTCGGATGCCATCGCACTGGCACAGCGCATGCTCGATGCCATTGCCGTGCCGTTCCAGGTGGCTGGGCAGTCGCTGGCCATCACTGCCAGCATCGGTATCAGCGTTTTTCCCAAGGACGGAGACTGCAGCGAAGACCTGTTCAAGGGGGCCGACGCGGCCCTGGTGCGAGCCAAGGGCGCCGGGCGAAACACCTTCCGCTTCTACTCGCCAGCGATGGATGCTGACGCCGCACGTCGCCTGAGCCTGGAGAGCGCTTTGCGCGATGCTCTGGAG
>JBAYVG010000059.1:0-19656 GCA_041674785.1 Rhodocyclaceae bacterium
AAGGTTTCGCGCAGCAAGGTCTGCAGCGGCCCGACAAACTGCAGGAAATCGGTGTACACGTAGGCCAGCACATACGCCGGCATGGCCAGTGGCAGCACCAGCGCCCACTCGAACACCCGGCGACCGGGAAAATCGTGCATGGCCGTGAGCCAGGCGGTGACAACGCCGACAACGGTGACGCCGAAGCCGACGCCAAGGCAGAGCCACAGTGTGTTACCGATATATTCCGGCAACACCGTCGACGCCAGGTGCGTCCAGGTTTCGCCCGTACCGCTGGAAAAAACGTTGAGCAGCACGCTGGCGATCGGCATGCCGACCAGCAGGGCAACAAGGAGGGAAAACGTCAGCAGCGGGCTAAAACGTTGGCGAGTCATGGCGATCCAGTGTGAATGCGAATTATAATTGACTGAGTAGTCTTAACGTATCCGTTCCCCTTGTTGCTTTTCTCGCTGACGGCAGCGCACCACTCCATGGCTCACCTCGAACTCCAGGATCTCAAGCAAAGCTATGGCACGCATGTGGTCGTCAATGGCGTTTCGTTCCGCGTCGAAACCGGCAGCATCGCCTGCCTGCTCGGCCCCTCCGGCTGTGGCAAAACAACGCTGCTGCGCTGCATTGCCGGATTCGAGCCGGTAGCGGCCGGCGAAATTCGCCTCGAAGGCACCGCCGTCAGCCGCGCTGGCTACGCTCTACCGCCGGAAAAACGACGGATCGGCATGGTCTTTCAGGACTACGCACTGTTCCCGCACCTGACCATTGCCGGCAATATCGCCTTTGGACTAGGCGCCACCCCCAGCAACGAACGTGCTGCACGGGTAACGCAACTGCTCGAAACCGTCGGCCTTGCCGGCCAGGGCGAAAAATTCCCGCACGAACTCTCCGGCGGTCAGCAACAACGCGTCTCGCTGGCCCGCGCACTGGCCCCCAAACCGGAACTGATCCTGCTCGACGAACCTTTCTCCAACCTTGACGTCGACCTGCGCGAACGCCTCTCGCACGAGGTGCGTGAAATCCTCAAGCGCGAAGGGATGACCGCCGTTCTCGTCACCCACGACCAGAATGAAGCCTTTGCCATGGCCGATGAAATCGGCGTCATGGACGAAGGCCGCATCCAGCAATGGGATACGCCCTACAACCTCTACCACCAGCCCGCCAACCGTTTTGTCGCCGACTTTGTCGGCCAGGGCGTTTTCCTGCCCGGCCAGGTGATCAGCGCGCATGAGGTCGAAGTCGAACTCGGCACACTGCACTCCGCCCTGCCGCTTGAATGCAGCCAGGGCTGCGTAGCCTGCGGCAAGGACTGCGGCGTCGATGTGCTGCTGCGCCCGGACGACATCATCCATGACGACAAAAGCCCGATGCAGGCACAAGTCGTCCACAAAGCCTTCCGTGGCGCCGACATTCTTTACTCGCTGCGACTGGCCAGCGGTGTACGTGTCCTGTCGCTGGTTCCCTCGCACCACAACCACGCGCTCGGCGAAAAAATCGGCATCCGCCTCGATGTCGATCACGTCGTCGCCTTCAAGACAGCGACGCGGCAGTTTGCCTCCGGCAGCGGCCCGCAGGTCGTGCCCGTCACCTTCCGCACATGATTTCCTGGCTCGTCGACGACGCGCCGTTTCCTTCCGTAGAACAGGCGCTGGCCGAGCCGAACGGCCTGCTGTGTGCTGGCGCCGATCTCTCACCAAGCCGCATCCTGGCTGCCTACCGGCAAGGGATCTTTCCCTGGTTCTCTGCTGGCCAGCCGATTCTCTGGTGGTCGCCCGACCCGCGCATGGTGCTTTTTCCGGCCGAGTTCAAGGTTTCACGCTCGCTGCGAAAAACCCTCAGGACCGGTGACTACTGCGTGCGGCTCGACACCGACTTCGCCGCAGTCATCGATGCCTGCGCACATACCGGACGCCCTGGGCAACCCGGCACCTGGATCACGCCGGGGATACAGCGTGCCTACCGCGAATTGCATGAACTGGGTTGGGCGCATTCGGTCGAAACCTGGAAGGACGGCCAATTGGTCGGCGGTTTGTACGGCCTGGCGATCGGCCGCATGTTCTACGGCGAATCGATGTTCGCGCACTGCACCGATGCCTCGAAAATTGCCGCCGCCCACCTTGCCCGTTTTCTTGAGGCACACAATTTCGGCATGGTAGATTGCCAGATGCGTACCGATCACCTCGCCTCGCTCGGTGCCCGTGAAATTCCCCGGCAGGCGTTTCTGGAGCAACTACGAACGCTCTGCCAGGCTGAGGTAACACCTGCCCGTTGGCCGGCCAGCGGGGCTGTTTTCGACTGGAGTTGAATTGTCGCGGCTGAATGATTCCGAACTGCCGTTTTCACTACTGCAGTTCTATTCGACCTCTCCCTACACCTGCAGCTACCTGGCGGGCGAAACCGCGCGTTCGCAAGTAGCAACGCCAACCCACCTGATCACCGCCGAGGTTTACAGCGAACTGGTGCGCGCCGGTTTCCGCCGCAGCGGCGTCTTCACCTACCGCCCCCACTGTGACAACTGCAACAAATGCATTCCCGTTCGCCTGCCGGTCGCGCAGTTCCAGTCCTCGCGCAGCCAGCGCCGCGCCTGGCAGACGCACCACGATCTGCGCGCCTGCGAACTGCCGCTGGAGTTCTACCCTGAACACTATGCGCTCTACCTGCGCTACCAGAGCAGCCGCCATGCCGGCGGAGGCATGGACCAGGACAGCCACGAGCAATACGCGCACTTCCTGCTGCAAAGCCGGGTCGATACGCGGCTGATCGAATTCTCCGACGCAGAAGGCCTGTGCATGATCAGCATCATCGATGTGCTCAGCGACGGGCTTTCCTCCGTCTACACCTTCTACGATCCGGAACCAAGCCGCAATGGCATCCGCAACAGCTACGGCACCTTCAACGTCCTCTGGCAAATCGCCCAGTGCCGCGCCCTCGGCCTGCCCTACCTCTACCTCGGCTACTGGATCGGTGAAACCGCAAAGATGTCCTACAAAGCCAACTTCAGACCAATCGAAGGTCTGATAGACGGTGAATGGCGCAATTTGCACGATTTTTACCAAACACCTCTCTCCACCTGACTTGTAGCGCTATTGCCAATTGGCGTAATTTGCACGATTTGCCTGGATCGGCACACCGAATCGCCTGACAACAGGCCAGCACCGGCCAATTTCGAGGCAACGCACGTCGGCAGATAATGGTGCGTTGCGGTAAAATCGCGGGATGCTCTATCCCCTCATTCGCAAATTCTTCTTCTCGCTCGACGCCGAAGATGCCCACGGCATCGGCATGCGCGGCGTTTCCCTGCTTTCCTGCAATGCGCTCGGCAGCGTTCTCGCCAAGCCCGTTCCGTCCTGCCCGGTCGAAGTCATGGGAATCAAGTTTCCCAACCCGGTCGGGCTGGCCGCCGGCCTCGACAAGAACGGCGACCATATCGACGGGCTCGCCGCGCTCGGCTTCGGCTTCCTTGAAATCGGCACCATCACGCCGCGCCCGCAGCCAGGCAACCCACGGCCGCGCCTGTTCCGCATCCCGGAAAAGCAGGCCATCATCAATCGCATGGGCTTCAACAACGAGGGCGTCGACAAGCTGATTGCCAACGTGAAGGCAGCCAACTTCCCGAAGCGGGGCGGCATCCTCGGTATCAACATCGGCAAGAATTTCGACACGCCGATCGAGAAGGCTGCTGACGACTACCTCGCCTGCCTGGAGAAGGTCTATCCGCTGGCCAGCTACATCGCCGTCAACATCTCCAGCCCGAACACCAAGAACCTGCGCGAGCTGCAGAAGGACGAGGCGCTCGACGCCCTGCTCGCCCCCCTGAAAGCTGCGCAGCAACGGCTGGCCGACACGCATGGCCGCTACGTGCCGCTGGCGCTGAAGATCGCCCCCGACCTCGAAGCCGAACAGATCACCGGCATTGCCGACCTGCTGCGCCGCCACCGTATGGATGGCGTCATCGCCACCAACACGACGATTGCCCGCAGCGGCGTCGAGGGCTGCATCAACGCCACGGAAACCGGCGGCCTTTCCGGTGCACCGCTGTTTGCCGCCTCGACCGCAGTCGTCAAGCAGCTGGCCACCGCGCTCCAGGGCGAACTGCCGATCATCGGTGTCGGCGGCATCATGTCGGGCGACGATGCGGCAGCCAAGATTGCCGCCGGAGCCAGTCTGGTGCAGTTCTATTCGGGCTTCATCTATCGCGGCCCGGATCTGGTCAGCGAGGCGGCAGCTTCAATCCGTAAAATGCACGCAGCACACTGAATCCTTTGTGACAAACCCCTCTTGCGCTCACGGTTGTTTGATCTGGTGCCAGCACCGATAATTGCTGGCTTGTAAACTTTCGCGACCATGACCCACTATCTCTTCATCCTCCTCGGCGCCGTTCTGGTAAATAACGTCGTCCTGGTGAAGATCCTTGGCCTGTGCCCGTTCATGGGCGTATCGAAGAAACTCGATACGGCCTTCGGCATGGGTGCCGCGACGACCTTCGTCCTCACCGTCGCCACCGGTGCCAGCTACATCATCGATCACTACCTGCTGATGCCCTTCGGGCTGGAATACCTGCGTACGCTGTCGTTCATCGTCACCATCGCGGCCATCGTCCAGCTGACCGAAATGGTCATCCAGAAAACCAGCCCGGTGCTGCACCAGGTACTCGGCATCTATCTGCCGCTGATCACCACCAACTGCGCCGTGCTCGGCGTGCCGCTGCTGAACATCGCCAACAAGAACAACTTCGTCGAGTCGCTACTCTTCGGCATGGGCAGCGCCGTCGGCTTTTCTCTGGTGCTGGTGCTCTTCGCCGGCATCCGCGAACGTGTCGAGGGCGCCGACGTCCCCATCTACTTCAAGGGTGCGGCCATCGCCATGGTCACCGCCGGCCTGATGTCGCTGGCCTTCATGGGCTTCGCCGGTCTGGACAGATACCAATGATCATGTCCATCGCCATCATGGCGCTCGGGGCCATCGTGCTCGGCGCAGCGCTCGGCTACGCCTCGATCCGCTTCAAGGTCGAAGGCGACCCGCTGGTCGAGAAGATCGAGGCCATCCTGCCGCAGACGCAATGCGGCCAGTGCGGCTACCCCGGTTGCCGCCCCTATGCCGAAGCCATCAACAAGGGCGAGGCCGATATCAACCTCTGCCCACCGGGCGGCATGGAAGGCGTGGCCAAGCTCGCCGACCTGCTCGGCCGCGAGGTGAAGCCGCTCGAAGCCGAAGAAAAGCCGAAAGCAGTGGCCTTCATCGACGAGCAAACGTGCATCGGCTGCACGCTGTGCATCCAGGCTTGCCCGGTCGATGCCATCGTCGGTGCCGCGAAGCAGATGCACACCATCGTCGCCGACCTGTGCACCGGTTGTGAATTGTGCCTGCCGCCCTGCCCGGTCGAGTGCATCACCATGGAAACGCTGACCGAAAACCTCGACAACTGGAAGTGGAAGTACCCGATTGTCGCAATAAAGCAGGTCGCCTGATGCTCCAGCTTTTCAAGTTCAAGGGCGGCGTCAAGCCCGAATCGCACAAGCAGGAATCGGCCAATCTGCCCATCCGCACCGCCCCGCTGCCGACACGCGTCATCATCCCGCTACGCTTGAATTCGCTGACCACGGCAACACCGACGGTTGCGGTCGGCGATGCCGTCAGCAAAGGCCAGTGCATTGCCAGCGCCGAAGGCCGGATGTCCACCGGCATCCATGCCTCGACCTCGGGCCAGGTCATCGCCATTGAAGATGCTCCCTACCCGCACCCCTCCGGCTTCTCGGCGCGCAGCGTCATCATCGCACCGGACGGCGAAGACCGCTGGTGCGAGCTGACGCCGTTCGACGAAACGAATGCTGACCCGCAGTCGCTGCGCGACTACCTGCGCAGTGCGGGCATCGTCGGCCTCGGCGGTGCCGGATTTCCCAGCCACATCAAACTCTCGCCGGGCAATGCACGCATCGACACGCTGATCATCAACGGTGCCGAATGCGAACCATGGATCACCTGCGATGACCGTCTGATGCGCGAGCGGGCTACCGCCATCATCGCTGGCGCCCGCATCATGCGTCGCGTTGTCGGCGCACAGCGCATCATCGTCGGCATCGAAGACAACAAGCCGGAAGCCATTGCCGCCATGCAGGCCGCTGCGGCTGCAGAAGGAAAAACCAACGGTGAAGCCGGAATCAGCGTCGTTGCCGTGCCGACACGCTATCCAGCCGGCGGCGAAAAGCAGCTCATCCGCGTGCTCACCGGCATCGAGATCCCTTTCGGCAAACTCGGTTTCCATTACGGCGTTCAATGCTTCAACGTCGGCACTGCCTACGCCGTGCACCGCGCCATCGCCTTTGGCGAACCGCTGGTTAACCGGGTCGTCACCCTCACCGGCAACGTCGATCAGGCCGGCAACTGGGAAGTGCCGATCGGTATGCCGATCAGCGAATTCATCACCCTCGGCACGGCCAAAGCCGATACCGACCGTTACCTGATGGGCGGCCCGATGATGGGTTTCAGCCTGCCCGGCATTGACGCACCGCTAATCAAGACCAGCAACTGCATCATCGCCGGATCGCCGAAATTGTTCCCGCCACCGGCACCGGAAATGCCCTGCATCCGCTGCGGCGAATGCGCCAAGGCCTGCCCGATCGAACTGCAGCCTTTCGAACTTTACTGGCATACACGCGCCAAGACCTTCGGCAAGACGCAGGAATATCACATCTTCGACTGCATCGAATGCGGCTGCTGCAGCTTCGTCTGCCCGAGCCGGATTCCACTGGTGCAATATTTCCGTTTCGCCAAGAGCGAGATCTGGGCACGCGAGAAGGAAAAGAACGCCGCCGACCAGGCCAAGGCCCGCTTCGAGTGGAAGACGGCGCGCGACGAACGCGAGAAGGCAGAAAAGGCAGAAAAACTGGCCAAGGCCGCTGCCGCCCAGGCGGCAAAGAAAGCGGCAGAAGCTGCTGCGGCCGCAGCTGCCCCGGCCGACGGCACCGCTGCCGCCGAGATCCCGCCCCCCGCGACTGCCGCGCTACCCCCCGCTGCTGCCACGCCGGTGGACGCTGATGCCGCCAGAAAAGCCGCCATCGCTGCCGCCATGGAGCGCGCCCGCGCCCAGCGCGAAGCCGCCGCGCCGAAAAATACAGACCAGCTGACTCCGGCGCAGCAACGTGAGATTGCTGCAGTCGATGCACTCCGCCAACAGGCCGGGATCGAACCTGTACCTGAAATTCCGGCCGCCGAGGAACCGAAATCGTGAGCAGTTTCAGCACCCCTCCCTATCTGCTGATGAATGCCAGCGTGCAGCGCGTCATGCTGCAGGTGCTGGCTGCGCTCATCCCGGGCATCGCCGCCTATGCCTGGCTGTTCGGCCCGGTCATCCTGGTCCAGCTGGCCATTGCCACCGTTACCGCACTGGCCGGCGAAGCGCTGATGCTCAAGCTGCGTGACAAACCAATGTCGCTCTTCCTCACCGACGGCAGCGCGGTCGTCACCGCCTGGCTGATCGCACTCACCTTCCCGCCGCTGTCACCGTGGTGGCTGGTCGTCACCGGCACGCTGTTCGCCATCGTTATTGCCAAGCATCTGTATGGCGGCCTTGGCCAGAACCCGTTCAACCCGGCAATGATCGCCTTCGCCGTCTGCATCGTTTCCTTCCCGGCGCTGATGTCGCAGTGGCCGGCGGTCGGCCTCAAGGTCACTTTCCTCGACCAGATCGGCATCGTCTTCGGCACCTTCCCGCGCCTCGACGCCCTCTCCGGCGCCACCCCGCTCGACGCACTGAAAACTGCGCTCAAGCTTGAAGAAGGCCAGTTCAGCGTTGCTGCACTGCTGGCCAATCAGGAACTGTTCGGCTTTTTTGCCGGCCGGGGCTGGGAGTGGGTCACTGCCGGCTACCTGCTGGGTGGCCTCTGGCTCTGGCAGCGCGGCATCATTTCCTGGCACGCGCCGCTGTCGTTCATTGCCGGCATGTCGCTGCTCGCCGGCGGACTCTGGCTCTACAACCCGGCCCAGTTCGCCAACCCGCTGTTCCATCTTTTCTCCGGTGGCGCCATGCTCGGTGCCTTCTTCATCGTCACCGATCCGGTCTCGGGCTGCACCACACCGAAAGGCAAGCTCATCTTCGGCTTTGCTGCCGGCCTGCTCGCCTACATCATCCGGGTCTTCGGCGGTTACCCGGACGGCGTCGCCTTCGCCGTGCTGCTGATGAATCTCTGCGTGCCGCTGATCGACATGTATACCCAGCCCGCCATCTTCGGCAAGAAGGGGCAGCCGTGATCAAAAAAAAGGCCACCACGGCAGCCGGCATGGCGTTACGCACTGCCATCATCCTCTTCGTTTTCGTCATCCTCTTCACCAGCGTGCTGGCAGCCGTTTATCTGTGGACCAAGCCGGCACTCGAAGCCTCTGCCGTCGAAGAGAAGATGAAGCTGGTCGACGAGGTACTGCCACGCAGTGACTACGACAACGACCTGCTCAATGATTCGGTGATGCTGCCGCCAACGCCGGCACTCGGCACCGACGACACCACCCGTGTCTATCGCGCACGCAAGAATGGCGTGCCCGTTGCACTCGTCTTCGAAGCTGCGGCACCCGACGGTTACGCCGGCAAGATCCGGCTGATTGCCGCCGTCCGCAGCGATGGCTCACTGGCTGGCGTGCGCGTCACCCAGCACAAGGAAACGCCGGGGCTCGGCGACTACATCGAGCCGAAGAAGGACAAGAACAAGGCGCGCCCGTGGATCACCCAGTTCGATGGCCTCAGCTATGCGGCCGTGACCGACAAGGAGTGGAAGGTGAAAAAGGACGGCGGCCGCTTCGACTCCGTCGCCGGCGCCACCGTGACGCCGCGCGCCGTCGTCAAGGCTATGCGCAAGGCGACGAAATTCATCGCCGAGAACCAGACGCAGCTCTACGCATCCAACTAGGCGAGGGAGCAGAAACCCGATGATTACCCGCGAAGAATTCCGCAACATCAGCCACAACGGCGTCTGGAAGCAGAACAGCAGCCTGATTCAACTGCTTGGACTGTGCCCCCTGCTGGCGGTGACCACCAACATGGTCAACGGCATCATGCTGTCGCTGGCCACCATCATCGTCATGGCCGTGGCCAACGTCGCCGTCGCCAGCCTGCGCAACTTCATCCCGCACGAAATCCGCATTCCGGTCTTCATCCTCATCGTCGCCTCGCTGGTCACGACGGTGGACCTCCTCTTCAACGTCAATCTGCATGAGCTCTATCTGGTGCTCGGCATCTTCATCCCGCTGATCGTCACCAACTGCATCGTGCTCGCCCGTGTCGAAGCCTTTGCCGCCAAGAACCCGCCGCTGCAATCAACCTTCGACGGCATTTTCATGGGCATCGGCATGCTGTGGACACTGGCCCTGCTCGGCGGACTGCGTGAGCTGATCGGCGCCGGCACCCTGTTTTCCGGTATCGATCTGGTTTTCCCCAGCCTGCAACCACTGCATTTGCTGCCGGCGGACTATCCCGGTTTCCTGCTCGCCATCCTCCCCCCCGGCGCCTTTATCCTGCTCGGCTGCCTGATCGCCTGGAAAAACTGGGTCGAGGCGCGGGCAGCGAGGCGTGCCGGGAGCCGTCTCCCTCCCCCCGCCACACCCGCTGCGCCAACGCCCGTCGGGGCGGACTAGACGACGCCACCTGCGCCGCGTTCCGCCCAATTCGTCGCCCCGTCAATCTGTCTCGCCGCCATGAATGCTGAAAAGCGCACGGAGCTGTTCCGCCGCCTAGCCGAGGCATGCCCCCACCCGACCACCGAGCTGGAGTACAGCTCGACCTTCCAGCTGCTGATCGCCGTCATCCTGTCGGCACAGGCCACCGACAAGAGTGTCAATCTCGCCACCCGCACACTCTTTGCCGAGGCCCCGACACCCGCAGCGATACTGGCACTGGGCGAGGAAGGCCTGATGCCCTACATCAACCGCATCGGCCTTTACCGCACCAAGGCAAAGAATGTCATTGCCACCTGTCGCGCACTCATCGAACAGCACGCGAGTGAGGTTCCGCGGCAGCGCGAGGCCCTGGAGGCGCTTCCCGGCGTCGGCCGGAAAACGGCCAATGTGGTGCTCAACACAGCCTTCGGCGAACCAACCATGGCCGTCGACACCCACATCTTTCGTGTCGCCAACCGTACCGGGCTCGGGCGCGGCAAGACACCGCTGGCGGTTGAACTGAAGCTGCTAAAATCGGTTCCACCGGCCTACCGGCAGGATGCGCACCACTGGCTGATCCTGCATGGCCGTTACACCTGCATCGCCCGTCGCCCGCGTTGCTCCGCGTGTCTGATCGCCGATCTCTGCGAATTCAAGGACAAGAACCTGCCGCAATGAACCTGGAAACCGCAATTGACACCGAGATCACGGAGCAATCACAGAGAGCACAGCGGCTTGGCATGAATCCGCACTTCACCCGCAAGGGGACGTCTGTTTTTTCCCCTGAGCCCTTTGCGTCGCTGTGCGCGCTATGTCTGAAGCGGTTTCAACTGAGGGTTTCAGGATGAATGCTGCCTCCGCCCTGATCACGGGAAACGAGCCGCTGCCGCTACTGGCCGAACATGCCGTACGCGAGGCGCTGGCATGCGCCGGCCAGCGCCAGGCCAACAGCGTTGTGCTCTTTCTCAGCGGTGAATTCACCCGCCATGCACACAGCGCAGTCCTCGCTGCTGCGCGTGCCGCGCAATGCACGCAGGTTTTCGGCGGCATTGCTGCCGGGCTGTGCACCGAAAGCGGTTGGGCACTCGATCGCCCGGCGGCGGCGGCGCTGGTTCTCTGTGGCCCGTATTCGCTGGCCGCCGGGGAAACGACGATGGCGGCAAACACCGTACCCGGCAATGCCGCCGCACCAACGGCCCCGCCAGCACCGCTGCTCTGCTGCACCAGTTCCCCCTTCCCTTCGGAGTGGGCGAACAGCCGGCGCTTTGGCACGCATTTCCACGGCAACGCCGGCCACAGCGCCGTCTGGCAGCTCGGCCGCCTTGTTGAGCATGGCTGCATTGAGGCGCAGGTGCTGGGCGCCAATATTGATGTTGCGCTGTCGACCGGGCTGCGCAGCATCGGCACCGCCCTGCCGGTCGATGGCGTACGCGGCTACGACCTGCTTTCCCTGGGAGGTCAGCCGGCACTCGACAGCTTGCTGCGCCTGTTGCCGCCCGAGTGGCGCGAACGCCATCCGCTGCCGCTGCACCTGATCAACGCCACGATAGGCGACGCCGCAGACACTGCCTGCGTTCAGGCTGCGGCCCTTATTTCGACCAATGCCGACCGCTCGATAACGCTGACCGTGCCGCTGCGGCCGGGTGACAAGCTGTGCTGGGCCATCCGTCAGCCGCTCGCCGCCGAGGCGGAGATGTGCGATGCGCTGGCCAACTTGAAGCCACATGCGGGTGCAAACGGCAGCGAGCGGACACCCGATTTCGGCATGTATTTTTCGTGCATCGGCCGGGGGCCCTATTTCTACGGCGAAGAAGACCGTGATCTGGCCGCTGTCGTCGACCGCTTTCCGGGCATGCCCCTGATCGGCACCTACGGCACCGGCCAGATTGCCTTTGACGGCAACACCAGCCGGCAACTGCAGAACTCGGTCGTGACCGCCCTCTTTAGCGAGACTCCCCATGTTTAACCCCAGTCGTGATCAGGTTCGCCGTTTTTTCTGCGATGCCTGGCAAAAGCATCTGCAGCGCTCCATTGTCGAAGGCGCCGAAGCCACCGCCATCGATATCATCCTGCGTCACCCCGAATACCAATCGCTGCTGGCCAATGGCGAAGAGGCGATCGGTCGCGACTGGATGCCGGAAGGCGGCGAGATGAATCCCTTCCTGCACCTTTCCCTGCACCTGGCAGTGGCAGAGCAGATCTCGATCGACCAGCCACCCGGCGTACGTGCTGCCTGGCAGAAACTGGCCGCACGGCTCGATCCGCATGCCGCCGAGCACGTCATCCTCGAATGCCTGGGCGAAACCATCTTCCGCGCCCAGCAGGTGGGTGGCGGCATGGATGCCCTGGCCTATGTTGAAAGCATTGAACGCGCGGCACGGGGATAGAATCGAATGATCTAGCCACGGAGAGCACGGAGAGCACGGAGAGCACGGAGAGTATGGAGAGGTTCAAGTACTTGTTTTTCTCCGTGCCCTCCGTGATCTCCGTGGTGAATGCCTTTACAGATATGGAGACAGCTGCAATGAATTCCCCAGAAACCCTGTTCCAGCCCTACACCCTCGGCCCGCTGACGTTGCCGAACCGCATCATCATGGCGCCGCTGACGCGTAACCGTGCCCTTGATGGCAACACGCCGGGGCCGCTCACCGTCACCTATTACGCGCAACGTGCCTCGGCCGGCCTGATCATCACCGAGGCCTCGCCGATCTGCCCGGAGGGACACGGCTACCCGCGTACGCCCGGCATTCACAGCGCCGAACAGATCGCCGGCTGGCGCGCGGTGACCGACGCTGTGCATGCCGCCGGCGGCCGCATCTTCATGCAGCTGTGGCACGTCGGCCGCATCTCGCATCCCTCGCTACAGCCGGGCGGTGTCGCCCCGGTGGCCCCATCGGCACTAAAACCAGCGGGGCAGGTATGGACCGGCAGCGGGCTGGAAGATTACGTGACGCCGCGTGCACTGACGCGCGAGGAATTGCCAGGCATCGTTGCGGCCTATCGCCAGGCGGCAATCAACGCCAAAGAAGCCGGTTTCGACGGGGTCGAGGTGCATGGCGCCAACGGTTACCTGCTCGACCAGTTCCTGCGCTCCTCGAGCAACCTGCGCGATGACGACTACGGCGGTTCGCTGCAGAACCGCGCGCGGCTGCTGCTGGAAGTGGTCGGCGCGGTGACCAGCGTTTTTGGCGGCGATCGTGTCGGAGTACGGCTGTCGCCGGAAAATCGTTTCAACGACATCAGCGACGCCGATCCGCAGATGACCTTCACCTACGTTGCCATCGCTCTCCGCCCCTTCAACCTCGCCTACCTGCACGTTCTGGAAGGCGACATGACCGGCCAGGCAGCCGAGGCGCCAAGCGCATTCGATTACCCGGCACTCAAGACCGCCTTCGGTGGCCCCTACATCGCCAACTGCGGTTATGACCGCAGCCGGGCACTGGCGGCGGTCGCCAATGGACAGGCCGACCTGATCGCCTTTGGCCGTGCTTTCATTGCCAACCCTGATCTGCCAGAACGGCTCCAGGCCGATGCCCAGCTTAACGAAGCCGATCAGAAAACGTTCTACAGCGGCGAGGCCCACGGCTACATCGACTACCCGGCACTCGGCAGCGCTCAAGGAAACATCCATGCACTTTGAAGGCTCCGACAACTACGTTGTCACCCGCGACCTGACGCTGGCAGTCAACGCCGCCGTGACCCTGCAGCGTCCGCTGCTGATCAAGGGCGAACCGGGCACCGGCAAGACCATGCTGGCCGAAGAAGTAGCCGCAGCACTGGGCCTGCCGCTGTTCCAGTGGCACATCAAGTCGACGACCAAGGCCCAGCAGGGGCTCTACGAATACGATGCGGTGTCCCGCCTGCGCGATTCACAACTGGGCGATGCGAAAGTTGCCGATATCGGCAACTACATCGTCAAGGGCGTGCTCTGGCAGGCCTTCGAATGCGAAACACCGTCGGTGGTTCTGATCGATGAGGTAGACAAGGCCGACATCGAATTCCCCAACGACCTCCTGCGCGAACTCGACCGCATGGAGTTCTATGTTTACGAAACGCAGCAACTGGTACGGGCCCGGCATCGTCCGCTGGTCTTCATCACGTCGAACAACGAGAAGGAATTGCCCGACGCCTTCCTGCGCCGCTGCTTCTTCCACTACATCAAGTTTCCGGACAAGGAAACAATGACGAAAATCGTCGGCGTGCATTTCCCGGACCTGAAGAAAACCTTGCTGCGCGAGGCGCTGGAGGTCTTCTTCGAGCTGCGCGAGGTGCCGGGGCTGAAGAAGAAGCCGTCGACCTCGGAGCTGCTCGACTGGCTGAAGCTGCTGCTGGCCGAGGACATCCCGCCCGAGGCGCTGCGCGCCAAGGACCAGAAGGCGGCGATTCCGCCGCTGCACGGCGCGCTGTTGAAGAACGAGCAGGACGTGCACCTCTTCGAGCGGCTGATCTTCATGGCCCGGCAGAACCGCTGAGCAGATCGCGCCAGCCTGAGACCGCACCATGCTCGTCGATTTCTTCCTGCACCTGAAGACCCGGAAACTGCCAGTTTCGACCAAGGAGTTCCTTTCGCTCCTGGAAGCCCTGCAACAGCAGGTGATCGGGCAGAGCCTCGACGATTTCTATTTTCTCGCCCGCAGCGCACTGGTCAAGGATGAAAGCAACTTCGACAAATTCGACCGGGCCTTTGCTGAGTATTTTCGCGGTATCGAGGCGTTGCCCGGCATGGAGGCACTGATTCCTGAAGACTGGCTGCGCCAGGCAATGAAGCGCCATCTGACGCCGGAAGAACAGGCCAGACTGGAAAAGCTGGGCTGGGACAAGCTGATGGAGGAGTTCAAGAACCGTCTGGCCGAACAGAAAGAGCGTCACGCCGGCGGCAGCAAATGGATAGGCACCGGCGGCACCTCGCCCTTCGGTCACGGCGGCACCCACCCGGAAGGCATCCGCGTTGGGGGAAAGAGCGAAAATCGCTCGGCAGTGAAAGTCTGGGAAAAGCGCGAGTTCCAGAACCTGGACGATCAGGTCGAACTTGGCACGCGCAACATCAAGGTTGCGCTGCGCCGCCTGCGCCGCTTCGCGCGCGAGGGGGCGGCCGAGGAGCTTGATCTTGAGGGCACCATTGCCGGTACCGCCCGCAATGCCGGTTGGCTCGACCTGCACATGCGCCCGGAACGACACAATGCGGTGAAGGTGCTGCTCTTCCTCGACATCGGCGGCTCAATGGACGACCACGTGCGCATCTGCGAGGAACTGTTCTCCGCCTGCCGCAGCGAATTCAAGCACCTCGAACATTATTACTTCCACAACTGCATCTATGAAGGCCTGTGGCGGGACAATCGGCGCCGGCACAACGAACGGATACCGACGCAGGAAGTGCTGCATCGTTACGGCAGTGACTACAAGCTGATCTTCGTTGGCGATGCCAGCATGAGTCCCTACGAGATACTGCACCCCGGTGGCAGTATCGAGCACTGGAATGAAGAACCTGGTGCCGTCTGGCTCGGCCGGCTGACCAGTAGCTTTCCCCACGCCATCTGGCTCAACCCGGAGCCGGAACACGCCTGGCCTTACCGGCAATCCACCGCGCTGCTGCGCAAGCTTCTCGGCGGCCACATGTTTCCGCTGACGCTGGACGGCCTCGCACGCGCCATGCAGCAACTGAGCAAGTAGTGCAGGGATGGCACTGCCGACCGAGGAGGGGTAGACTCGAACAACGCGTCCGGCAACGCACCGGAAATGCGAGAAACAAGGAGAGAAGCATGAGACCCGGTTCGGATGGTTCGGAATCCTTATACGCAAGCAGATGTGCGCATTTCCGTCAGCAAGCACAGACAACGCGACTGCCCGATCGCTGCGCAGCAGCCGACGAAGATCTGATCGTTCTCATCGAGGACGGTGAAGACGATAGCGTCGATGTCCATGCCCAATCCGCCTGGCGAATCCTCATCGCCGATGACGATCAGAGCGTTCACGAGGCTACGGTGGCTGCCCTTGCCGGTCAGCGTGTTCATGACCGGCCGCTGTCATTCCTCCACACCTATTCCGCAGCAGAAACGATTTCTCTACTGGCGAGCACCGACAAGGTACATCTCGTCCTGCTCGACGTTGTCATGGAATCGCCGGATGCCGGCCTCCGCGCAGTCACCGACATCCGCAACACGCTCGGCTTGCACGACCTCAAGATCATCATTCGCACGGGACAACCGGGGCATGCTCCGGAGCAGGAAATCCGCCGCGAATACGCCATCGACGGCTATGCAAAAAAAGCAGAGTTGACCCGTAGCCTGTTGCGCGACGTCATCACTTCGGCACTGCTCCCCACGGGCGATGAGCCTGGTGGAGCACATTGATGGCGCAGACCAGGCCGCTCCCGGAACTGCCGCCCCGCCGCACGCTGCTGCTTCGACTGGCGGCCGCCGGCATACTTGGTCCTGCAGGAATCACCGGCCTGATCCGTGAAGCCCTGGCCGAAGGCAACAAGCCGGTGGCTCCCGGCATGCACAAGATTTCCGGCACCGTCACAGTCAATGGCCAGCCCGCACGGGAAGGGCAACTGCTCCGCGCTGGCGACACCATCGTCACCGGCCCGAAAAGCGAAGCCATCTACGTGATCGGTCAGGATGCCTTCATGCAGCGCGAGAAAAGCACGATCAGCTTCGCCGCGGAAGCCGCCGCCAGTGTCATGCGGGTCATCACCGGCGGCATTCTGTCGGTCTTTGGCAAGGGCGACAAACGCCTGATCGTGCCAACCGCCACCATCGGCATTCGCGGCACCGCCTGCTATATCGAGGCACAGCCGAAGACTGTCTATTTCTGCCTGTGCTACGGCATTGCCGAAGTTTCGCCCGTGGCCGACCCGAAGCAGATCGAGCGCATCGAGACGCAGCATCACGACCATCCGATCCTCATCCACAACGATTCGGCGATGCCGACGATGGCGCCGGCAACCGTGGTCAACCACACCGATGCCGAACTCATCCTGCTCGAAAATCTCGTTGGCCGCTGGCCACCGTTCTACGGAAAATCCAGCGCCGGTTACGGCTACTGATCGCCGGGCGGCGCCACCTTCACCACTTCTTCGAGCGTCGTTACGCCTTGCGCCACCTTGCTGGCGCCCGAGATGCGCAGCGCCTTCATGCCTTCGCGATAAGCCTGTTCGCGCACCTTGGCAATTTCGGTGGTCGGCTGAATCAGCTTCTTCACTTCCGGGCTCATCAGCATGATCTCGTAGAGGCCGACACGGCCGGAATAGCCGGTCATGCGGCATTCGAGGCAACCGACCGGCTGATACACCCTGGCTGGCTTGTTGGCTTTCCATGGTGACACCAACTGGTTCCACAGCGCCTCGTCTTCGGGGCGCAGTTCGGCTTCCCGCTTGCAGTGCGGGCACAGGGTCCGTATCAGGCGTTGGGCCATGATGCCGAGCAGCGTCGAATTGATGAGATACGATGGCACACCGAGATCAAGCAGGCGGGTTACCGCTGCAGGTGCATCGTTGGTATGCAGGGTCGACAACACGAGGTGGCCGGTCAGCGCTGCCTGAATGGCCATGTCGGCCGTTTCCAGATCCCGGATTTCGCCAATCATGATGATGTCCGGGTCCTGCCGCATCAGCGAACGAACGCCTTCGGCAAATTCCAGATCAATACTGCGCTGCACCTGCATCTGGTTGAAGGCCGGCTCGATCATCTCGATCGGGTCTTCGATGGTGCACACGTTGACCTCCGGCGTTGCCAGCTGTTTCAGTGTCGAGTAAAGCGTCGTCGTCTTGCCTGAGCCGGTCGGGCCGGTGACCAGGATGATGCCGTTCGGCTGGGTGGTCATCGAATGCCAGCGCTTCTGGTCATCGTCGGTGAAACCGAGTTCACGGAAATCACGCACCAGCACATCGGGATCGAAAATCCGCATCACCAGCTTTTCGCCAAAGGCGGTCGGCAAGGTGGACAGCCGCAGCTCGATCTCCTGACCATCTGGCGTACGCGTCTTGATGCGGCCATCCTGCGGGCGGCGCTTTTCAATGACGTCCATACGCCCGAGCAGCTTGATGCGGCTGGTCATCGCCGTCGCTACCGCCATCGGAATCTGATAGACCTGATGCAGCACACCATCGATGCGGAAGCGGACGATGCCAAGGTCGCGGCGTGGTTCGATATGGATGTCGGAAGCACGCTGCTCAAAGGCGTATTGCCATAGCCAGTCGACGATATTGACGATGTGCTGGTCGTTGGCATCGAACTGGCGGTTGGCACGCCCGAGATCGATCAGCTGCTCGAACGAAGCCAGCCCGCTGGTATTACCCCCGGCCTTGGCCGCCGTCTTGACTGAACGGGCCAGGTTGTAGAACTCGACGAGATAGCGCGCGATGTCCGTCGGATTGGCCAGCACCCGACGTATTTCCTTCTTGAGAATCGGCGCCAGCTCCTTTTCCCACTCGCGGATATACGGCTCGACGGTGGCAACCACCACTTCCTTGGTCGTCACCTTCAGGGGAAGAATCTTGAATCGGGTCGCATAGGCGCTCGACATGACATCGGTGACTATCGTGAAATCGACCTTGAGCGGGTCAATGTGGATGTAGTCCAATCCGACCCGCGCCGCCAACCATTCGGTCAGGTCCTCCAGATTCAAGGGCTTGTTCGGCGGCAGCAGATTGCGCCATTTCTGGTCGGCCACCAGCACCAGCGGGTGAATGTCGCCACGATAGAGCCTGCGTTCAGCGACCAGTTTGTCACCATCGGCCTTGTCGATCATGCCATCGGCAATCAGCCAGCCCACGACTTCGGGCAGTGTCAAACGGTGTTCATGCACAACCTGCGAAGTCATCCGGCATTCCTTGAAGGATCGATCGAGGCACTATACCGCCCGTGACAGCAGCACTCAATGGCGTGCGTCGCTTTCCTGCGGCGAAGGGCTAGAATGAAATCGATATCAACCGCCACGGAGAACCCATATGAAAGCAGGAATCGCCATCGTATCGCTTGCCGCAGCATTGTTTGCGCTACCCGTCGTAGCCCAGCCGGGTCCAGGTGGAGGTGCTGGCATGGGCCCGGGAGGCGGCGCCGGAGCAGGCGCCGCAATGGGGCAAGGTGCTGGCCCCGGTCAAGGCCGACGGCAAGCCACGAATTGCAGTCAATCGCGCAACCCGGAATCCTGCGCGGCCCATCAGGAAGCGCGCAAGAAAGCGGCCGAGGCCTGCAAGGGCAAGGCCGGCCCCGATCGCCGCCAATGCCAGCAGGAGCAGATGCAGAATATCGACTGTGGCAAGGCGCGCAACCCGCAGCAGTGCCAGGCGCGCAAGCAGGCCTACGGTGAGTGCAAGGGACAAACCGGCCCGGCCTTCAAGCAATGTGTGCAGCAGAAAATGCCGCCGCCAGAGTGTGCCAAATCGCCGAACCCGCAACAGTGCGAGCAGCACGCCAAGGTGCGTGAGGCCTGCAAGGACAAGCTCGGCCCCGAGCACCGTGCCTGCCTGCGCGAAAAACTCGCTCCGGCCAGGTAGGTCTGGCAAGTGATGTACGCGGCCCTGCCCGCCGGCAGGGCTGCTTCCTGATTGAACGCGGCGTCACGATTCGCGTCAAAGCAGCACCTGTAAAGAAACACCGGGAGAATAGGCTATGCCAAGCATCTACGACTTTTCAGCGACTACCATCGATGGCCGCGAGCTCAGCCTTGAGGAGTTCAAGGACAAGGTGCTGCTGATCGTCAACACCGCCAGCAAGTGCGGCTTCACGCCGCAGTACGAGGGGCTGGAGAAACTCAATCGCCAGTACGCAGCGCGTGGTCTGGTCGTACTCGGTTTTCCCTGCAACCAGTTCGGTGCGCAGGAGCCGGGCGACGCAGCGGAGATCGCCAATTTCTGTTCGCTGACCTACCAGGTCAGCTTTCCGATGTTTGCCAAAGTCGAGGTCAATGGCGAAGGCACGCACCCGCTCTACCGTTTCCTCAAGGAAGCAAAGCCAGGGCTGCTCGGCACCGAGGCGATCAAATGGAATTTCACGAAATTCCTGGTCGATCGCAACGGCA
>JBAYVG010000060.1:0-18048 GCA_041674785.1 Rhodocyclaceae bacterium
GAATGACCGCCAGCACCGAAGCACCCAACAGGAGAAGCGAAAGCTGCAGCGTGTTCATCAGACTCGATTGCGTGAAGAGGGCGTGGAATCAGGGGCTCTGGGCCGATCTGCTATACTTCCACGAATCATAACCGCATCGAATCCATGAACCAAATACAGCCCTCGCCGAAAGCGCTCGACCTGGCACGGCGGGTTCTTCGCATCGAGGCCGATGCGGTCGCCGCACTGGCCAGCCGTATCGATGGCGATTTTCTCGCCGCGCTCGCGCTCATCCTCAATTGTCATGGCCGCGTCATCGTCAGCGGCATGGGCAAGTCCGGCCATGTCGCCCGCAAGATCGCGGCTACCTTTGCCAGCACGGGCACGCCGGCCTATTTCGTTCACCCGGCCGAGGCCAGCCATGGCGACCTCGGCATGATTACCCGCGACGATGTGCTGATCGCCCTCTCGAACTCCGGCGAGAGCGTCGAGTTGATGGCCATTGTTCCCATCTTCAAACGTCTCGGCGGCAAGCTGATCGCCATGACCGGCAATCCGCAATCGTCGCTGGCGCGCGAGGCCGATGCCCACCTGGATGCCGCTGTCGCCGAGGAGGCTTGCCCGCTCAATCTGGCACCCACGGCCAGTACGACTGCCGCACTGGCGCTGGGCGACGCGCTGGCTGTCGCCCTGCTTGAAGAGCGCGGCTTCGGTGCCGAAGATTTTGCCCGCTCCCACCCCGGTGGTGCCCTCGGGCGCCGCCTGCTCACCCACGTCCGCGATGTCATGCGCGATACCCCGCCGGCCGTCAGCCCGGAAGCGCCGGTGGCCGACGCCATCCTCGAAATTTCCCGGGGCGGCATCGGCATGACCGCCGTGGTTTCGCCGGAGCGCCAGGTACTCGGCATCTTTACCGACGGCGATATTCGCCGCGCATTCGAGAAGAACCTCGACCTGCGCGCACTCCGCGTTGCCGACGTGATGACCAGAAACCCGCGCACCATCAGCCCGGACAAGCTGGCCGTGGAGGCTGTTGAAATCATGGAGCACTTCCGCGTCAATGCCCTGCCTGTCACCGACGCCGCCGGCGTTCTGGTCGGCGCCCTCAACATGCACGACCTGTTCAAGGCCAAGGTCATCTGATGGACGCCACGCTCGCTGCCCGCAAGCTTCGCCTGATGGCCTTCGACGTCGATGGCGTCATGACCGACGGTTCCATCTACTACACCGACGAAGGCACTGAGCTGAAAGCCTTCAATGCGCTCGACGGCGCCGGCCTCAAGATGCTCGAAAAGGCGGGCGTCACCGTCGCCATCATTACCGGCCGCAAGGCGCCTTGCGTTGAGTTGCGCGCACGCAACCTCGGTATTCCGCGTTTGTATCAAGGCGTTCACGACAAGTCGGCCTGCCTGAACACCCTGCTCGCCGAACTCGGGCTGACCGCCGACGAAGCCGGCTACATGGGCGACGACGTCATGGATCTGGCTGTCATGGGCCTCTGCGGTTTCTCGGCGGCCCCGGCCAACGGTCACGATTCTGTGCTGCAGCGTGCCGCCCTGGTCACGCGCAAGCAGGGCGGCCACGGAGCCGTGCGCGAGGCGTGCGACTTCATCCTTTCGGCGCAGGGCAAGCTGGAAGAAGTCATCGCGCCGTGGTTGCCGCAATGAAGAGCTGGTCCACTGCCGTTTTCCCCATCACCATTACCGGCGTCCTCGCCGGGCTGACCTTCTGGCTGCTGCACGCAACAACACTGAACGAGGAAGCAAAAGACGGCAAGGACCGTCACGATCCCGACTATGTGATCAGCGGCATGCAGCTGAACAAACTCGACAAGACAGGCAACCTGCAATACACGCTGACAGCTGCAGAGGCCCGGCACTACCCGGATGACGACTCGACCGAGATCACCGCGCCGCACCTTGTTTACTTGAGCCCGAGCAAACCGAAATTGACCGTCACGGCCAAGACCGCCCAGATCAGCAGCGAAGGGGAAACGGTCTTTCTGCGCGACGACGTGCAGATAAAACGCGACCCAACCCCGCTGCGTGCTGCGCTCTTCGGCTACATGCCGGACCTGACCGTGCACACGGAAGAAGAAACCGCCTTTACCAAGAGTACGGTCCTCTTCACCCAAGGCAACTCCTGGCTCAAGGGTGAAGGCATGCAGATTGACAACAAGACTCAGACCTACGTGCTCCAGTCCCGCGCCGCAGGTCAGTTTGAAAGCAGAAAGGCGAAAGCAAAGCCATGAATCGGATAGCCCCTTCGACCACACAGCATATTGCCGCAGGGCTCCTTTCCCTGGCCCTGGCAACGCTGACGACACCAGCCCTTGCCGAACGTGCCGACCGGGAAAAGCCGATCAGCCTCGAAGCCGACCGCATCAGCGTAGACGACGTAAAGAAAGTGCAGATATTTGAAGGCAACGTCGTCCTGACGCAGGGCACCCTGGTCATTCGTGCCAGCCGCCTGGTCGTGACGCAGGATGCCGAAGGCTTCCAGAAAGGCGTAGCCAGCGGCGGCGAGGGCGGCATTGCGCGCTTCAAGCAGAAACGCGAAGGCCGCGACGAATACATCGAAGGCCAGGGCGAACGCATCGAACACGATGCCCGCAATGAAAAGACCGAGTTCTTCGTGCGCGCCTGGGTACGCAGCGGCCTCGACGAAGTGAAGGGCAACTACATTGCCTACGATGCCGTCAGCGAAAAATACCTCGTCACCTCCGGCGTGGCGGCCGACGGCAAGACGCCGGCGAAGGTCGAAGGCGGCCGCGTGCGCGCCATCATCCAGCCGAAAGGCAAGGCAGACCCCGATGCCGCCAAGGGTGAAGCGCTGACGCTCAAGCCCGCGAGCACCGTCCCCAGCAAAGAATAGAAAAATTGGAGAGCGCACACCATGGCCTTTGAATACATCCTCGTCGAACAGCGCGGCCGCGTCGGCCTGATCACGCTCAACCGCCCAAAACAGCTCAACGCGCTGTGCGATGCGCTGGTAGAGGAAATGAAGCAGGCACTGGACAGCTTCGAGGCCGACGAGGGCGTCGGTGCCATCGTCATCACCGGCTCGGAGAAAGCCTTCGCTGCCGGCGCCGACATCACGGCGATGAAGGATTTTTCGTATATGGCCGCCTACAAGGGCGACTACATCACCCGTAACTGGGAGCGGGTAAAGACCTGTCGCAAGCCGGTCGTTGCCGCCGTAGCGGGCTATGCGCTCGGCGGCGGCTGCGAACTGGCGATGATGTGCGACTTCATCATCGCTGCCGACACGGCCCAGTTCGGCCAACCCGAAATCAAGCTCGGCACCCTGCCCGGCGCCGGCGGCAGCCAGCGCCTGCCGCGCGCCGTCGGCAAGGCAAAAGCAATGGACATGTGCCTCACCGCCCGCATGATGGGCGCCGAGGAAGCCGAACGCGCCGGACTCGTCTCGCGCGTGGTGCCTGCTGACCGGCTGATTGAAGAAGCACTGGAAGCGGCGACAAAGATCGCATCCTTCTCACTGCCAGTGGTGATGATGATCAAGGAATCGGTCAACCGCGCTTTCGAATCCTCACTGCAGGAAGGGCTGCTCTTCGAGCGCCGCGTCTTCCACGCCTCCTTCGCACTGGAGGACCAGAAGGAAGGCATGGCGGCCTTTGCCGATAAGCGTAAAGCCGAGTTCAAGCACCGCTAAGCCCCGACGCCGCGCTTACCGCCCCGCACCATTTTTGCCAACGCCACAGAAACCAATCATCGCAAGTAGATGATTTTAAAGTATTTAATATTTTTTGTGCAGCGCACAAAAAAGGCTTGACATCGAAAATTTCATGTCTATAATTCAGTCCATGCTGCAGCGCAACATGTAAACCGATTCATGCGGCGCCGCAACCATTGACCCATTTATAGGAGATGAACCATGTTTGCTACCCCGGAACAATTCGCCGCCGCCAACAAAGCCGCTGTTGAATCCCTGCTGAACCTTGCCAACACCGCCCTGGCCTCGGCCGAGCGCGTTGCTGCCCTGAACCTGAACACCGCCCGCTCGGTGCTGGAAGACAGCGTTTCGAACACCAAGGCCATCCTCGGTGCCAAGGACGCTCAAGAAGCTATCTCGGTTCAAGCCACCCTGGCCCAGCCGAACGTTGAGAAGGCTGTTGCCTACTCGCGTAGCGTTTATGAAATCTCGGCTCAGACTCAGGAAGAGTTCGCCAAGGTTCTCGAAGCCCAGTTCGGTGGTTTCCAGAAGCAAGTTGCTGACCTGCTGGACAAGGCTGCCAAGTCGGCCCCGGCTGGTTCGGACGTTGCTGTTGCTGCCGTCAAGTCGGCCATCGCTGCCGCCACCTCGGCTTTCGACAGCATGAACAAGGCTGCCAAGCAAGTTGCTGAAATCACCGAAGCGAATGTTGCTGCTGCAACCAACGCCACGGTCAAGGCAGTTGGCGCTACCGCCACCGCCGGCAAGAAAAAAGCCGCCTAATCAGCGCACCTGGAAACAGGCATCAAAAAGCCCCCGACTGGTTCGGGGGTTTTTTTCGACATGTTTTCCCGATTTTTGGATATGCCGGACGATTCACCTATACTGGCTGTTCAGTGACCTACGGACCTTGGAGGATGTGATGAGCAACAACAATCTGGATCAACTCGCAGCAGCGCAGAAAGCCAACGCAGAAGTCATGATGACCCTGATGCGTACCGCCTTCGAGGGAATGGAGAAACTGGCCGCACTGAACATGGCCGCCAGCCGCGAATTTTTCAACACCAGCGTTTCCAGCACCCAGCAACTTCTCGCCGCCAAGGATGCGCAGGATCTGGCAAAGATCAACACGGCCGTAGCACAGCCGAACATGCAGAAGCTGATGGACTACTCACGTAACGTCTATGACCTGGTGACCCAGCTGCAACATGAAGTCACCTCGGTGATGGACAGCCAGTACAACGCCGTGACCAAGAACGCCTCGGCCGCCATTGCCAAGACATCAGCTCAGGCCCCGGTCGGTGGCGATGTTTTTGCAGCGGCGATGAAATCGATGCTCGACGCCACCAATCAGGCTTTCGGCAACATGCAGAACATGGCCAAGCAGATGACGGAAATTGCCGACGCCAATATCCAGGCAGCTTCCACCGCCACGTCGAAGGCCGTCAGCGCCGCGACCAAGAAGAAGTAAGCAGCAGAACCGCTTCTGTGACAAAGAAAACCCGGCCAGTGCCGGGTTTTTTGTTGGGTAATTGTTTTTGGTGGCGCTTACTCCCTCCAGCGCCAGTCGATGCCCCGGCGCTCGATTTCGATACGGATTTCCTCCATAGCGCGATCAACCAGCGCCGGCTCGCCTTCCACGCCCAGTTCCAGATGCCGCCGCTCCTTGCCCTGAATCGATGGCAGCGAGAAAAGACGCAGCGCCGGATAATCGGCGACGATGCGTTCCATCAGGTCAAGCAGCGCGCTCTCGTAGGCTTTGTCGCCGGTCAGCAGGAAAGCCTTCTCGACGGCTGCCGCCCGGAACTGCGCCTGGTAAAAGCTATCGAGCGCCCACTCGATCATCGGGTGGGCCATCTGCGGAAAGCCCGGCACGAAGTAGTGATGCCGGGTCATGAAACCGGGGATGCGGTTGAACGGGTTGGGGATGATCTGCACACCGGCCGGGAAGGTGACCAGTTGCAGGCGCTGCGGCGTCATGCCGTCGCCAAAGCGGACCTTCGCCTCTTCAACCCCCTGCGGATGCAGGGCCAGCTCGACCCCGAGCGCCGCTGCAGCCGCCTGCCGCGTATGGTCGTCCGGCGTGTTGCCGATGCCGCCAAAAGAAAAAACAACATCGCCGGAAGCCAGGGTGCGCCGAAAGGTCTCGGTCAGGCGGTGACGGTCGTCGCCGAGGTATTCGACCCAGGCCAGGCGTAGCCCTCTGGCAGCGAGCAATTCGGCGACCTTGGCGAAATGCTTGTCCTGACGTTTGCCGGAAAGGATCTCATCGCCAATGATGATGGCACCAAAATTCATAGCACTTCTCCCTCGATCACCACGATGGCCCCGTCGCGCTCACGGCGCAGGGCCTCCAGACCATAGTGGACATACACCAATGCAGCAAACGCCGGCACCAACAGGCCGAGAAAAGGCACGTGCCCGAGCAGCCCGAGCGCGATACCGAGGAGCAGCATCTTGCCGCGATGCTTTTCGAACAGGATTCTCCATTCGCTCTTGGTCGCGTGCGCGGCCAGTGCATCGTAGGCAAAGGTCCGGCGATTCAGCCAGGCCAGCCAGTAGATTGGCAGGATCAGCCCCATCCCCGGAATCAGCCACAAAGGCATGGTGCCGATCCAGCCGACCAGAAACCCGAGGGCGGCAAACAGGCTGTTGGCCGTTGACGCCACCAGACTGTCTTCGCCCATGCGTGCCACATCCGGATACTCGCGCGCGCCGATCTCATTGACCAGCAAGGGCACGATGAAGATGCCGGCAAGCAGGATCGCCGTCAGGTAGGCCAGCGCGAACACCGCCAGCCAGCCGCCGATCCAGGCGAAGAGCTTGGCCAGCCAGAGTACGCCCCAGCCGACGATCCAGGTCAGCGGTGGCAGCTGCATCAGTTCGGCAACCAGCCAGTCGAGCGCGAAGAAAGCCAGCGCCAGCCAGACGACCAACGCCACCACGGCCGGCCCGGCCAGGCGCAGCCAGATACCGCGATCCTGCAGGTTGTTCAGGCTGCGCATCAGTGCGTTGAAAATTTCGATCATGTCCAGTCTCGTCAAAATCCTTCGTCAGCCATGAGCAATACCTTCCCAGGTCTTCTGCAGGCGTTTGGCCGACACCGGCGTCGGCGTCCTCAGTTCCTGCGCGAACAATGCCACGCGCAGCTCTTCGAGCAGCCAGCGGAACTGCTCCAACTGTGCATCAATGATGCCCTGCTTGGCGAGGGTAGCGGTACGCCGTTCGTAGTTGGTCCACAGCGGCGCGTACTCGGCCATCAAGCGGGAGTCGCGGGCCGGGTCTGCTTTCAGCTTATCGAGGCGCAGTGCTGCCGCCTTCAGGTAGCGCGGGTAATGCTGCAGGCGCTCGAACGGTGTCTGGCTGACGAAACGTTTGTGCATCAGTCGCCCGACCTGCTGCTCGATATCCTTCACCGCCGCCGCATGCACCTTGAAGGCCGGTAATTTCTTCATCAATCCCTGCCACTCGCTCAACACCAAAGCAGTCTGCCGGCAGATTTCCTGCGCCAGCAGGCCAAGACGCGACTTGGCTTCGCCGCAGCTAGCCTTGAACTGCTCGGCATCCTTCGGCCACGGCTCCTGCAGGCAGGCGCGGGCAAAAACGAGGTCAATCAGTTGCTGCTTCAACTCATCGACCGTCATCAGCCCCATAGCCTGGATGCCCATCTGCGGCAGCCCCGGCAGATTCTTCTCGAAGTACTTCAGCTGGTCGCGGAACTGCAGCATGTAGAGGCGCAGCAGACCCTTTCCATGCGCCGCCTTCGCCTCTTCCGGCGAATCGAAGACCGACAGCGAAACCGACTCGCCGTCATCGCGCAGCCCCGGATAGCCAAGCAGCCTCTGGCCGCCGACGTCGACTTCCATCAGTTCCGGCAATTCGCCAAAGGTCCAGTCGGTCAGGCCGGCGAATTCCGAAGGCGTTTCGTGCTTGCCCGAAAATTCGTTTTTCGCCGAACTGCCCCACTCACCGCGCAGCTCGGCCAGATTTCGGCTCATCCCCAGTTGCCGGCCATGCTCGTCAATCAGCTTGTAATTCATCGACAGATGCGCCGGCAACTCGCCCGGCCGGAAAGCGTCCGGCGTCACCGCCCAGCCACGGGCATTGAGTCCGCGGGTCTGCATGATGAAAGTGATCAGCGATGGCACCAGCCCCTTGTCGGCAGGCTGGATACTGTCGACGAACTCCTGCGCGAACTCCGGTACCGGTACCAGCTTGGCGCGGATTTTCTGCGGCAGTGTCTTCACCAGCTGCAGCACCTTCTCCTTGAGCAGCCCCGGCACCAGCCACTCGCAGCGCAAGGCCGGCACCTGGTTAAGGTGCGGCAACGGCACGGTGAGGGTCACGCCGTCGCGTGGCGAGCCGGGTTCAAAGTGATAGGTGAGCGCATACTCCACGCCGCCGAGCCTGATCTGCGAGGGGAAGGCGTCGGTGGTGACGCCCGCTGCCTCGTGCCGCATCAGGTCTTCGCGCTTCAGGTAGAGCAGCTTCTGGTCTTCCCGCTCGGCTTCCTTGCGCCACTTGTCGAAGTCGGCGCCGTTGTGGATGCCTTCCGGAATCACGTGGTCGTAAAAGGCGTAGATCAACTCGTCGTCGACCAGCACATCCGGCCGCCGCGACTTGTGCTCGAGCGTCTCGATCTCGCCGATCAGTTTCTTGTTGTGCTGCCAGAACGGCCAGCGCCGGGCGAAGTCCTCACTCACTTCGCCGCCAACCAGTCCCTGGCGGATGAAGATTTCGCGCGCCTCGACCGGGTTCATCGGCCCAAAGTTCACGCGCTTCTTCGGGTTCACCACGATGCCGTAGAGCGTCGACCGCTCCCAGGCGGCAACCTGCATCGCCTTCTGCTCCCAGTGCGGGTCGAAGTAGCTGCGGCGGATCAGGTGGCCGCCGACCTCCTCCAGCCACAGCGGGTCGATGCGGGCGATACAGCGGGCGTAGAGCTTGGTCGTTTCGGTCACCTCGCTGGCCATCAGCCAGCGACCGACCTTCTTCTGCAATGGCGAGGAAGGATGAACGAGAAACTTGATACCGCGCGCGCCGAGGAAGTACATCGAATCCTCGGAGCGGCAGCCGACGTTACCGAGGAGACCAGTCAGCAAGGCCTTGTGGATCGATTCGAAGGTCGCTGGAATCTCGTTTTCCTTCCAGCCCTGTTCGCCAATCATCGCCAGCAATTGCCCGTGGGTATCGCGCCACTCGCGCATGCGGTTGGCCGAGAGGAAGGCGGCGTGGCAGGTCTGCACCAGCTTGCGCTGCGACTTCTTGTGCTCGATCTCGCCCTCGTACCATTTCCACAGCTTGAGCCAGGAGAGAAACTCCGACTTCTCGTCGGCCCACTTGGCGTGCGCGGCGTCGGCCGTACCCTGTTTCTCCTGCGGCCGCTCGCGCGGATCCTGCACCGAGAGCCCGGCAGCGATGATCAGCACTTCGTGCAGGCAGCCGCCATCACGTGCTGCGACGATCATGCGGGCGATGCGCGGGTCAAGCGGCAGCTTGGCCAGGCCTTGGCCAATGGCGGTCAGTACATTGTCGTCATCAAGCGCGTTCAGCTCCTGCAGCAGCTGGTAGCCATCGGCCACCGCCCGCGTCGACGGCGCTTCGAGGAAAGGAAAATCCTCGATGTCGCCCAGCTTCAGGCCCTTCATGCGCAGGATGACGCCGGCCAGCGAGGAGCGCAGGATTTCCGGATCAGTAAACGCCGGCCGCGCCTTGAAGCCCGTCTCGTCGTACAGGCGGATGCAGATGCCGGCGGCGACGCGGCCGCAGCGGCCGGCGCGCTGGTTGGCGGCGGCCTGCGAAATTTTCTCGACCTGCAACTGCTCGACCTTGTTGCGGTACGAGTAACGCTTGACCCGGGCCAGCCCGGTATCAACCACGTAGCGGATGCCCGGCACCGTCAGCGAGGTCTCGGCGACGTTGGTCGCCAGCACGATCCGGCGGCCGCCATGCGGTTTGAAGATGCGCGACTGCTCCTCGGCGGAGAGGCGGGCGAACAGCGGCAGGATTTCTGTGTGTGGAGGGTGGTGCTTCCTCAGCGCCTCGGCCGCGTCGCGGATTTCCCGCTCGCCCGGCAGGAAGACCAGCACGTCGCCCGGCCCCTCGCGGTGCAGTTCGTCGCAGGCATCAACCAGTGCATCGTAGAGGTCGCGCTGATCCTCGCGCTCGGCTTCTTCCGTCTCCACCGGCCGGTAGCGCACCTCGACCGGGAACAGGCGACCGGAGACTTCCATCACCGGCGCGTCGTCAAAATGCTTCGAGAAGCGCTCGGCGTCGATTGTCGCTGAAGTGATGATCACCTTCAGGTCCGGCCGTTTCGGCAGCAGCGTCTTCAGGTAGCCGAGCAGGAAGTCGATGTTCAGGCTGCGTTCGTGCGCCTCGTCGATGATCAGCGTGTCGTAGGCCGATAAGGATGGATCACCCTGCGTCTCGGCGAGCAGGATGCCGTCGGTCATCAGTTTGACGAAGCTCTCCGGGGAGGTGCGTTCGGTAAAGCGGATCTTGTAGCCGACCAGCCGCCCGAGTTCGGACTGCAGCTCCTGGGCGATGCGCGCTGCGGTGGAACGGGCGGCGATGCGGCGCGGCTGGGTGTGGCCAATCAGCCCGGTGGCACCACGGCCGAGTTCAAGGCAGATTTTCGGCAGCTGCGTTGTCTTGCCGGAGCCGGTCTCGCCGCAGACGATCACCACCTGATTGTCTGCGATCAGCTTCGCAATCTCGGCCCGCCGCGTATTGACCGGCAGATCCTCGTCGTACTCGGGTTTGGGCAGGCGCGCGCGGCGCGCGGCCACCGCTTCGGAGGAGCGTTTGGCCAGCGCATCGAAATCTGCACGCGCCTTGTCCTTGCGTGGTCCCGGCTGCTTGAGATCACGCAACAGCGATTTCAGCCGCCGCCGGTCGGCGGCGAGGCAATCATCCAGCTCGATACGCATCAGGAGAAAATCTTGTCGGCGCCGACAGTCAGCAAACCAAGATAGGTCATCAGCAGCGAGCCCGCGAGGTGCGTACCGGCAAGTGCCAGCGCCCAGCCGATCTGGTGAGCAAGCAGGCGCTCGACGACTTCAGCCGAGAAGGTGGAGAACGTCGTCAAGCCGCCGAGAAAACCGGTAATCACCATGAGTTTCAGCGCTATCGGCAAGCCGGAATTGATATGAAAGACGCCCACAGCCACGCCCACCAGATAGCCACCGACCAGGTTCGCGGCCAGCGTACCCAACGGTAGCGTCAGGAACAGGGGATTCAGGGCCAGCCCGATCAGCCAGCGTACCCAGGCGCCGAGCGCTGCGCCTACCCCAACTGCGACAAAGCCGATTGCATTCATTTCACGTCCCTCGAGAAGTCGGCATTTTACCGTGCCGCATCTAGCGCACCACATCCGCCAGGATGGCCTCGACTCCGGGATGGCGGATACGCCGCTCGCTGGAAATGGCGAAAACCTGCTCGAGCACGCCGTCGAGCTCCCCCACCGGATGCGCCCCGAGCTGAGCGGCGATCTCCGGGCCAAGCATTGTCAGCGCAGGAAACAGGCCGAGGCCTTGCCGGCCAAAGGTATCCATCAAGGCGCTATCCTCAAACTCACCGACGATGCGCGGGCGCAGCTCATGCGCCTCGAACCACTGCTCCAGCTTGCCGCGCAGGGCATTGGTACGCGTCGGCAACAACAGCGGCACGCCGGCAAGGCTGGCGGGGAAACCCTTGGCACACGCGCCGACCATCTCGGGCGTACCGTAAAGGCTGACCGGATATTCCCCCAGCGGATGACTGAAGACCCGCAGACTCCCGCTGCTCGCCACCGGCCGATCCGTGAGCACGACATCGAGCCGATGCAGGGCCAGATCGGACATCAATTCGTCCAGCTCGCCTTCATAGCAAACCAGCCGTACCGGCTTGCCCATCCCCATCACCGGCTGCAGCAAACGGTGCGCAGCGAGTTTCGGCAAGGCATCGAGGATGCCCACCGTCAGCCGCAGCGTTTCTTCACCGGCACTGGTTTCCAGCGCTTCAACCATTTGCTCGCCGAGGCTGAAAATCCTGTCAGCGTAGGAGAGCGCGGTTCTGCCGGCTTCGGTCAGTGTCAGGCCACGACCGGCCGGCGCCAGCAATGCCACGCCAATGCTGCGCTCAAGCAGGGAGAGTTGCCCACTGATAGTCTGCACCGCCACCCCTAGCTTTTCTGCCGCACGCGTGACGCTGCCTTCCTTGGCAACCACCCAGAAATAATGCAAATGCTTGTAGTTGAGATCCACGGCAATAATCCTATTTTTTCGAATACTGGGTCAATTTTTATACGCTTTTTGCAAAATAACAAGCTCAGTATCATGAGCGCCATTGCATCACCCCAAGGAGCACAGCATGAAACGCACCATTCTCTTCCTTGCCACCAACCTCGCCGTGATGGTGGTTCTTGGCATCACCGCCAGCCTGCTTGGCGTGAACCAGTATCTGACTGCCAACGGGCTCAATCTCGGCATGCTGCTCGCCTTTGCTGCGGTCATCGGTTTTGGTGGCGCCTTCATCTCGCTGCTGATGTCCAAGCAGATGGCCAAATGGAGCACCGGGGCCCACATCATCACCAGCCCGAGCACGTCGACCGAGTTCTGGCTGTTCCAGACCGTCGAACGCCTGGCGAAAAAAGCCGGCATCGCCATGCCTGAAGTCGCCATCTACGAAGGTGAGCCGAACGCCTTTGCCACCGGCCCTTCCAGAAACAACTCGCTGGTCGCCGTTTCTACCGGCCTGCTGCAGAGCATGTCACGTGAAGAGGCCGAAGCCGTGCTGGCGCACGAAGTCGCCCACGTCGCCAACGGCGACATGGTGACGCTGACGCTGATCCAGGGCGTCATGAACACCTTTGTCGTCTTCCTTTCGCGCGTCGTCGGCTACCTGGTCGATTCCTTCCTGCGCCGCAACGACTCGGAGTCTTCAGGCCCCGGCATCGGCTACATGGTGACAACCATTGTCTGCGACATCATTTTCGGGCTGCTGGCCAGCATCATCGTCAGCTACTTCTCGCGTCAGCGTGAATTCCGTGCCGACCGGGGTGCGGCCGAGCTGCTTGGCAACCCGCAGCCGATGATTTCGGCACTGCGCCGCCTCGGCGGCCTGCATACCGAACCCCTGCCACAAAACATGGCCAGTTCCGGCATTGCCGGCGGCCCGGCGTGGATGGCGCTGTTTTCCAGCCACCCGCCCATCGAGGCGCGCATTGCCGCCTTGCGTTCCTGAGCAAGTGTGTGACCCCTCCGCGGCATCCCCCTGCCGCATTCGACACCCCGGCCCTGGCCGGGGTTTTTTTTGCCTCATCGCCTGAACAGGTACAATGCCGGCTTCGCGCGCCCTTGCTCACCGTCGGCGCACAAGCACGAACCACGAAGTACCGGGGAAAAAATGGAATTCAGGGATATCGCCGACATTGAAAAAGCAACACGGCGGGGAACAAAAGAGTCGCTCCGGCTCGGCATCGGCCTCATTTTCGTCGTCTCCATCATGCTTTACGCCAGCCTTGGCATCGGTATCAGCGGCCCACACGGAGTCATGCTGGTGGTGGCGGCGATGATCGGCGGCTATATGGCCATGAACATCGGCGCCAACGACGTTGCCAACAACGTCGGCCCAGCCGTCGGCTCGCGCGCCATCTCGATGACCGGTGCAGTCATCATTGCCGCCATCTTCGAAATGGCCGGCGCGCTGATTGCGGGTGGCGATGTCGTCACCACCATCCAGAAAGGCATCATCAACCCGGCCGCCATCGGTAACAGCGACCAGTTCATCTGGCTGATGACAGCGGCCCTGCTGGCGGGCGCCCTCTGGCTCAATCTGGCGACCGCCTTTGGCGCTCCGGTATCCACCACCCATTCGATCATCGGCGCCGTGCTCGGTGCCGGCATGGCGGCCGGCGGTGCTGACGCAGCAAACTGGGGCAACCTTGTTGGTATCGCCGCCAGCTGGGTGATCTCACCGGTCATGGGCGGCGCGGTTGCCGCCGGCTTCCTCTTCTGGATCAAGCGCTCGATCACCTACCGCGAAGACATGGTCAGTGCCGCGCGACGCATGGTACCGCTCTTGATCGGCCTGATGGCTTTCGCCTTTTCGGCCTACCTCATCCTCAAAGGCCTGACCCGCATCTGGAAAGTTGGCGCCATCAGCGCGCTGAGCATCGGTGCCCTGATCGGTCTCGTCACCTATTTCCTGCTGGCGAAGTGGATGTCGCGCGATGCCAGCACCCTCGAAAACACCAAGAAAAGTATCAACCGCCTGTTCACCATCCCGCTCATCTGCGCCGCTGCGCTGCTCAGTTTCGCGCATGGCGCCAATGATGTCGCCAATGCCGTCGGCCCACTCGCGGCCATTGCCGACGCCGCCAGGAGCGGCATGGTTTCAGGCAAGGCTTCCATTCCATTCTGGGTAATGTTCGTCGGCGCCAGCGGTATCGCCATCGGCCTGATGCTCTACGGCCCCAAACTGATTCGTACCGTCGGCAGCGAAATTACCGAACTCGACCAGATGCGCGCCTTCTGCATCGCCATGTCGGCCGCCGTCACCGTCATCCTCGCATCGCAGCTCGGGCTACCGGTCAGTTCAACGCACATTGCCGTCGGCGGCGTTTTTGGCGTCGGTTTCCTGCGCGAGTTCATCAAGACCAGTTACTCGCAGATGATCGAGGAGATCAAGGAGCATCACGCCGGCGCAGACAAGGAAGTTGTCGAGGAATTTCTCGACCGTTTTGCCAAAGCCTCGCTCACCGACAAGCGCCTAATGCTTGAGCGGCTCAAGGCGCACGCGGAATCAGCCGATCTTTCAAAACGCGAGCGCAAGCAGATTCGCCGGGTGTACCGCCACGAGCTGGTCAAGCGCTCGGCGATCTACAAGATCGCCGCCGCCTGGATCATCACCGTGCCGATTTCCGGCGTGCTCGCAGCAGTGATCTATTACATCATTGTCGGCATGGTGGAATCGTAGCAACCGTACGGCAGTTGAAGCCATCCGTGTCTTGACGGAGATGGGCACCCGCTCCATGCTGGCGGCAGTGCTCGACCTTCAAGGACAGCGATGGATAGCAACAGCGTAGGCATACTCGTCGGTGGGCTCGGGCTCTTCCTCCTCGGCATGATGCTGATGACCGACGGGCTGAAGGCGGCTGCCGGTCCGGTGCTTGGGAATGTCCTCACCTCCTCGACGCAGACCCGGATGCGCGGCCTCCTCTCCGGCATCATTGTCACCGCACTGGTACAGTCATCCAGCGCCGTCACCGTCGCGGCAATCGGCTTCATCAATGCCGGCCTGCTCACTTTCAGCCAATCACTCTGGGTCATCTTCGGCGCCAACGTCGGCACCACCATGACCGGTTGGCTGGTCGCCTTGATCGGCTTCAAGATCAAGGTTGAAGTAGCGGCATTGCCGATGATCGGCATCGGCATGGCGCTCCGCCTGTCCGGCACGGAGACCCGGCGCGGCGCGGCCGGCGGTGCGCTGGCCGGCTTCGGCGTCCTCTTTCTCGGCATCGGCTTTCTGCAGCAGGCTTTTTCCGGTGCCGGGCAGGCTTTCGATCTGGCGGCGCTGGGCAGCCAAGGCCTGTGGTCGATCATCGCCTTTGTTCTCGCCGGACTGCTCCTTACTGTCCTGATGCAATCGTCCAGTGCCTCGCTAGCAGTTGTCCTGACGCTGGCCGAAGTGGGTGCCATTCCGTTGCAGGAAGCCGCAGCTGCTGTCATCGGCGCCAATATCGGCACCACCGTCACCGCCCTGCTCGCGGCAATCGGCGCCACACCCAATGCCAGACGTGCGGCCGCTGCACACGTCATCTTCAACGCACTCACCGGGCTGGTGGCGTTTCTCCTGCTGCCTGTTTTGATACATGCCGTCGATCTGCTGCGCGATGCCTTTGCGCTGGATTCGTCGCCTGCGGTCAGCCTCGCCATCTTCCACACCCTTTTCAATCTGCTGGGCGTTATTCTCATGTGGCCGCTCGGCAACCACCTGGCGCGTTTTCTGCTCAGGCGTTTCCATACCCGCGAAGAGGAAATTGCCCAGCCCCGCTTCCTCGACCACAACATTGCCTCCGTTCCGCCGCTGGCCGTCGATGCCCTGTACCGCGAACTCGTACGTTTTGGCGGCATGGCCGTCGGCGGGGTCTGGGCCCGGATCGGCCTGCTCACCAGTGCGACACCAAGACGGGACGAATCAGCTGCATTGCCGGGGCTGAACCGCAACATTGCCGACTTCGTCACCCACCTCAGCCGAGGCTCGATGTCGGCGTCGACGGCCCAGTCGCTGGCGAAGCTCTTGCGGGTGCAGCGCTACTACGAAACCTGTGGCGACCTGGCGCCGGAAATCACCACCGCCCATGCTGCAATGGCCGCTTTGGGTAACAGCACCCTGCATCGCGAAATCGTCGACCTGGCAACGGCAGCCGACCGATTGCTGCAGCAGCTCAATCCCGACACCGAGCCTTTTGCACCACTAAGCGCGGATCAGGCCAGCGACTTTGAGACCGATTACCAGCAGCTCAAGGCCGCCCTGCTCACGGCAGGCGCCTGCGGCGAGATCGACATCGACACCATGGAATCGCTGATGCGCTGCTTCAGCACGCTGCGCCGGGTGCTTGACCAGGCGGCCAAGGCTGCCCGCCTGCTCGAGCAGATGCGCAACAACCGCCTCGGCTGAAACACGGAACATTCCACACCTCCTGCTGTCTCCCCTTGGCAGGCGCATTCACATTCGCAAGCGCCATCACCAATAGCCGCAGACGGAGGAACCCATTTATGCCCCGCTCCCGATATTCCTCGCTCGCACAACCGCTGGAACCCTGCGCCCGCGCCCTCATCGCCGCCCTTGACGAACGCGACGGCCACACACGCGAGCATTGCGACCGTGTCGTCGTGCTGGCCACCATCCTCGGGGTGGAATGCGGCCTGATGCAAAAAGAACTGCAATTGCTGGAATTTGCCGCCGCCATGCACGATATTGGAAAAATCGGCATTCCAGACCATATCCTGCTGAAGCCGAGCGGCTTCAGCCCGGAAGAATGGGAATGCATGAAATCCCACACCATTCGCGGCGAACGCATCGTTCGCAGCATGCAAATTGAAGGCATGGACGCCGTCGCCACCGCCGTTCGCCACCACCACGAATACTTTGATGGCAGCGGCTACCCGGACCGTCTGGCCGGTGAAGACATCCCGCTCATGTCGCGCATTGTGTCGATTGTCGATAGCTATGACGCCATGTCCAAAACGCGCCCCTACCACCCTCCTCGAACACACACCCAAGTGATGGATATTCTTGATGATGAGGAGGGCGGCAAGCACGATCCAACTCTCCTTTCGCTCTTCCGTCGCCGTACCGAACGCCCCCACTGAGTCCGGCCGGCAGAACCGGGCCGATGGGCGTGTCAGGCTGATAGAATGCCGTTTTCGCCGCAATCACGCGGCGTTGCCATTCTGAAACGCCCATGTCCAAAGAAAATACGCCAGCGAACACCCCGGCCCCCGCCGCCAACTTCATCAAGAACATCGTCGAGGCCGACCTCGCCGCCGGCAAGCACGCACAGCGCCACTGGGCCGGCAAGCCCGGCACGGCCGCCGACCATGCGGCCGCGCCGCTCGATGCGGCGAAGATTCGCACCCGCTTCCCGCCGGAGCCGAACGGCTACCTGCACTTCGGCCACGCCAAGTCGATCCTGCTCAACTTCGGGCTGGCCGAGCAGTACGGCGGCCGCTGCCACCTGCGCTTCGACGACACCAACCCGGAGAAGGAAGAGCAGGAATACGTCGACTCCATCGTCGATGCCGTGAAGTGGCTGGGCTGCTCGTGGGAGCAAGCTGGCGAGAAAAATCTCTACTACGCCTCCAACTACTTCGACTGGATGGTCGAATTCGCCGAGTACCTGATCGAAGCCGGCCATGCCTACGTCGACAGCCAGAGCGCCGACGAGATGCGCGCCAACCGCGGCACGCTGAAGGAACCGGGCAAGGATTCGCCGTACCGCAACCGCAGCGCCGCCGAGAGCATGGACCTCTTCAAGCGCATGCAGAAGGGCGAATTCCCGGACGGCGCGCACATCCTGCGGGCGAAGATCGACATGGCCTCGCCCAATATCAACCTGCGCGATCCGGCCATCTACCGTATCCGCCACGCCACGCACCACAACACCGGCGACAAGTGGTGTGTCTATCCGATGTACACCTTCGCCCATCCGATCGAGGACGCGCTGGAGAACATCACGCACTCCATCTGCACGCTCGAATTCGAGGACCAGCGGCCGTTCTACGACTGGCTGCTGGAGCGCCTGGCCGAAGGCGGCAAGCTGCAGCGCCCGCTGCCGCAGCAGATCGAATTCTCGCGCCTGAACCTGACCTACGTCGTGCTCTCCAAGCGCAAGCTGATCCAGCTGGTCGA
>JBAYVG010000061.1:0-17993 GCA_041674785.1 Rhodocyclaceae bacterium
AGGAGGGTGCTTTTTCCGCTTCCGATGGGGCCGTGCAGGAAAATGCGTTCACCGCTGGCGACCTCGAAAAGCGGAATGCGCAGACAGGGCGCTGGCTGTTTCGGCCAGCGGAAGACCAGGTTGTCAACACGCAGCGCCACGGTGCTCATTGCGGTCGCCGACTACCAGCGCAGTGTCGGCTGCTTTGGCGTCAGGCGCGATGCCCCCTGGCCGCTCGGGCCGACGCGCTGGGCTTCAAGGCGATAAAGCCGCTTGAAGTGTTTGAACAGGGGCGTATCGATGGCTTTCAGCTCGGCTGGGTTGGCGCATTCAAAGGTGTACTCGGCTTCGATGTCGGCGTGATCGTCGCCTGCCGCTCCACGCTTGTCGGCCGAAAACGGCAGGGTGACCGTCGCCGACTTGAGCATGCACTGTGCCGCCGGGCTGGGGATAAAAAGCGTTGCACCATCCTTCAATACATTTCCTGCGTGCTCCAGCGCTGCGCGGTCCTTCGGCGTTTTTGGCGCGTGTTCGAAACCGGTGGCGGCGTCGAGCGGCAGCTCAAGCGCAAGACTGATGTGGCCCTTGTCGATACTGATATCAAGCGTGCCGGCGCCATGTACGTGGCCTTTTGCCGCATGCGCGCAGGCGCTGACAAGGACGAGCAAGAAGACGAGGTGCCGTGTTTTCATGGCTGAATCCCTTTTCAGACCGGCTGGAATCAATGCGAATGCGCGCTGCCAAAGGCGATGACGGCGATGCCCAGCGCCAGCAACATGCTGTGCCAGCCCACCGAGGTTGTTTCACGTTTCAGGCGCGGCATCAGGTCGGCAATGGCGACGTAAAGGAAACTGGAGGCCGCGAGGGTGATGATGACGGGAATCCAGTCACGGGCATTATCGAGCGCAAGGTAGCCGACAACGCCGCCGGCAATCGCGGTCAAGCTGGAAACGCCATTCCAGAACAGCGCGCGGCTGCGCTTCCAGCCAGCAGACAGCAGGATGGCAAAGTCACCGGCTTCCTGCGGCACTTCGTGGGCAATGATGGCGAAGGTGGTTGTCCAGCCAAGTGCCGGGTCGGCGAGAAAGGCGGCAGCGATCAGAAGGCCGTCGGTGAAATTGTGGAAACTGTCGCCGATCAGGATCAGCATCGTCTCGCCGTGCGCGTCGTGAGGGTGTTGATGCGCGTGATGATGGGCGTGGGTGTGGTCGGTGCACTGTTGATCGCCCTGGTGGGCGTCGATTTCACCGACGCCGTGGTGGGCATGGCGCCAGAGGGCAAACTTCTCCAGCGCGAAAAATCCGAGGATGCCGCCAAGCAGCAGCGGAAATACTTCGTGCGGTGTCAGGCCCATTTCAAGCGCTTCCGGCAGCAGATGCAGCATGGCCATCGCCAGCAGCAGACCGGTGGAGAAACTGACGGTGAACGCCAGCCATTTGCGCGGCAAGCCGAACATGATCAGCGCCGCCGCAGCGATGCTGAGGACGCCGCCAAGCAGGCAGGCGAAGACAATCTGCAGAAGCAGGGGAAGTGACATGGGGTCTCAGTAGCCGACAGGCCGGCGATTCAACGATTTGACGGTTCGCTGACCGCCTTTTTGGAAGGCGCTATTCAATCATAGCCTCGCATTAAACGCAACATCGTTGCATTTAATGCGAGGCTATGCTGCCGGGCAGCTGGCAGCCGAGACGCCTGGCGATGCAGTTGTTAAATCCTTGATGGTGATGCAGGAATCCTTCCACACCTGGGCCACAAGGCCGGAAAGGAATGCGTGGCGTCAGGTGCGCGGTGTGCAGCTACAAGCCGGAGAGCCGGCAGGAAAACCGCGTATGCAGCCGAAATCGGGATGGGGAGCGAAATTGAAGATGACTGAGTTGAAACCGAAAACTTTTCCACCCAAGGTCATTGCACAGAGGCTGACGTTCGGGTTGTCGGGAACAAAATCCACGACACACAGCGCCTTGCCGGCGGGGTGGCTGCCGCAGAGCAAGGTCATGTTGAGGGTCTCGCCGAACTCGGCACAGAGTTCCTCGACCGCCTTGCGCAACTCGGCCCCATTCTTGCAGGAACCCAATAGCGTCTGCATATCCGGCGTATTGTTCATGGAAAAAGCGGCCCCTTTAATCCCAGCAGAAAGCGCGAATGTCACGGATCATTTCGTGCAGGACCTTCCGCGTTTTTTCATGCAGGCTGTAGCAATGGACCCGACGGTCTTCGGTCGTCATGCGCTTGAGCACAAAGCGTTGCCGCACCAGCCTTGCCAGCCGGCGTTTCAACGTGGACTCCGGGATGGACGAGTCCAGCAGCAATTGTTTCAGGGTCAGGCAATTGCCATTGTCCTGACCGGCCGCAATTTCGAGGAGGATCTTGAAGTCTTCCCGTGTTCCAAACTGCTCGATGTGTCTTGCGGCCAGCTGATTGAATGTTCTTAGTCTTTTGACATCCATTGGAATCAAGGCCACTTGTTATTCGTCATATGACGATTGTCCGGCCTATCCCGGAATGCCTCAAGCCTTGATTAATGCCAGAGTGAGCCGATTTAAGAGATCAGAAACATTTCAGAAACACAGTTTTTGATCTACAGCAATTCGGTGTCGCCATGGTCGTACGCCGGGCTGCAGCAGCAAAGAATGCGCAGGTCTGCACTGCCCATCGCCTCGATGCAGTGCGGCGTACCCGGAGGAATGAGAACGCTGTCTCCGATTCCGACCACGAACTGCCGATCTCCCAGTGTCATGCGACCGGTGCCGGCGGTGACATGGTAGATCTCTTCGGTGCGCAGGTGGCTGTGCCTTCTCGTACATTGGCCGGGCCTGACAATCGCCTCGGCGAGGCTCTGGTTCTGGGCGCCGTGCTGCGCAGGGTGGAGCAGTTCGCGAATTTCTGAACCGTCTTTCGTCACGTATGCCGGGACTTCGGCGTAGCGGGTAAGCATGCCCTAAAACAGTGAAGGTTGTGGCGCCATCAGGCTCGATGCCTTGACGGTAATGCGCACCAGCGAGCCGTCGTTGCGAGCCGCCTCGACGATCATGTAGCCGCCACTGGCTTCGGCGACGATGCGCACGTTCAAGCCGCCGCGCGCGAGCTTGCCGGAAGTGTTCCAGTAATGTGCCAGTTCCCCGGGTACGGGAATCCATTTGCGTTTTTTTGCCATGACGTCCGCCTGTAGCCCTGTAGAAGGTTGCCCGCCCGACACTGTGCCACAAAGCGCGCAGGGCTTGAAGAGGCTGCGGCATGCGATAATCGTGGCAGCAATAAAAGAGATAATCATGCCCCACAGATCACTCAAAGTTCCCGAGCGCGGCATGCTCGATGCCTACGCTGCGACGCTGGCATCGCGCGGTTATGCGGCTGATGCGGCACAGCAGGCGGCGGCAGACCGTCTGCAGCGCCTCTATACCGAATTGCTTTCCTTCAAGGTTTCGCGTCGTGGCACTTTCCGGCGCCTGTTGTCGCGAGCCAAGCCACCCCGTGGTGTCTATTTCTGGGGTGGTGTCGGGCGCGGCAAGAGCTTCCTGATGGACTGCTTCTATGACGCAGTGCCCTACCATCGCAAGCGCCGTATCCATTTCCATGCCTTCATGCATCAGGTGCATCGCCAGCTCGAAGAATTGAAGAACGCGGGCGGCGGCACTGATCCCATGGACGCCCTGGCCGCACGCATCGCACGCAATGTGCGCCTGCTCTGTTTCGATGAATTTCACGTTTCCGATATTGCCGATGCGATGATTCTCGGCCGGCTGCTCAAATCGTTGTTTGATCGTGGCGTCATTTTTGTCATGACTTCCAACTATCCGCCGGACCGGCTTTATCCCAACGGCCTGCAGCGAGATCGTTTTCTGCCAACCATCGCCTTGATGCAGGAAAACCTGGACGTACTCGAAGTTGAAGCCGGTGTCGATTATCGGTTGCGTACCCTGGAACAGGTCGAGATCTATCACTTCCCTGCCGATGCCTCGGCCGAAGCCAGGATGGCGGAGTATTTTGCCGCTCTCGAAGGCGGCGAGGGCGAGGTGGCTGGTGAGATCGAAGTGCTCGGTCGGAAGATACCGACCCGGCGGCGCGGTCATGGCGCCATCTGGTTCGACTTCGCCGCACTGTGTGGCGGCCCGCGCTCGCAAAACGACTATCTCGAACTGGCGCAGGCCTACCATACGGTACTGATCTCCGGCATACCACGCATGAATGCGGCACGCTCCAACGAAGCGCGTCGTTTCACCTGGCTGGTCGATGTTTTCTACGACCACAAGGTCAAACTCATCGCCACCGCAGATTGCGACTCGGACGCGCTCTATACCGAAGGCGTGCAGTCGAGCGAGTTCTTCCGTACCGTCAGCCGCCTGACCGAGATGCGCTCACGCGAATACCTTGCCCTCCAGCATCTGGCCGGCTAAGTTGGTGGAACTGACCCTCGGAGATTCTCCATGAAGCGTTGTCTCGCCCTGCTGTTCTGCATGCTTTCAATGCTACCGATCGCTGCCATGGCGCAGCAGGAAATGGAGATCATCCCGCTGCGCAATCGCACCGTCGATCAGGTGATGCCGGTGATTCGCCCGCTGGTGGAGCCGGGCGGGACGCTTTCCGGCATGAACAACCAGCTTATCCTGCGCGCCTCGCGCAAGAACCGGGAAGAAATCAAGCAGGCGCTGGCGGCGCTTGATACGCCGGCACGCTCGCTGGTCATCCGTGTATCGCAGAACCGCGATGCGGCGATGGAACGTAGCGGTGCCGAAGCCTACGGCAGTGTCGGCAACGAGCACGGGCGAATTACCCAGCGCCGCACGGGGGTTGCAGCGGGGGGCGGCACGGTGGAAATCCGTCAGGGCGGATCGGTGGTCGGTGCGCAGGTGGTGGAAACGCGCAGCACGCGCACTGCCAGTGCCGCGCAATCGGTGCAGGTCGTCGAAGGCGGGCGCGCCTATATCAATGTTGGCCAGTCCTTGCCCATGCCGTTGCGCCAGGTCGTTGTCGGGCCGGGCGGCGCCATGGTCACCGACAGCGTGGTCTATCGCGATATCGGCCAGGGTTTCTATGCCGAACCGCGAGTCGTTGGCGATCGCGTCACGCTGGAAATCAGCCCGCAGTTCGATACACCGGGCAATGCGGGCTACGGTAGCGCCAACACCCAGCGAGTATCGACAACGGTTTCCGGGCGTCTTGGTGAATGGATAGAACTCGGCGGCAGCGGCCAGCAGGCATCCGGCGGCAATCGCGGCAACCTGTCCGTCGGTACGTCCGATGTGCGCGACAACCGCAGCATCTGGCTGCTGGTTGAGGAAGTGAAGTAACCTGGAAAAAGCAGTTAACCACGAAGCGCACGAAGGTCACGGAGAGAAACAATACGTTGAAGCAGCCTTCACTTTCACTTCCTGGGTGATAGCTGATACCGCTTGCCTTTGCCTGAATTTCTTCGTGTTCTTCGTGCGCTTCGTAGTTTGAACTGAGGTTCTAAGGATCGAGCGTCTTGCCTCGCTCAGTTGTTGCGAGTGAGGAAAACTTCAAGTGCCGCTGCGACTTTTTCCGGCTGGTCATGCTGCAGGTTGTGGCTGCTATCGGTGATCGTTTCCACCTGCAGCTTCCCGAAGCTGGCTAGCCGCCGCGCGCGCTCGGCGGGGTCGTCACCGAAACGTTCGTGCACGAAGCCGTCGTCCGCCTCCAGCATCAGCACGGGTGCCGTGATTGCACCCCAGCAGGCCATCTGGTCGTCGATGCGATAGAGAATCGGTGCCGGGACCCGGTGCCAGGGGTCGCAGGCCATCTGAATGCGCCCATCGTCCAGAACGCGGCTGAGCGAGCGTGCAAGATAGGCCGCCTTTTCATTGCTGAGGCGCGGATTCACAAACTGCATGCGCCGCTGTAACGCCGCGTGGTCGGCATAGGTGTTCAGGCGCGGTGTCGTGCCGAGATGGTCGAGCCACTGGCTGAGTTGCTTCGGAGCATCCTTCGACTGGGTCGCCATCAAGCCGAGGAAGTCGAGCATCGCCACCTGTGCGACCCGGGCCGGCCGTGCGCTGGCGTAGATCGCCGCGATATTGCCCCCCATGCTGTGCCCGACAAGACGCGCTGGATGGTCCGGCGAATAGTGTGCGAGCAGGGCGTCGAGATCGCCGTAGTAGTCCGGGAACCAGTAGGGCCGGCCGAGCCATTCCGATTGCCCGTAGCCGCGCCAGTCCGGCGCAATCACATGCCATTCCTGCTGCAGCGCTTCGACCAGAAACTGGAAGGTCGGTGAGGAGTCCATCCAGCCGTGCAGCAGGAAGATGGCCGGTGCATCCGCTGGGCCCCAGCAGCGCACGTTGTAGCGCAGGCCGCGTATATCGAGTTGCTCGGTGCGCGATTGTGGGTGTCGGGTCATGGGTTTTGCTTATCAATGAAAAGGGCCGCGGGTCTGACTGCCCCGCGGCCCGTTCGTTCCTTGGTGGCGATCAAGCCGCTTTCAATGCCTGCTCCAGATCCGCAATCAGATCTTCGATGTGCTCGATGCCGATCGACAGGCGAATCATGTCTTCCGACACGCCGGCCTTTTTCATCTCTTCCGGGTTCAGCTGGCGGTGCGTCGTCGAGGCCGGGTGGCAGGCCAGCGACTTGCAATCGCCGATATTGACGAGGCGGGTGACCAGCTTCAGCGCATCCTGGAAACGGCCGCCGGCCTCGATGCCGCTGCAGTTCGTGCCCTTGACGCCGAAGGTGAGGATGCCCGAGGCGCGGCCGCCCATGTACTTCTCGACCAGATGGTTGTCCGGGTGCTCGGGCAGGCCGGCATAGCTGACCCACGAGACCTTCGGATGGTCCTTGAGGAACCACGCAATCTTGCTGGTATTGGCACAGATGCGGTCCATGCGCAGGGCCAGCGTCTCGCAGCCCTGCAGGATCATGAAGGCGTTGAACGGCGAAATGGCGGCACCCATGTTGCGCAGCGGCACCACGCGGGCGCGACCGATGAAGGCGGCCGGGCCGAGCGCTTCGGTGTAGACCACGCCGTGGTAGGAAACATCCGGCTCGTTCAGGCGCTTGAAACGCGCCTTGTGCTCGGCCCACGGGAACTTGCCGCTATCGACGATGACGCCACCGATCGAATTGCCATGGCCGGCAATGTACTTGGTCAGCGAATGCACGACGATGTCGGCGCCATGCTCGATCGGGCGGCACAGGTAGGGTGAGGGCACCGTGTTATCGACGATCAGCGGGATGCCGTTGCGGTGGGCGATGTCGGCCAGCTTCTCGAAGTCGGTGATGTTGCCGAGCGGGTTGCCGACCGACTCGCAGTAGATCGCCTTGGTCTTCGCGTCGATCAGCGCCTCGAAGGTTTCCGGCTTGCTGTAGTCGGCAAAACGCACGTCGATGCCGTATTGCGGCAGCGTGTGCGCGAACAGGTTGTAGGTGCCGCCGTAGAGCGTCGAAGCCGAGATGATGTTGTCACCGGCCTCGGCAATGGTCTGGATGGCGTAGGTGATGGCGGCCTGACCCGAAGCAACGGCCAGCCCGGCGATGCCGCCTTCAAGCGCGGCGATACGCTTCTCCAGCACGTCCTGCGTCGGGTTCATGATGCGCGTGTAGATGTTGCCCTGCACCTTGAGGTCGAACAGGTCGGCGCCGTGCTGCGTGTTGTCGAAAGCGTAGGAAGTGGTCTGGTAGATCGGCACCGCCACAGCCTTGGTGGTCGGGTCCGGGCTGTAGCCGGCGTGGACGGCAAGCGTTTCGAGTTTCATGCGGGCGCCTCGCGTAAAAATTGGAGAATAAATTCAGCCTTCGATTTTAGCACCGCAAAGAGATACGGGGCTCGCGCCGTCTGGCACGAGCCCCGTATCGGGTAGCTTCGGGTGATTCTTAAAGCATCACCAGCCGGCCGTTTTCAAGACGCACCCGGTCGCCACTCTGCAACTGGGTGGCCGTCGTTTCGGTGTAGGTGCGCGTGCTGCCGTCATCGAAGCGGACGCTGATCTGATACTGCGTTTCGCCGCGCACGCGCTTCTCTACTTCGTGACCGGCAAAGGCGCCACCCGCTGCGCCAACCACGGCCATCGCTTTCTTGCCGTTGCCCCCACCGATCTGGCTGCCGAGCAGGCCACCAAGGACGCCGCCAGCGATGGCGCCAAGGCCGGTGCCTTCGCCCTTGTTGCTGATTTCCTGAACGCTCTGGATGGTGCCGCAGCTCTGGCAGATGGTCGGCGCGGGCGATGGATTGGCGGCCGGGCGGGCATTCTCGACATAGATGCCGTTGTCGCTGACCGGCGCAGTGGTGCCACTTGATACGCGCGTATAGCCCGGCGGCGAGGAATCGGCGCTTGCGACAACTGGCGGGCGCGGGGCGCTGTTGCTACGGCTGCTCGCCGGGCGCGGCGTTGCCTTCGGCTCGACGGTGATCGTTGTTCCTGCGGGGAGACTGATCGTCGCCGGTGCCTCTGTTTTGGTCGCTGCGGCCAGTGTTGCAGTCGTTGCGCTGGTGGCATGGCTGGCAGCTGGCATCCAGCCAGCCAGCGAGGCAACCCCGGCCAGGCTCAGCAGGGTGACCGATGCTGCGGCCACGACGATCATCGGATGGGTTTTACGAACGGTTTCCATGGTTTGTTCTCCAGACAGGGTGTGCAGCGATTAACGCATGAACAGCCCTGTTGCGGAGACCCCGGAAACAAACGCTTACAACTGGTTACGCCTTGTCCTGCAGGGGTTTTCAGCGGTTGACGTCAACCACGACGCGGCCGCGCACCCGGCCTTCAAGCAGCGCTCCGGCCGTGGCGATGGCCTCACCGAGCGGTATCTCGGTGGTGATGGCGTCGAGCCGGGCGATATCGAGATCCCGCGCCAGTCGCGCCCAGGCTTCAAGGCGAATGGCCTGCGGCGCCATGACGCTGTCGATGCCGTAGAGGGTGATGCCGCGCAGGATGAAGGGGGCGACGCTGGAGGGGAAATCCATGCCCTGTGCAAGACCGCATGCGGCAACGGCACCACGGTATTTTGTGGTGGCGCAGGCATTGGCCAGTGTATGGCTGCCGACGGCGTCGACCACGCCGGCCCAGCGCTCCTTGCCGAGCGGTTTGCCGGGGGCGGAGAGTTCGTTGCGGTCGATGATCTCGGCAGCCCCGAGTGCCTTCAGATGCTCGGCTTCGCTGGCCCGCCCGGTGGAGGCAATGACGCGGAAACCCAGCTTGGCCAGCAGGGCGATGGCCACGCTGCCCACACCGCCATTGGCGCCAGTGACGAGAATTTCGCCGTCCTGAGGTTTGATGCCGTGCTTTTCCAGTGCCAGCACGCAAAGCATGGCGGTGTAGCCGGCGGTGCCGATGGCCATTGCCTGGCGCGCACTGAAGGCCGAGGGCAGCGGCACCAGCCACTCGCCACGCACCCGCGCCGTTTGCGCCAGCCCGCCCCATTGGGTTTCGCCGACGCCCCAACCGTTGTGAATGACCTCGTCGCCGACCTTCCACTCCGGGTGGCTGCTGGCGGTAACGGTGCCGGCAAAGTCGATTCCCGGCACCATCGGGAATTTGCGTACCACCGGCCCCTTGCCGGTGATGGCCAGGCCGTCCTTGTAGTTCAGCGTCGACCACTCGACGCGAACCGTGACATCGCCTTCCGGCAGTTGCGCTTCGTCGATCTCCTGCACGGCGGCGCGGTAGCCGGCGTCGTCCTTGGTGATGAGGATGCCGTTAAACATGGGGAATCTCCTGACAGGGTGTTGTCGCTATGGGGCTTATTGTGTTCGAACTGTGGGTCGGGCGGCAACTGACTTAATTTTGTGCGCAGGCGGCGAGTGCCGCCGTCGCTTTCGCAGCGTCCTGCTTCTCCACCTGCTTCAGTACCAGCAGCAGCACGGTGCCGATGGCCATGGCGCCGGCAGCCAGATAGAGGCCGGCGTTGTAGTTGCCACTGCTCGTCGCCAGCCAGCCGGTAATCGCTGGCGCCAGGATCTGTGCTGTGCCGTAGGCCAGCGTCATCTTGCCCATCATCTTCGCCGGCCGCGTCGGGTAGTAGCGCCCGGCCATGGTCAATACCAGACTGACCATGCCGATGAAGGTGCCGCCGAAGAGCAGGGCGCCGAAGACGGTGGCGATCAGGCCGCCGACCACCACCGGCAGAAGGATGCCAACGATCTGCAGCACAGCCGCCGCGATCAGTGCGTTGACCTCGCCCGTACGCCGGGCGATCAGGTCCCAGTTGATGCAGGCGGGGATGGCGCCGACGCCGATGGCAAGAAAGGCCAGCGTGCCGTGTCCTTCCATGCCCGGTAGATGATCGACGATGGCGACGATGAAGGTGGCACTGACCACGTAGCCGACGCCGCAGCAGAAATAGGCAGCGAGAAAGAGGCGCATGAACAGCGGGCTTGGTGGTTTGTCGTGCATCGTCTGGCCGCTCGTGGTCAGTGCGCTGCGATCCGGCGCCGGCAGCCAGCGCAGCGCGGGGATCAGCAGCAGGCAGCCGATGGCGGTGAAGGCGAACCACTGTTCGCGCCAGTCCAGCCACTGGCTCATCAGCGCCACGGCGGCCGCACAGCCGGCGATGCTGAAGCCGATGCCGGTGAAGTGGATGCCCAGCTCGCTGCGGTGATTGTGGCGGATCAGCCAGTTGAGGATGAGTCCGGTGCCGAGCAGCATCGCCGCCGCGCTGCTCAAGCCGGCGAAAAAGCGCGAGATGGCCCAGACGGTGACATCGGTGCTCATGCCCATGGCCGCCGTGCTGACGATGGCGACGACCATGCCGATGCGGTAGAGGCGGTCCTTCAGCACCAGATCGCTGATCAGCGAGGCGATCAGCGCGCCGCACAGGTAGCCGCCGTAGTTGATGGCCGCCAGCCAGCCGGCTTCGGCGATGCCCAGGCCTGCCTGCTGCTGCATCAGCGGCAACAACGGCGTGTAGGAGAAGCGGGCCACGCCCATGGCCAGGATCAGGCTGAAGATGCCGGCACTCAATACCTTGATGCGTTCACGTTGGCTACTCATTTGGGAGCATCTTCTGATTTGATGTCGACACAATAAAACGTGTAACCTATCAAAACAAATGAATTGTTAAGAACAGAACGTTCGCTAAAATAGATATATGGAACTCATTGCCCTGCGTACTTTTCAGGCCGTGGTTGAAGAAGGCGGCATCCTTGCCGCGTCGCGCAAGCTGAACACGGTGCAGTCGAATGTGACCAGCCGCATCCGCCGGCTGGAGGAGGAACTCGGCGCCGAGCTCTTCTTCCGCAAGGGGCGCGGGCTCGAACTCGCCCCCTCCGGCCGTGTGCTGCTCGACTACGCCCGACGCATGCTGCTACTGGAGCGCGAGACCAGCGCTGCCGTAAAGCAGGCCGGCGAATCGGCCGGCGAACTGCGCATCGGCGCCATGGAAACCTTCGCCGCGCTGCACCTGCCGAATGCGCTGAAGGCGGTGCGCGCGGCTCACCCGCGCGTCGAGCTGCGTGTCTTCACCGATACCACGGCCACCCTGATGGCTGGGGTGCTTGAGCACAAGCTTGACTGTGCCTTCGTGGCCGGGCCGGTGGTGCATCCCGATCTGGATTTTGACGAACTGGTGGTCGAGGAACTGGTGCAGGTGCATGCCAGCGGGGCCAACCCGGTGCTGCAGCCGCTGATCCTCTTCCGCGAAGGTTGTGCCTACCGCACCCGTGCGCTGGCCTGGCAACGGGCCATTGGCCATGCCGTGGCGGACTCGATGGAGTTCGGCACGCTGGAAGGTATCCTCGGCTGTGTTGCCGTCGGCCTTGGCTGGACGTTGATGCCGCGCCGGGTCGTCGAGCAGTCCGCGCATGCCGCCGACCTGGTGATCGAAGCTGTGCCTGACGAAATCGGCCGGGTACCGACGGGCATGATCTGCCCGAAAAACGGGCCGTCGATGGCGGCTGTGAAAACGCTCGCCAGTGCCGTGACCGCCGCCGCGCAAGCCGCGCAGTCCTGACCCGAGCAGCCGCAACGACCCAAGCATGAGCGTTCAGAAGCCCTGGTTTCTCTACCTGATCGAATGTGCCGATGGCAGTATCTACACCGGCATCGCGGTTGATGTTGCCGCTCGCTATGCCGCCCACTGCAATGGCACGGGGGCGCGTTACACACGCTCGCATGCGCCGGTGAAGCTGCTGGGGTTTGAAGCGCATCCCGATCGATCGTTAGCCTCGAAGGCCGAGTACCGGATCAAGAAACTGAGTGCTGGAGAAAAGCGGCAATTTGCCGCTGGGCTGTGCCCGCTTGTAGAAAGCTGAGCGCAAGGGTTCCGGTTTCCCGGTCAGGATTTTTCCTGACCCGCTTTCAACTTGAGTGCCAGGCGCTTGATGCCGCGCACGATATCAACAGGCCTCAGCCTTTCCTTCTGCGGGGTCGCGTAAATCCTGATTTCCGAGAAGAAATTTTCGCGCAGCAGGCTCTTCACCTGATCCGGAAGCTCGGCAGCGGTCGTTATCTTCAACGCCCGGCTGGCCTTGCGCTGGCTGCCATCCGGGTTGGTGATCAGGTGATCCTTGGTGCACACCGGCAGGATGATGCTGGCAGCGTGCACCAGAGTCCATTGGTTCGGCAGGTCGTAGCGGCACTCGCAGAGAATTTCGCCAATCCCCGCTGAGATGCCCTGGATGCGGTCGATCACGCTGATATAAATGCTGCCGGCGAAAGTCTTGATCTGGATGACATCGCCGCGCTTGATGCTCGCGATATCGACCCGCGTCACCTGCAAAATCTCGAACTCGTCGAGCGTTCCCTTGAACCTGGAGAGCTGCAGCCGTGCCCGGTTCTGTTCCTTGTCGAGCGGAAGCGTGGTGCCGGCTGCCGCTGCCGGCTGAAAGTGTTCGTCGCTTTCATGCCCATGCCCGTGCCCCGGCGGAAGGGCAACATCCATGTCGATCATTTCAATCTGCGCATCGGCGAAGGCCGGGTGGCTGTGTTCGATCCTGTTGAGTACATCACCGCTGAACTGCCTCGGGATGGCATCTGCTGCCCTGCGCTCGGGATGTTCGGCGGGAGATTCGTCTGTGATCATGGGCAGATTCGTCTTGGGGCGATGGCGTTGAGTGGCGGCAGGTGACAGTGTGTTGCCGGGAACGAGCAGGAGTTTAGCGTTCACGCACCGGGTTCGGCGAGCGCCGCTTTGGTCGGTCAAGAAAGCGGCGCGGGGAAAGGGCGTCTGCGAGCTTGCGTTCGAGACTGAGCGGTGTGCCTTCGATGCTGTCGGCGATGAGCTCGCCAGCCATTGCCGACCAGACGATGCCACGGGCGCCAAAGCCGTTGACCAGCCACAGGCCCGGCGGGGCGGGGGTTGCGGTGTCTTCGCCCAGCCGGGGAACGGCGCCGACGATGGGCAAGCGGTCGGGAGAGGCCGGACGGAAGCCGACGCGGCCGGGGAGGCCTGCGGCTGATAGCGTATCGCTGAAGCCGGGGAGGATGAAGTTGAGTTTGGCGAGATTTTCGGCGTGGTCGCTGTCGCGCACTGCGGGGTCGTTGTCCTTCATCAGGAAGGTGGCGCCGGCGTAACGCTGGCCACCGATTTCCGGGGTGACGTAGCCGAGCCGGCAGACGACGCAACGCGGTGCCGAGCCGGCTTCGGCCGGCAGGTGCGTGACCTGGCCGCGTGCCGGGAAAACGGGCAGCCAGTCGCCGAGCAGGCGGCGCGCATCCGAGGCGTTGGCAATGACCAGGTGCGGGGCTTCGGCAAGGCAGGTGCCAGCGGCGTCGAAGGCGCGCCACAGGCCGTTTTCATGGGCGATGCGCTCGACGCGGGTGGCGTAATGCGGGGTGATCATCGCTGCGTATTGCAGCAGGTTGGCGCGGCAGTAGTTGGCCGGCGATACCCAGGCGCCGCCGGGGAACCACCAGCCGCCGGCATCGACCGGCCAGCCGCACAGTTCGCTGGCTTCGTCGCGGTCGACGAAGCGCAGGTAGTCGGCGGGCGGGTTCTGGGCGGCGACGATGTCGCGTTGCGTGGCTTCATGTACGGCGTCGCGCGCGAGGTGCAGCACGCCGGTCTTGCCCCAGAGCTGGCCGGCTTCGGCTTGCAGGCCGGCATCTTCGAGGGCTTGCAGGTGGCTGCGCGTGGCGAGGAAACCGGCGCGGGTGATTTGTGCGAGGAGGTTGTCGTCGCGCGCGGGCAAGGGCCGCAGCACGCCGGCATGGTTGCCGGAGGCGCCTTCGGCGGGGCCGGGAGCAGCGTCGATCAGCGTGATTTGCCAGCCGCGCGCAGCGAGGCGGTTGGCGGTGGTGGTGCCGGCCAGACCGGCGCCGAGGACGATGGCGTGTTTGGCGCCGCTGGCCTTGCTAGTCACGGGTTAGCGCACGCGTTGCGTGCGCCACTCATGGCGTCCCCACCAAGGGGACTTGCTCATTCGCACTTCGTGCTCACTCATGGCGCCCCACAGGGACTTATTCGTTCGCACTTCGTGCTCACTCGTGGCGCATCTGTGGGAAAAGGATCACGTCGCGGATGTTTGCCGAATCGGTCAGCAGCATGACCAGACGGTCGATGCCGATGCCACAGCCGCCGGTGGGCGGCAGGCCGTATTCGAGGGCGCGGATGAAGTCGGCGTCGTAGTACATCGCTTCCTCGTCGCCGGCGTCCTTGGCCTTGGCCTGCGCCAGGAAGCGGGCAGCCTGGTCTTCGGCGTCGTTCAGCTCGGAGAAGCCGTTGGCGATCTCGCGGCCGACGATGAACAGCTCGAAGCGCTCGGTGATTTCCGGGTTGGCATCGGAGGCGCGGGCCAGCGGCGAGACTTCGACCGGGTAGTCGATGATGAAGGTCGGCTCCCACAGGTCGGCTTCGGCGCAGGCTTCGAAGAGCTGCAGCTGCAGGCTGCCGAGGCCGCCGGGTTTCACGGTCTCGCCGAAGAAGTTGATCTTCTTCTTGATCCACTCGATGTCAGTCAGCTCGGCGTCGGTGAAGCCGGGGTGAAACTTGCGGATGGCCTGGGCGATGGTCAGGCGATGGAAGGGCTTCGACAGGTCGAGCACGCGGCCCTGGTATTCGAAGACCTCGGTGCCCAGTGCTTCACGTGCAGCGTGGCGCAGCAGGCCCTCGGTGAAGTCCATCAGGCCCTTGTAGTCCTGATAGGCCTCGTAGAACTCCATCATCGTGAATTCAGGGTTGTGGCGTGGGCTGATGCCCTCGTTACGGAAGTTTCGGTTCACTTCGAACACCTTCTCGAAGCCGCCGACTACCAGTTTTTTCAGGTACAGCTCAGGCGCGATGCGCAGGAAGAGTTCCATGTCGAGCGCGTTGTGGTGTGTCTTGAATGGCTTGGCCGAGGCGCCGCCGGGGATCGGGTGCATCATCGGCGTTTCGACTTCGAGGAAGCCGTGGTTGACCATGTAGTTGCGGATCGATTGCACCATGCGGCTGCGCGCCAGGAAGGTGAAGCGCGATTGCTCGTTGGTCATCAGGTCGAGGTAGCGCTGGCGGTATTTCTGCTCGGTGTCGGAGAGGCCGTGGAACTTCTCCGGCAGCGGGCGCAGCGACTTGGTCAGCAGGCGGATTTCGCTGGCCTTGATGGTCAGCTCGCCGGTCTTGGTCTTCATCATGGTGCCGACGATGCCAATGATGTCGCCCAGATCCCAGTGCTTGAAGTCAGCGTAAATAGCTTCGCCGACAGCATCGCGCGAAATGTAGAGCTGGATGCGGCCGGACATGTCCTGGATGGTGGCGAAACTGGCCTTGCCCATGACGCGCTTGAGCATCATGCGGCCGGCGACCTTGACCTCGATCGGGTTGGCTTCCAGCGTTTCTGCATCCTTGTCCGCATACAGCTCGTCAAGCTTGCCGGCCAGGTTTTCGCGCGAGAAATCGTTGGGGAAGGCATTCCCCGATTTGCGCCATTCGGCCAGCTTGGCGCGGCGTTCGGCGACGAGCTGGTTTTCATCCTGTGTGGGGGCCTGGGCTGGGGTATTGGTCTGGTCGGACATAGGGAGTCTCGCAGTTTGTCTGGTGAAGTTACGACAAAATCAGTTGGCGGCCTTGACGGCGGGGTGCTGCTGGGTTTCCGGCATTGCATCCTTGAGAGCGCGATCAAGCAGGAAATCGCTGCGTTCCTTGGCCGGCGTCTTGCCCAGCCAGCGCGACAGCGCCATGCGGTGGTCGCCCGGTGCACTCATGTCCGGTGGCAGGAAGAAGAAGCCGGTGATCGACTGGTCGGCCGGTTCGTAGAGGATGTAGAAGCGCTCATCTTCGCAGCTGGTCTTCGGGTTGCAGGCCGACATCAGGATCAGCTTGCTGTCACCGATCTCGACGATTTCTGCGGGCAGACCGACGGAAAGGCGCTGCGTCCAGTCCGGCAGATCCTGATCCTTGATCGTGGCGCGGTAGGCCTTGGCGAAGGGTTTTTCCTTTTTCAGCAGGCTGGCCGGGGTCTTGCCGGCAAAGCTCTCGAAGCCAGCGGCATGGGCGTTGAAGGCAAGGGCGGCAAGCGCGGTAATGAAGCAAAGGGCAAAGCGTTTCATCGATCAGACTCCTTGTTTCAGGCTGGCGGCAATGAAGTCGTCGAGCAGGTCGCCGTCGAGCACGCCCTGCGTATTGCCGACTTCATAGTTGGTACGAAGATCCTTGATGCGTGACTGGTCGAGCACGTAGCTGCGAATCTGGTGGCCCCAGCCGATGTCCGACTTGGCGTCTTCCAGCTTCTGCTGGTCGGCCTGCTGTTTGCGCAGCTCGTGTTCATAGAGTCGGGCGCGCAGCATTTTCCAGGCTTCGTCGCGGTTGCGGTGCTGCGAACGGTCGTTCTGGCACTGCACGACGATGTTGGTCGGGATGTGCGTCAGTCGCACCGCCGAGTCGGTCTTGTTGATGTGCTGACCGCCAGCGCCCGAGGCGCGGTAGGTGTCGGTGCGCACGTCGGCCGGGTTGATGTTGATCTCGATCGAGTCATCCACCTCGGGGTAAACGAAGACGCTGGTAAACGAGGTGTGGCGGCGCGCGTTCGAGTCGAACGGGCTCTTGCGCACCAGGCGATGGATGCCGGTTTCGGTGCGCAGGTGGCCGTAGGCGTAGTCGCCGGCAAGGCGCACCGTGGCGCTTTTGATGCCAGCCACATCGCCTTCGGATTCTTCCAGCACTTCGACCGAGAAACCCTTGCGTTCTCCGTAGCGCACGTACATGCGCAGCAGCATGGCGGCCCAGTCCTGCGCTTCGGTACCGCCGGCGCCGGCCTGGATTTCGAGGAAGCAGGGGTTCGGGTCCTGCGGGTTGTTGAACATGCGGCGGAATTCGAGGGCGGCGATCTTCTGCTCGATGCCGTCGGCGTCGGCCTCGACGGCGTGCAGCATCTCGTCGTCGCCTTCGTCCTTGCCCATGTCGAAGAGTTCGCGGCTGTCGTTGAGCCCTGCCTCGACGGCTTCGAGCACCAGCACGATGTCTTCCAGCGATTTCTTCTCGCGCCCGAGCTCCTGGGCGCGCTTGGCGTCATCCCAGATCTTCGGGTCTTCCATCTCCTTGTTGAGGAGGGTCAGTCTTTCCCGCTTGTGATCGTAGTCAAAGATACCTCCGGAGCTCGCCACTGCGCTGGGCAATGTCGGCGAGCCGGTTGGCGATCGAATTCAGCTGTTCTGCTTCCATGTCTGTTCTGCTCGTTTAAATGGCCAAAGTAACCGTCAATTATACCTTGCCGGGCAGTCAGGCCCGCTATCGGCGACAAATCTTCAGGGGTTGGCGAGGTGCTCGATCATCAGCTGCACGCTCTGCACGCCGTTGTATTCGTTGATGGCCAGGCGGTAGGCGGCGTGCACCTCGTGGCCCGGTGTCGTGCTGAAATTGAACTGGATGGCGTCGAAGCGCAGTTCGCCCAGGCGCAGACGCAGCTTGAGGTGCTTGTCCTTGAGCACGCGCTGCGCCTCGACCCTGAAGCGGCCCTCGAACAGCGGCGGCGGGAAGCCCTGGCCCCAGATCTGCGCTTCCAGCAGGCGTGCGGTTTCGAGCGAGAAATAGCCGCTCTCCAGGCTGCCGTCGGTGTGCAGGCTGCGCGTCAGGTCGTCCTCGGCCAATAGTTCGCCGGCGACTTCGGCGAACAGGTCGCGGAAGCGCGGGAAGTCGGCTTCGTCGATGGTGAC
>JBAYVG010000062.1:0-17908 GCA_041674785.1 Rhodocyclaceae bacterium
AGCAGCGCGACGAGGCCGGCGACGAGGCCGAGATGGGCGAGGCCGGCGACGACCAGCGCCGGGGCGCCGAGCCAGCCGCTCACCCAGAAACCGGCACGGCCGGCGAGCCACAGCGCGAAAAGCAGGCGCACCGGCTTTGCCGGCACCGATGTGGTGCCGGTGAATTCCGGAATCGCCGTCAGCGCGAAGCCGGCGACAGCGGCCAGCGCAAAACCGAAAATCAGCTCGTGCGCGTGCCAGACGAAGGAACCACCAGGCACCGGTGGCAGCGGCAGGCCATGTCCCAGAAATGCACTCCACAGGCCGATCAGCCCAGCCGCCGAAATGGCCGCAGCGAGGAAGAACGGACGGAAGCCGCACAGCCAGAGCGGATGGGCGAGGGAGGCAGGGCTGCTGTTCAGCACGAGAAGCCTTTCTTGCGCGGCGCCGGGGTGGCGCAGGTGGCGCCTTCGTCGTCGCAGGAGCGCAGCGGCAGGATGGTGCAGCCGCCGCTTCCGGCTTCCTTTTCAGTGCCGCTTCCGGCGTCGGCAGTGGGTGTGGCGCGCGGCGTTTCGAGGCCGAAGCTCGCGCAGACGGCCGGGTGTTGCAGCAGGCGGGCGGTGGTCTGGTACACCTCGGCGTCGCCACGCTCACGTGCCGGCGTTGCCAGTTCGACGCGGTGCACGATGCGCCCCGGCTCGGCGGCCATGACAAGGAGGGTGTCGGCGAGGCGCACCGCCTCCATCAGGTCGTGCGTGATCATCAGCGCAGCCAGCCCGTGGGCGGCCTGGTGTTCGAGTAGCAGGCGGTGCAGCTGGCTCTTGAGGCCGATGTCCAGTGCCGAGAAGGGTTCGTCCATGAGCAGCAGGTCGGGCGAGAGCGCCAGCGCGCGGGCCAGCGCGGCGCGGCTCTGCATGCCGCCGGAGAGCGCATGCGGAAACTGGCCGAGCGCAAGATCGTCGAGGCCGACGGCGCGGCCCATCGCTTCGGCACGGGCATTGCGTTCGCTGCCCGGAATTCCCAGCGCCTTGAGGCCGAGCGCGATGTTCTCGCGCGTCGTCTTCCACGGCAGCAGGCGTGGCTGCTGGAACATCACCGCCGGGCGCAGGAAGCCGTTTTCCAGCGTTCCCTTCTGCACTGTCAGCAAGCCGGCACAGAGGTGCAGCAGCGTCGTCTTGCCGCAGCCCGAGGGTCCGACCAGCGCCACGGTTCTGCCGGCCGGCAGTTCGAGGTCGATGCCATCGAGCACGGTGCGTAACGCAAAGGCGTGGTTGAGGCTACGGAGCTTGAGTTGTCGGGTCATTGGGGGAGCCGCATTAAACGCAGAGAGCGCAGAGACGCAGAGAGCGCAGAGAAAACAAGACAGAGAAATCCGGTACGTTGAAGCGCCGCCGACGGTATCCGTGATGCTTGCCAGCTTCTCTCAGCGCGCTCTGCGTCTCTGCGACCCCTGCGTCAAAAGTGGTAAGCGGGGCGCGTGTGTGCGTCATGTGGCGCCTCCTTCGCGTTCCTGTTGCCGCCAGCCTTCCAGCTCGCGCTTGATCGGCTCCAGCAGCAGGTATTCCACTGCCAGCAGCGTGCCGACGACCGCAGCGATCCAGGCCAGTGTCGATGCCGTGTCGAGGTGCGAGCGGCTGACGGCCAGGGCCGCGCCGACGCCATCGGCCGAGGACAGCAGTTCGGCCATGACCACCACCTTCCACGAGGTGCCGAGCGCGGTGATCCAGGCCGGGAAGAGGTAGGAAACGACGTGCGGCAGGTAGAGGTCGAAGAGTTTCATGCGCGCTGGCAGGCGGAACACCGTGGCCATTTCCCTCAGGTGGCCGTCGAGCGTGCGCGTGCCCTGCAAGGCACCAACGAAGATCACCGGCAAGCAGGCGATGAAGACGGTGAATATCGGTGTGCCGTCGCTGGCGCCGAACCACAGCATGGCTAGCACCAGCCAGGCGATTGGCGGTGTGCCGAGGAGCACGGTGACGAGCGGGCGCGACATCATCGAGGCCGTCATCGAAATGCCGGCGAGCATGCCGAGCGTGCTGCCGGCGGCGATGGCCAGCAGCAGGCCGGTTGCCGCGCGGCGTGCGGTGACGGCGAGTTCCGGCCACGCCGCGCCGCTGTCGATCAGGCCGGCGAGCGTGGCGAACACGGTGCCCGGGTCGGGCAGGATCAGCCCGCCATAGACGGCGCTGGCACCTTCCCACGCAGCGAACAGCAGAAACAGGCTGGCAATGGCGCCCCAGCCACTCCACAGGTAGGCGGGAATGCCGGCGAGCCAGGCGCGGAGGAGGGTCATCGTCGAGTACCTATACAACCATTAACCACAGAGACACAGAGACACAGAGACACAGAGAGAATCAGAAAAGCGCTAGGGTGAAAGGCACAGGCGGTGTTCGCGTACTCGGACAATCCGTCCTCGCCTTGCTTCGAATTTCTCTGTGCCTCTGTGGTGAAAAGTTTTCATTTTTTCGGTGCGTAATAAAACCCCGCATCCGGCAACTTGCCACCAACCAGCGCCGGCTGCCGTGCGTGCAGTTGTCCAAAGAAAAACTCCAGCTCCGGCTTGGCTTCCTGTGCGCTGACAAACGCCGTGTTGTCGATGCGTACCGAGTCGGCAACGCCCTCAGCGGTGAGCATCTCGACACGTTTGGCGACCATCGCACCGCACTCGTCAGGCTTCGTCTCGCACCACTTGAGCGAGGCGGCATAGGCTTTCTGGAAGCGCTCGACCAGTACCGGGTCGCCAAGCGCCTGGCCCATGGCTGCGATGCCGGCCTGCGGGATGCGTGCCGGGCGCTGTAGCAGGCGGCCCCATTCGCGCTGCAGGTCGACACTGCGGAAAAGCTCCGGGGCGATGATGCTGACCGGAAAGGATTTGGTCTTTCTGAGCGCCATCGATACCGCCGGTTCGGAGAGCAGGGCGTGGTCGGCACGGCGCATGACGAGGAGCTGCATGGCGTCGAGCGGCGAACCGACGTAGCGCAGCTTGAAGTCGCGCTTCGGGTCGAGGCCGGCCTTCTCGGCGATAACCTGGAACACGATGTCCGGCATGTCGGCGCGGAAGGGCATGACCACTTCCTTGTCCTTGAAATCGGCCAGCGTCTTGAGGTTCGCATCGCGCGAGACCATCCACAGCACGCCCCAGGTAGAGACATTGACCAGTTGCAGCTTGACACCCCGGTTGTAGAGGTTGGCCGCCACGTTGCTCGGCATGGCAATGAAGTCGACATTGGCCTTGCTGTCCATGGCCAGCACGCGCAACTGGTCAGGGTCTTTCCACGGAACGAACTCGACCGTTTCCGCCACGTCCTTGAGGGCGCCGCTGTCTACCATGTGGATCAGCGGATAGGAGACGGCGGCGAAGGGGCCGGAGAGGGTGATCTTTGACAGCTTCTCGACGGCGAAGGCCGGGGCGGCCGCAAGGGTAAGCGCGGAAGCAAAAATGGCGGCTGCCGAGAGGCAGCCGCCGAGCATCCGGCGCAGAGAGGGCCGATTGATGTTCATCCGATGATCCTGTTCGGTTGGAGGGAACCCGGCGCTTGGCCGGGATTGGTATCACACATCAGAAATCGCCCTTCCACGAAACCGCCAGGCTGCGGCCGGGCAGGTGGATTTCCTGTCCGGAAACGCCTTCAGTCAGGGCCTCGTGGTACTTGCGGTCGAAGACGTTCTTGAGGGCAACACGGAAGGTGTGCTGCTTGTTCATGCGGTAGGTGGCGCCAAGGTCGGCGGTGGCGAAGCCGGCCGTTGTGTTTTCGCTGCCGCGCGAGAACGTTGTGGCAACGCGGTTCTGTTCGCGCACGAAGCGGCCGGTGACGTCGGCGGTCCAGCCCGATGCGACATGGCCTTCCCAACCCAGCGAGAGTTCGTCGGCGGGCATCTGGAACAGCGGCTCGTTCAGTTCTTCATTGTCGCCACGCAGTACGGTCAGTCCGGCCTTCAGCCAGTGCCCCTGCCAGGCCTGCCACTTGCCCTGAGCTTCAAAGCCGTCGATGACGACCTTGCTGATGTTGACCGTTTCTTTGCAGGCGCCAGCATTGCCAGCACCGCAGAGCGTGGTGGCGCGGGCGGTGCCGGAGATGTCCTGGCCGCTCATGTAGTCGTTGATACGGTTGCGGTAGATGGCGGTTGACCAGACGAAACGGTCGTTCTGCCCCTTGATGCCCAGTTCTAGCTGGGTGGATGTCTCTGGTTTGATCTGCGGGTCGCCAACGTAGTAGTAGCCGTCGCCACGTGGCGAAGATTCGTAACGCTCGCGCATTTCGCCGGCGCGGAAGCCCCGTGACAGGTTGGCGTAGGGGCGGAACAGTGGGGCAATTTCGTAGCTGGCACCCAGGCTGCCGGAGAAGGCGCCATCGTCGCGGTCGAGGTTGGTCGTTTTGCGGGTGCCGAATGGATTGGACGAATTTGCGATCGAATCAGCCTTACCCTTGACGGTGTCGTGGCGAAGCGCGGCGAGTACGTTCAGCTTGCCAAAGCGCATGTCGTCCTGCCCATAGACGCCGATTGCCGTAATGCGACCATCGTCGAACGGGTCGCTGCGTACGTAGTTGGTGGTGTTCGGCGTGTTGGCAATGAGGCGTTCGGGGGAGGCCCCCATCGTCCAGGCATTCAGGCCGAACGAAAGCAGATGCTGCGGATGTACGAGCCAGTCGGCCTTGGCATCAAAACCGTTGGTTTCGAAGCCGACGTTGGTCATGGTGATATCACGGTTCAGACGGTTGGACCAGGCATAGATCTTCCGCTCCATTTCCTGGCGGTAGGCGCGTACATCGACATTGATCGGCCTGTCACCGGAACCTTTGTAGCCGTAGCCAATTTCCGCTAGGGTGCGCTCCTGCTTCGGTGAGCGGGTGGTCGTGCTCTGCACAGCAGCTGCGATAGCGGCGTTCGGATGGTTGAAGCGCTTGGTTGAACCGGGATACCAGACGTCATCGTCCTCATGCTTCTGCAGCGACAGGCGTAGCTGCTGCTGTCCGTCGATACGGAAACGGTATTGGCCGATGAAGGATTTCGAGTCGTAGCTGGTACGGTCTACGCGGCCATCTGGTGCCTTGTAATCGTCGATGTTGGCGATCGAGGTGCCGACCATCAGTGCATGGTCGCCTCGCGACAGGTTGGCTACACCGGTGCCGCGCACTCCCTTGCTGGCACTGTCGTAGCTGGCGCCGAGTGTGGCCTTCGCACCCGGCGTGAAGCTGGCTTGTGGCATCAGTACGTTGATGGCACCACCGATGGCCCCCGTGCCATAAAGCACGGAGGCGCCCCCCTTCACCGCTTCGACGCGGTCGGCCAGCCCGAGCGACATGAACGAAGCGATGGCGCCGGCAGGTTGTGCTGAGTTGAGGCGCATGCCGTCGACCAGCAGCACGATGCTTTCTTTCTTGAGGCCGCGAATGACCGGATTCTGCCCTTGTGCACCGTCGCTGTTGACGGCAAAGCCTGATTCTCCACGCAACATCTCGCCGAGATTGTTGGCGCCGTTCCGGCGCAATGCGTCGCCATCGGCAACGAAAACCGAGGCCGGCGTTGTCAGGGTGTCGGCTTCATAGCCCTTGGCCGTGACGCTGACCGGGGCGAGTGCGGTGTCGGCAAAAACCAGTGAGGTGGAACAGAGGGCAGCGAGGGCGGCAGCCAGCGGGCGCAGCGGAAAATGCATGTCAGTCTCCAGAGAAAAACAATGGAGCTGGCTGGCGACTGCTGGCTTGCTCGGGGCGATATGTTTGGCAGGTTCAATATTACAATTAATGAGAATGATTCGTAATTGATATTCGTCAAAAATTCGTTTTGTGCTGATCAGAGCTTCATAGCTTACTGAACTGTAATGGATCATTAAATTTGTCTTGTTCTCGCCAGTGAGAATTTTTGGCCTTACTTGGCCGGGCGAAAACTTTGGGTGAACTCAGACATTGACAGGCGAGCTGACGCCCATTGCCAATGGGCTACCCGAAGCATCTTGAAGCAACCCTGGCCAGTGCCGATACACTGGCCTGTCAGGCTGGCGGCGTCCTCCAACCCGCTTACTGGAAACTCAAGGAGTACCGCAAACGCACCAACAAGCCGTGCATTCGTCGGAAGTGCGCTGGCCCCCGGTTTTGCGCGTGGTGTCGCCCTGCTGGCGCACCGCACCCCTGCTGCAGTAGTAGTGATTTTGTGCCCCTGCCTCTGCCTTTTTTGTCGGCATCGCCTAAAATGGGGGAACGGGGAAGCTGGATTGTCAGCACTGGCGGATCTGTTCCTTCACATCGCTTTGGAGAGTCCCATGAAAGGCGACAAAACCATCATCGACATTCTCAATGGCCTGCTGGCCGGCGAGTTGACGGCGGTCGATCAGTATTTGATCCACGGTGAGATGTATGCCGATTTCGGCCTGTCGCAATTGGCCGAGAAGGCCTTGCACGAGTCGGATCATGAGCGTCAGCATGCGCGGGCCTTGATCCAGCGCATTCTCTTCCTTGAGGGCAAGCCCAACCTGGCCAAGCGCGAGGCGCTGAAGGTTGGCCACAGCGTGCCGGAAATGCTCAAGGCGGATCTGGCAGTGGAATACAAGGTGGTTGGCGAGTTGAAGAAGGCCATGGCCGCCTGTGAAAAGGCCCAGGACTATGTCACGCGCGACATGCTCGGTGTGCAACTCGAAGATACCGAGATGGACCACGCCTATTTTCTCGAAAAGCAGCTACGCCTGATCGAACTGGTCGGGCTTGAAAACTATCAGCAGAGCCAGATGGGTTCGACGGCCTGATGCGTCTCCCCCCTGCAATTCATGTAAATCGTCCGAAGCTTCCCGCTAACAATTGGAGAGTATGAAAATGGCAGCCAAGAAAGATAAAAAACCCGCAATCGACATCGGCATCAGCACCGCTGACCGGAAGAAGATCGCTGACGGCTTGTCGGCCCTTCTGGCTGATAGCTACACGCTGTACCTGATGACCCACAATTTCCACTGGAACGTGACCGGTCCGCAGTTCAACAGCCTGCACCTCATGTTCATGGGGCAGTACACCGAGCAGTGGAATGCGCTCGACATCATCGCCGAGCGTATCCGTGCACTCGGTTTCCCGGCTCCCGGCACCTACAAGGAGTTCGTCAAGCTGGCCTCGATCAAGGAGGTTGAAGGGGTGCCGAACGCCAACGACATGGTTCGCCATCTGGTGGCTGCCCAGGAAGCGACCGCCCGTACTGCGCGCAAGCTGTTTCCGGTGGTCGATGCGGCAAACGACCAGCCGACTGCAGATGTGCTGACGCAGCGGCTCGATGTCCACGAAAAAACGGCATGGATGCTGCGCAGCCTGCTCGAATCCTGAGCGCAGCAACGCCGGGTCCGGCTTCGCTTCTGGAAACCTGAAGCCGGCGCCAGAATCAGTGCAACGGGAATGTCCATGACATTCCCGTTTTCTATTCAGGTGGCGCGTTGTGCAGCCTTGCGCCGCGTTACCAGACAAAAAATACCAGGCTCCAGACAGTCGCCATCAGGCCGGTTGGCAGCAGCATGGCGGTGCCGGCCAGCAGCTTGCGTGCGCCAGCGGCATTGGTGCGGCGGATCAGTTGTGTGCTCAGCCACAGCGCGCCGAGGCAGCCGGCCGCAAGCAGGGCGATGCGGAATGTGGGCAGCCAGCCGAGCCAGAAGTGCTCGGCCTTCAGGTGGCTGACGGTGAGCATCGACAGGCCGAGGATCACGCTGGCGGCGGCCAGCGGTGCCAGCGCCAGCGCAAAGCGCTGCCAGTTCAGCCGCGCATCGCCGAGCAGGCGCGCCGCGAGTGCGGTGCCCAACCACAGCAGGCCGCCGAGCAGGAAACCGCCAAACAGCAGGTAGGCCAGGATCAGCGCGCCGTCGAGCCAGGTGAACAGGTCGCTGGCTTCCGGGTAGTGGGTCAGCAGCCACCAGGGCACGTCGTTGTCGAGCAGCGCGAAATACTCGCGCTCGACCAGCCAGTCGGCGAGGAACAGCTTGGCCCGCAACAGCCACGGACTAACCGTCCATTGGAAAGCGGCGGTGGCGACCCCGAGCACGCCAAAGAGCAGCGTGACGGCTTCCGCTGTCCGTGCCGGGGCATCGAGATCGAGCACTTCGGCGAAGGGTGAGCGCAGCGACAGCGCGACGGCATCGCGCTGGCCGGCGCAACGGCCGCAGGCGTGGCACTCGGAGGCGCTGGTCATCCGCCGCACATCGACCAGCGGCGCGCAGTTGACTGGTTCGAAGGGTTTGTCTGCCTCCGTGTGGCGATCCCAGGCGTCGCGGTCCACCTTGTAGTGCAGCGGCGCGATCTTGGCCAGCACGGCGAAGACGCCGGAGGCCGGGCACAGGTAGCGGCACCAGATGCGTTTCTCGCGGCCGTAGAGCAGGCCGATGGCAACTGCCGCGACGGTTGAGCCGCCGAGGACGAGCAGTGCGGCCTCCGGGTATTCATAGACGCTGACCAGTTGCCCGTAGACGGTGGTGCACACGAAGGCGACAAAGGGCCAGCCCGACCACTTCAGCCAGCGCGGCAGCGGGCGGCCGCGGCCGTACTGGCTTACCCACTCGGTGAGCGAACCTTCCGGGCAGAAAACGCCGCACCAGACGCGGCCAAGCGTCACCGTGGCGATCATCACGCCGGGCCACCAGACCCCCCAGAAAATGAACTGGGCGAACAGGCGCAGGTTGTCCCAGATATGCGCACCTTGCGGCGGCAGCGGCAGAAAGGCCGGGATGATGACCAGCGCCGCATAAAAGACAACGACCATCCACTGGACGGTCAGGATCAGTCTGCGATGCCGGCGCAGGAAGAGGCCGGCGGCGGCGATGCGGCCGGCCGGTAGCGGCGGTGACAGGGGGCGCTGTCGGTGGAAGCTGACGATCTGCTCAGCCATGGCTGGTCCGCCGCCAGCCGACGAGAACGACCGCCCAGTAGGCCAGCCAGGCCAGCAGCACGCTCAGTGCCGGGCGGGCACGGTAGCCGGAGAAGTTGGCGAAGAGCTTGCCGGCTTCACTGCCGTCGTCGATCAGCAGCGAGGTATCCCACAGCGGGTCGACCAGGGCAGGAATCCAGCCGGTACCGATCATGCGGTCGGTGGCCGTGACAAGTAGTGCCGAGGCCAGCACCAGCAGCAGGATGGAGGAAACGCGCAGGAGCAGACTGATGCTGAGCCGGCGCAGGCCGCGCGTGGCCACCCAGGCCGTCAGCGCTGCTCCGAAAAAACCGCTGATCGTACCGATGAAGAGATCGGCGATCCTTCCTTCCTGAGAAAGACCGTAGAGAAAGATCACCGTTTCGGCGCCCTCGCGGGCCACTGCCAGCGCAGCGACGACGGCCACGCCGAGAAACCCCGTGCGCTGTGCTGCCTGGCTCAGGTCGGCATGCAGGCGCGCCTTGATCTGCCGCCCGTGCTTCCTCATCCACAGCACCATCTGCGCGATGAGAGCGGCGGCGACCAGCAGCATGCCGACCTGGAAGGCTTCCAGCGCATCGCCGGTCAGCTCGTCCTGGACGCCGACCAGCGCCCAGCCGAGCGCCAAGGCCAGCCCGACGCCGGCCGCCAGCCCGGCAACCAGCGCGCGCTTGCCGCGACCGCTGCTGTCGTTGGCCTGCAGCCACGCAAAGAGGATGCCGGCGATCAGGAAAGCTTCAAGGCTCTCCCGCCAGACCACGAAAAATGCGTTACCCATGTTTTCTCTCGCTTCATTTTTTTGTTTTGTTCCGTCGGGCGATTCTGTTTTTATTTCGCCACGATCCTTCCTTGCGCCGTTTCCGGATGGAAATCGTCGAAGAACTTGTAGGTGCCCGGTTTCATCGGGTGGAAAACCAGTGCCCGCGTCACGCCCGGTGCGAGCACGGTTTCCTTGCGCAGTTCGAGGCTCTCGAATTCGGCCGCACCCGGCCCCTCGTTCCTGATCTGCAGGCGGAACCGGGTGTTGGCCGGTACCTCCAGCGTTTCCGGGAACAGCCGGCCATCCTTCATCAGCAGCTGGATGGTCGGCATGTCGTCGGCGTGCGCAGGCACGCTGTTCAGCGAGAGCAGCAGGGCAAGGGCGGCGATGCCGACGGTCAGCCAGAGGCTGTCCGGTCGACGCCGATGGGGCATGAGCGGGCCTTGGTGCATGGTCTATTCCTTGAAGGTTAGAAGGCGACGTGAGCGCGCACGCCGAGGACCTTGACAGCGTCCGCGTTCGAATTGGCCCCCGGGCGACCGATCCACTGGAAGTCCGGAGTCAGGTGGAACTCCGGCGAGATGCGGTAGCGGTAGTAGAACTCGGCCAGTTTTTCCGCACCCTTCGGCCCGTAGGTGAAGTCGGCGGTGCCATCGCCATCCAGATCGCCCGATCCGCCGGCTTTGCGGAACGCATCGCTTGACTTCATCCAGGCACCGGCGAAGCCGAAGGCATCCCCGCCGCGCCCCCAGTAGTTGCCGCTGATTTCGGCGCCGAGGGTGAGCGTGCGGTCAAAGGCGAGTTCTCCCGAGGTCAGCTGCCCGTAGCGTCCGAACAGGTTGATGCCGTCACCCACGCGCTGGTCGAAGGAAAGGCCAAAACCGGTGTGGTTCTTTTCCGTGCTTTCATCGAGCTCAAGGGCACGGCTGCGATGCTAGGCGTAGGCGCGGTAGTTGCCGGTGAGGCCGCCAAACAACTTCAATTGCTTTTCTGCCTGGACGATCGTCAGCGGTGAGTCGAAGCTGCGGCCAAAACTGGCACCACGCTCGCCTGAGCCAAAGTAACCCACCGAGACGCGCCACGGTTCTGCCTTATTGCTCTCGTTAACGTAAGCAGCGATGAAGCCGGGCTGGAAACCATTGCCGTCGGGGGCGACTTCGCCGCCTGCGTCGAGCAGTGGGTTGTGCACCAGCATGGTGTTGATGAACTGGGTGGCTTCGTCGCCGGCGACCTCGTTCTGGTCAAAGAACCCGAACAGGTCGATCTTGCCGAAAGTCAGCTCCAGTTTTTCCTTCGAGAGCGGCTTGTGGCCGCCGAAGGGCAGGGGAATGCTCGCCTGATACCAGGCCTGGGCGAGCAGCGCCGAAGAGTTGTCATTTTCGACGCCGTTGACCTGGAATGCAGCGCCGTTGGGCGGACTGAAGTAGCCGAGATTGCCGAAGGTTTCGTTGAGGCCAAGGCCCTGGCCGATGCGGAAATGGCCGAACAGCTTCTGGTCAATGTTGCCGATCGACGAAAGCGGCATTTCGACCTCGACATCAGCGCGGTAGCTCAGCTGCGTATGGTTGTCCTTGCTTCCCGATGGCAGGCCGGACGGGTTCTGGGCCACCATCGTCAGGCTGGCACCAGCCTTGATGCCATCCAACGACTCAATGACCTTGTGCGATTTTTTCATCGCCAGCGTATCGTTCTCCACCGCTTTCAGGCGCGCGGTCAGGTCGGGTTCGTACTGGGAGATGCGCTCACTGTCCAGACCCTTCACGATCTTCTCGTTGTCTGTCTTGAGCGTCTTTACTTCCTTTTCCAGCTCGGCGTTGCGGGCTTCCAGTTTTTCCAGGCGTGCCGCCAGTTTCTCCAGCATCGCGGGGTCAGGCTTGGCGGCAAGGGCCGGTGTCGCCAATGTGCCGAGGCCTGCCGCCGTGAGTGCGGCGACGATCAGCTTTGCGCGCATGTTCAGTACCCGCCCTTCTTGCCGATGCCGACGTAGGTGAATTCGTATTCGACGTCGAATGGCTTGAACCACGGGCGGACGCCGGTGGCGCGGTCGGTGTGGCGGCCGAAGTGGGCGTGCTTGTTTTCCGACGGCGGCAGGATGGTGTATTTCACCTTGTATTTGCCCGGGCCGGCGAGCTTGACGTTGTCACCATAGTGCGGGCCGTCGTTGGCGACCATCGGCATGAACTCACCGGCAATCTTGAAGTCGGCGCCAATTTTGCTGATTTCGTATTTGATGACCAGGTAGGGCATCCAGGCACCTTCCTCGAAGCCGTTCGGATTGCCGGCCAGCGCGTGGATGTCGGCTTCGATGTGGATGTCGGATTCAGTGGCCTTCCGCATCATGCCCTCGGGTTCCATCTCCACCGGTTGCAGGTAGACAGCGGCGATTTCCATGCCCGCCTTGTTCTGCGGCACGCCGATCGGGTACTCGAGCGCGAAGGCCGGGGTGGCCAGCGTTGCCGCAAGCGTTAAGGTTGCTGCCAGTTTCTTGATGCTCTGCATTGAATGACTCCCTTGTTTTGAGGTTGATGGATCAGTTGTGTGGTGAAGATGGATCGGTGACGAAGCCGATGCGCAGCAGCCCCTGGCGCGCGGCTTCGGACATGACCTGGGCGACTTTCTCGTAAGGGGTCGTGCGCTCGGCGCGGATGTGCAGTTCGGGTTGCGGCTGCAAGGCACCGGCTGCCTTGAGGCGTTCGCCAAGCTGCAGCGAATCGACCGCTTCGCCGTTCCAGAAAATCTGGCTGCCGGCATCGATGGCCAGCTGGATGTTGTCCGGCTTCGTCAGGTTGGCCGACGACGAAGCCTTCGGCAGATCGACCTTGACGGCGTGCGTGAGCAAGGGCGCGGTGACCATGAAGATGATCAAGAGGACGAGCATCACGTCGATCAGCGGCACCATGTTGATTTCGGTCAGCGGCGCGTCTTCGTCGCCGGATTCGAGGCTGGCAAAGGCCATGTGTTATCTCCTTGCTCAGCGGACGGCGATGCCGGGGTGGCCCGGCAGCAAGGTTTCGTTGCCGGAATGACCCTGGGCACGGGCCATGGCGATCACCTTTTCGCTGGTGGCGCGGGCATCGGTGAGCATCGGCGAGGTCTTGACGCCGGTGGAAAGGAAGGCGAAGACGTCGTAGGCGAAGGCGTTGAGCTGCGACAGGGTGCTGCGGTTGGCGCGGGCGAAGTGGTTGTAGGCAACAGCGGCCGGAATGGCGGCGGCCAGACCGATGCCGGTCATGATCAGCGCCTCGCCGACCGGGCCGGCGACCTTGTCGAGCGTGCCCTGACCGGACATGCCGATGGCGATCAGCGCGTGATAAATGCCCCAGACCGTGCCGAAGAGGCCAACGAACGGGGCGGACGATGCAACGGTGGCGAGGAAGGTCTGGCCGAATTCGAGGCTGGCCTTGTCTTCATCGATAGCGCGCTTCAGGGCCCGTGTCAGCAGGTCATCGAGGTTGCCGGCGTTGACCAGGCCGGCGGTAGTGCACTCGCAGCCATTCTTGCAGCGGTTGTGTTGCTCGATGGCAGTAAACCCGTGGTGAACCAGGTGCGAGAAAGGTTCGGCGGCACCCTGTTCACGGATGCGCGAGGCGACGGCTTCGAGGTTGGGGGCTTCCCAGAAGGCGCCGAGGAAGGCGTTGCTCTTTCTGCGCATGCGCAGCCCCTGCAGACCCTTGGTGACGATCAGGTACCAGGTGCCGATCGAGGCGATCAGCATCAGGCCAAGGACGATGCGGGCGATGGTATCGGCGTGGGTCAGGAAGTGGGCAAAGCCCAGTGGATTTTCCATGGTGCTCTTTCAGTCTTTCAAGGTGAAAACGATGGGAACCAGTACCCAGGCGGCGATGCTTTCGTCGCCGCGTCGAGCGGGAACGAATTTCCAGCGCCAGACAGCTTCCTGGGCGGCCTGGTCGAGGCGCGGCGAGCCGCTCGAAGCCTTGAGTTCAATTTGAGACGGGCGTCCACCGGCATCGACAAAAACGCGCAAATTGACCTTGCCTTCTTCGCCCATGCGGCGTGAAAGCGGGGGGTAGTTCGGGGGCGGATTGGAGAGGTAGTCGGCGTCGAAACGGGGTTGCGTGATCGTTGCCGGAGCAGGTGGAGTCGGCGGTGTTTTTTCTGCCATCAGCGGCGCTTCGGCAATCGCTGCAGGCGCTTCAGTCTGTGCCGCCAGCGCGGGTTGCGGGCGCGGGGTTGGCTGGCGTTTCGGCGCTGGCTTGGTCTCGGTCGGCCGTGGCTGTGGCGGGGTAAGCGCTGGTTGGGGTAGTGGCTGTGCCGGCTGGATCAGGTCGACCATCAAGGCACTGACTGACGTTGGCAGCGCTACGGTCCTGTGGGATGCAAGGGCCGCGAGCAACGCGACGTGCACGGCGACGATCAACGCAATGGCCCGCAAGGAGAACTTTGGCGGGGTCGTGTGGCTAACGTCGGTGAAGGCTGCAGGCATTGAGCTCATGGCGATGTCTTGATGGCAACGTCGTACTTGTTGTCGCAGGGCATTGCTGTCCTGGCGGGTTGCCGATAATCAAAAAAACGCGTGGCTTGCTTGCCCTGGGGCTGGCTGGCTGGCGGAACGAGCGAGAGATCGGTGAATCTATGAATCCGTCGCTACGGAGAGATGAACGGTGCTTGTTTGCTTACTTGGTCAGGATCAGTTTGTTGTCCTTGGTCACACGCAGCGTGTAGCGTTGCTCGCCGTGATCGATTTCGACCGTTTTGCAGTCGCGAAATAACTGGTTGCTGTTCAGGCGCGGTGGCAAGGTCGGTTGCACCGGTACGACGACCAGGGTCGGGGAGTTCGGATTCGGCGTCATTTCGGGCTCCGTGGGCATGGTTTTTTTGGTTACGAATGAGAATGATTCGCATTGTAGTGAGCGCTGGTCGATGCGTCAAGCACGATGTTGATAAGTCGCCGGATGTCTTTGCCGATGCCCTGAAAAGCCGCTTGGCATGGGAAGGCGGTATAATTCGACCTTTCCCCAAAGCTGACAGAAAGAAAAGCCATGGCACTCAATAACGTCCCCTCCGGCAAGGCGCTTCCCAACGATTTCAACGTCATCATCGAGATTCCGGCGCATGCCGATCCGGTCAAATACGAAGTCGACAAGGAAAGCGGAGCGATCTTCGTCGATCGTTTCATGGGCACTGCAATGCACTACCCGTGCAACTACGGCTACATCCCGCACACCATTGCCGGCGATGGCGACCCGGTTGATGTGCTGGTGGTGTCGCAGTTCGCGCTGCCGCCCGGCGTGGTCGTGCGCTGCCGCCCGGTCGGCATGCTGGCCATGACCGACGAAGCCGGTGAAGATGCCAAGGTGCTGGCCGTGCCGGTCGACAAGTTGACGCCGATGTATCGCAATGTTGAGAGCCCGCGCGATCTGCCGCAGATCACCCTCGATCAGATCTCCCACTTCTTCGCCCACTACAAGGATCTGGAGCCGGGCAAGTTCGTCAAGATCAATGGCTGGTTCGGTCAGGAAGAAGCCAAGAAGGAAATCATGGAAGGCGTTGCCCGCTTCGAAGAAGCCAAGGACAAGCCGGCTTACTGATAGCGGTATCTTCTGGTCATCAGGGGCGCGGGAAACAATCCGCGCCCCTTTTTTCGCGTAGAGTTTCGTCATGCTGAAAATTGCCATCGCCCAGTTCAACGCCACGCTCGGTGACCTCGCCGGCAACGCCGCGAAGATCCTCGATTACGCCGGGCGCGCCCGTGCTGCGGGTGCTGATCTGCTGATCACGCCAGAGCTCGCGTTGTGTGGCTATCCTCCGGAAGACCTGCTGTTGCGCCCCGATTTCTACCGCGCCTGCGAAGACGAACTCAATGCACTGGCTGCGCGCGTGGAGGGGATCGCTGTCCTCATCGGTCATCCCGAGGAGCGCAACGGTCGCCGTTACAACGCGGCAACGCTGATCGAAAACGGCGAGCGCGTCGCCATCTATCACAAGCAGTTGCTGCCAAATTACGAGGTCTTCGACGAGGAGCGTTACTTCGACGCTGGCGATACTGCCTGCGTGGTAACGGTCAAGGGTGTGCGTTGCGGCATCAACATCTGCGCCGACATCTGGGAAGCAGGCGCTGCCGAAGCCGCCCGTGCCGCCGGCGCCGAACTCCTGCTGGTGCTTAACGCCTCGCCGTACCACCTGGACAAATACGAGGATCGGGCTGCCGCCCTGCGTCGTCGCATTGCCGCCACTGGCATGCCGGCGGTGTATGCCAACCTGGTCGGCGGGCAGGATGAACTGGTGTTTGACGGCGGTTCTTTCGTGCTCGACTCGCTCGGCGAGGAAACCTGCCGCCTGCCACAGTTTGAGGAAGCGCTCGGACTGGTGGAGATTGCCGGTGGCGAGCCGCAACCCGGCGAGCGGGCCCCCTTGCTGTCGCTGGAAGCGCAGGTCTATGCCGCGCTGGTGCTCGGCGTGCGTGACTACATCGGCAAGAACGGCTTCCCCGGTGCGCTGATCGGCCTGTCCGGCGGCATCGATTCGGCGCTGACGCTGGCCGTCGCCGTCGATGCGCTCGGTGCCGACAAGGTGCGCGCGGTGATGATGCCTTCGCCCTACACCGCCGACATCAGCCTTGACGACTCCCGCCAGATGGTGAAAACACTCGGCGTGCGCTACGACGAGATTGCCATCGAACCGGCGATGAAAACCTACGAAGCCATGCTGGCCAAGGAATTCGCAGGGCTACCCAGCGACACCACCGAGGAAAACCTGCAGGCACGCATTCGCGGCAACCTCTTGATGGCGCTCTCCAACAAGACCGGCGCGCTGGTGCTGACCACCGGCAACAAGTCGGAAATGAGCGTCGGCTACTGCACGCTCTATGGCGACATGGCCGGCGGCTTCGCGGTGATCAAGGATGTGTTCAAGACCTTCGTCTACCGCCTGTCGCGCTGGGTGAACCGCGAACACGAAATCATCCCCGAACGCATCATCACGCGGCCGCCGTCGGCCGAGCTGAAACCGGGGCAGACCGACCAGGACAGCCTGCCGCCCTACGAGGTGCTCGATGCCATCATGCAGGCCTACATGGAGCGCGACGAGAGCCCGCGCCAGATCGTCGCCGCCGGCTATGCCGAAGCCGATGTACGCCGCGTCGTGCGCCTGCTGCGCATCGCCGAATACAAGCGCCGCCAGGCGCCGGTCGGTATCCGCGTCACGCAGCGCGGGTTCGGCAAGGACTGGCGCTACCCGATCACCAACCGATACGTGGATGAATTTTGATACGATACGGCTGAACGCCTAATTGCTATCCGGGAGAACCAGCGACATGAAAAAGATCGAAGCCATCATCAAACCCTTCAAGCTCGACGAAGTGCGCGAAGCGCTGTCGGAAATCGGCGTGACCGGCCTGACTGTTACTGAGGTCAAGGGTTTTGGCCGCCAGAAGGGACATACCGAGCTTTATCGTGGCGCCGAATACGTGGTCGATTTCCTGCCCAAGGTGAAGATCGAGATCGTCGTTGCCGGCGAAACGGTCGAACCGGCCCTGGAAGCCATCATCAAGGCGGCCCATACCGGCAAGATCGGCGACGGCAAGATTTTTGTCACCGCAGTCGAGCAGGTGGTGCGCATCCGCACCGGCGAGACGAACGAAGCGGCGATCTGACACTCCGCAGCTGAAAACAAAGCGGGCTGATCCGAAAGGGTCAGCCCGCTTTGTTTTGGTTACGCAGTAAAACCAGCAGCGCACCTTCGCCACCGTCCTGCGGTTTCGCCTGGCAGAAGGCGAGGATCTCGGCGCGCTGCATCAGCCAGCCGCGCGAAAGGTGTTTGAGCACGGGTTCGCGCCCCGGCGAGCCGAGGCCTTTGCCGTGAATCAGCCGGATACAGCGCAAACCGCGCGCCAGTGCCTGGGCGAGGAAGGGGGCGAGGGCGCTGCGGGCTTCGTCACGGGTCAGCCCGTGCAGGTCAAGCTCGTCCTGGATGATCCAGCGCCCCCGACGCAGGTCGGCAAGGACGCGACGTGACACGCCTTCGTGCAGATAGACGCTTTCGTCGCCGGTATCCAGCCGATCCTGAAACGAGAGCGGGGCATCGATCGACTCGCGCAGGGCAGCAGCTTCATCCTCTTCGCGCTGACGCGGGTGTGGGGGCGGTAACGGCTTTTCGACAATCGCCAGATTGCGATCCGGTAGTGGTGCCGCATCGCCGACGACATGGCGGAACAGTGCCTGCGGGTCATTCTCGTCGACAGGCAGAATCAGCTCCGGCAAGCCGCGCGTGCTTGCGTGGTGATCAACGAGCGGGTCATCAGGCTTGCGCAGTGGCCTGTGTGGCGTTTTTTTGCCGAGATCGGCG
>JBAYVG010000063.1:0-17622 GCA_041674785.1 Rhodocyclaceae bacterium
CAGATTTCAGTATTGAACGGATTATTGTGCGCATCGCCTGCCATGCCTACGACATTTTGCCGCTTGACACCCTGCGATTTCTTTCCAATAATACTTTATCCATAATTATGAATGCAAGTTTGACTTGCAGGGTATAATCGCCGCATGTGTCCCGCTCGTATCGCCCAGACCGCACTTTATCAGGAAGTTGCCGAACGCCTTCGGCAACGCATTTTCGCGCATGAACTGCCGCCCGGCACGTGGATCGACGAGCAGGCGTTGGCCATCGACTATGGCATCAGCCGCACACCGTTGCGCGAAGCCCTCAAGGTGCTCGCATCGGAAGGCCTGGTCACACTGAAGCCCCGTCGCGGCTGCTACGTCACCGAAATTTCGGAGCGCGATCTCGACGAAATTTTCCCGCTGATGGCCATGCTGGAAGGACGTTGCGCTTTCGAGGCAACGGAGAAAGCACGCAATGAAGACATCTTGCGCCTGGAGAGTCTCCATGGACAATTGGAAAAATACGCCGCCAGCGGCGACAAGGAAGGCTTTTTCGAGGCCAACCAGGAGTTCCACCGTGCTATCCAGGAGCTTGCTGACAACCGCTGGCTGATGCAGGTCATTCAGGATCTGCGCAAGGTTTTGAAGCTCACCAGGCTACATTCGCTGTCGCTGGAAGGCCGTCTGCAGCAGTCGCTTGACGAGCATCGCGCGATCATGGCCGGTTTCAAGGCACGTGACCCCAAGCGCGCAGAGAAGGCCATGCACGACCACCTTCTGTCCGGCCGCGAAGCCCTCGCCCGAATTCACGCCCGCGAAATCGCTGCCGAAGATAGCAAGAGCAGCGCCAAAGCCGCCTGATATGGCCGGCAGCATCCACTGTTGCCGCGACGGCAGCGTTGCCACGGTGCGCATTGCCAACCCCGGCAAGCTCAATGCCGTCGATCTCGGTATGTGGCAACAGCTCGACGCAACGATCAGCGCACTTTCGGCCGACGACTCCCTGCGCTGCCTGATCCTGCGCGGCGAAGGCGACGAAGCCTTTGCCGCCGGCGGTGACCTGGAAGAATTTCTGACTGCCCGCAACACCGTCGATCGCGCCATGCACTATCACGGCTGTGTCGGCCGAGCACTGCGCGCCATCGGTAATTGCCCGCACCCGACCATTGCCCGAATTCAAGGCGCCTGCATCGGCGGCGGCCTCGAAATCGCCAGTCAGTGCGACCTGCGTATTGCCGGAGAATCGGCGCGCTTCGGCGCACCAATCAATCGCATCGGCTTTTCGATGTACCCGGAAGAAATGGCTGGCCTGTTGCAACTGGCCGGACCGGCGGTGGTACTCGAAATCCTGCTTGAAGGCCGCATTCTGTCGGCAGCCGAGGCCTTGCAGAAAGGTCTGCTGACACGCGTCGTTCCCGATGCGCAGGTGGCCGACGAGGCCGATGCTGCGGCCCGCCGCATCTGCGATGGCGCTCCGCTCGTCGCCCGCTGGCACAAACAGTGGGCCAAACGACTGCAGCAGGAACAGCCGCTCACCCACGAAGAACTGCGCGCCTCCTTCGCCTTCCTCGACACTGACGATTACCAGGAAGGGCTGGCGGCCTTCCTGTCTAAGCGCAAGCCGGTGTTCAAGGGCTGCTGATTACCGACCTGGCTGCGTTCTAGCTCCCAAGCACACCCCACAGCATTTTTACCACCAGCAAGACCAGCACGCCGGCAAAAACCCGCTTGAGGGTTGCCACAGGAAGTCGGTGGGCCAATTTGGCCCCTATCGGCGCCACCAGCGTACTGACCAACGTCACCAGCACCAGACCCGGCAGGTAGACAAAGCCCAGCGTGTACTCGGGCAGGCCCGGATGCCCCCAGCCGTTGACCAGATAGCCGATGGTGCCCGCCACCGAAATCGGCAGACCAATCGCGGCCGAGGTACCGATGGCGTGATGTGGCTTAACGTTGCACCAGGTCATGAACGGCACCGACAACGTGCCGCCACCAATCGAAACCAGTGACGAAAGGCTGCCGATCCCGACTCCCACCCCAGTCATGCCGGCTATCCCGGGCAGTTCGCGCGCAGCTTTCGGTTTGATGTTGAGCAGCATTTGCACGGCGACGTAGGTAATGAACAGCGCAAAGAATAGGGTCAGCGGCACAGTCGGTACACGTGCCGCTATGAAGGTGGCAAGAAAAGCCCCGAGAAGAATGCCGGGGGTAATCTGGCGGACAATGGTCCACACCACCGCACCATGCCGGTGGTGCGCCCGCAGCGAGGAAATCGAGGTAAAAATGATCGCCGCCATCGAGGTGCCGAGCGCCAGATGAACCACCTCGGTCAGTGGAAAGCCCTGCCAGATGAAGATCGAGGTCAGGATCGGCACCATGATCGCGCCGCCGCCGACACCCAACAGGCCGGCAAAGAAGCCGGCGAAGGCGCCGAGCGCAAGATAAGCCAGCAACCAGGTCACATCCACCTCACATCAGTTCTCGGGTAATGAATTGCCACTCGGCGTCACTGACCGGCGTGATCGACAGCCGGCTGCCACGCTGCAGAAGCTGCATGGTGTCCAACGCGGGCTGCCGGCGCAGCTCAGTCAGCGACACCAGACGCGTCTTTTGCACAAACTTCACATCGACACACAGCCAGCGCGGCTTATCGGGCGTGGATTTCGGATCGAAGTAGGGGCTGGCCGGATCGAACTGGGTGTCATCCGGGTGGGCGGGGGCACACACTTCGCAGATACCGGCGATGCCCGGCGCGGCACAGCTTGAATGATAGAAGAAGGCCAAGTCGCCAACCTGCATCGCATCACGCATGAAGTTGCGTGCCTGATAGTTGCGCACGCCAAACCAGGGCACAACTTTCCGTGCGGCCAGATCGTCGATCGAAACCTCTGCCGGCTCCGACTTCATCAGCCAGTAGGCCATGCGCCACCCCCAAATGAAAACAGCGCGGAAGAAACTTCCGCGCTGCCGGTACTTCTTTTGCTGGGCCCCCGCCTGTGCCGCTAGGCCGGCATCCTGAACCTGGGTTCAGAGTGGCTGCTTTCCTTCCGCATCAGGCACACCCGATAAAGGGCGCGCACAACAGCGGTTTCGATGGTTCGCAACCGATGCCAATTAGCATTGGTTCAAGGAATGTATGGCCTTGGCGAACACCGCAGGGGACACTCGGTGGAGGCTGGCTGCCAGTGCTGGAAACCCTGCGCCGGCAAGACAACTCAGAACAGCTTTTCCTGTGGTGCAAGCATCACATCCAGCTGCGCCTCCATGTCGGAGATTCTACGCCGGACCGCGCCGAAATCAAGACCGCCGACAGGCTCGCCGCCCTTGGCCTTCGAGCTCAGAAACTCGTGTGCAATATTGAGCGCCGCCATCACCGCAATACGCTCGGCGATGTTACTTTTAGTGCGATCAGATATCTCGTGCATCTTCTCGTCGACGTAGGAAACAGCCGCGACCAGCGCCTCACGTTCTTCGGGCGGGCAGGCGATACGGTATTCCTTGCCGAGCAGGGTGATGTCGAGATGGTTGGGAGAAACGGATTGGTCTGCCATGCGAAATCAGCGCTCCCGATCAGGCCTTGGCTTCGGGAAGCTGCCCGACCAGGGATTCAAGCCGCTCACGCGCTGTACCCATGCGTTCGACCAGCTGCCGCTTCTCGGCTTCAAGCGCTGTCAGGCGAAGTTGCAGCTCGCGATTTTCGTTGCGCAGCGAACGGCACATCCCCGCCACTTGGGCGATCTTGCTTTCGAGCGCATTCAGTTCATTGACCATGGCGGCAACTATAGAAGAAAAAATCAAGCTAAGTCAAGGAGTAAGAATGCTTTTTGAATGTGAAATATGTCACAGACAAGTCTTCGAGGCTTTCGTGATACTGCAGCGCAAGATACAATTCGCCCTCCACTGACCTTGAGTCATGCTCTCGGCTGGCGGAATGTGCAAGGTGCCGCTGTGCAGATTTCTCTGCCGCGGTGAAACGGGAAAGCGGTGCGCGTGCAGGCAACTGCCACGCAATTCCGCTGCTGCCCCCGCAACGGTAAGCGAGTGATTCGTACCAACACGCCACTGGGCCATCAAGCCTGGGAAGGCGGTACGCAAAAGCCTCGCGAGCCCGGAGACCGGCCTTCGCACAAAACAAGCGGAAGTGCTGCGGGGAGGCGGCCACGGAACGCCCGGCGCATGCCTGTGCCGACCCGTTCAGTCTTTTCCCCAGAGCTTTCCAGTCATCAGCTCACCGGTTGCGGGGACGCACGCCGGGAACAGGGAAAATCATGAACCATCTCAAACTAACAGCCGTTGCCGCCGCAGTCATTGCCAGCACACCAACCGGCACCTACGCCGCCGACACCGCGCTCGACCCGATCATTGTTACCGCAACCCGCCAAGCGACCCGGATCAACGATTTGATGGCCGACGTATCGGTCATCGAGCGTGAAGAAATCGAACAGGCTGGACAGTCCTCACTTGAACAGCTGCTTGCACGCCAGCCGGGAATCCAATTCACCGCCAACGGGGGCCCGGGAACGAACAGCGGCCTCTTCATCCGTGGTGCCAGCCCGAAGCAGTCCATCATTCTCGTTGACGGCGTCCGCTTTGGTTCGGCAACGTCGGGAGACGCTGCCCTGTCACGCATCCCGCTGTCGCAGATCGACCGGATCGAAATCCTGCGCGGCCCGGCGTCGTCGCTCTACGGCGCGGATGCGATCGGCGGTGTCGTCCAGATTTTTACCAAACGCGGTAGCGGCGACCCGAAATTCAACGCCAGCACCGGATTTGGCACCTATAACACCAATGACTCGAGTATCGGTGTTTCGGGAGGCACGGAACTCGTTTCCTACAGCTTGCAGGGCGGCTACTATTCAACGGATGGGTTCAGCGCGCTCCATAGCGGCACGCACAACCATGACAGCGACGGCTACCGGAACAACAGCCTGACCGGCAGCCTTGCGCTTCGCCCGGTACAGGGGCAAGAAATCGGTGCAAATTTCTTCGTCTCCGATGGCACCAGCCGCTTTGATCAGTCCGCAACGAAGGATGACAAGAACCATCAGAACGTGGCCACCCATTCCGTCCATTCGCGCAACCGCATCAATGATGCCTGGACCAGCACCGTCCGCCTGGGACGCAGCACGGACAAAGCAACAAGCGCCCAGAACGGCGTTGACACCAGTACCTTCGAAACCGCCCAGGACATGTATTCCTGGCAGAACGACATCAAGCTGCCCGTGGGAAGTGCGCTGCTCGCTGCCGAATACCTCAAGCAATCGGTTTCTGGAACAACGAACTACTCGGTCGACAGTCGCACCATCCGGTCGCTGCTTGCCGGCTGGACAGGGAATCTCGAAAACCACCGCTTCCAGTTCAACCTGCGTCGTGATGACAACTCCCAGTTCGGCGGCAAGACCACCGGCGCTGCCACTTACGGTTATCAGTTCACGCCGGCGTGGCGTGCGCACGTTTCATACGGCACGGCCTTCCGGGCGCCAACTTTCAATGAACTCTATTTTCCGAACACCTTTGGTGCTCTTTATGCCGGCAATCCGAATCTAAAGCCGGAAGAATCGAAAAATAGCGAGGCAGGCATCACCTGGGAGCAGGGTGCACATCGCGTGTCGATCGTGCAGTTCCACAACAAGGTTTCAGATCTGATCAACGGCTGGCCATTGAGGAATGTCAGCAGCGCCACGCTCAAAGGTACATCGGCCAGCTATGCCGGCCGCTTCTCCACATGGGAAACGGGCGTTTCGGTTGACCTGCAAAGTCAGCGCGACGATGACACCGGCAATCGTCTGGCCCGCAGGGCAAACGAACAGGTGACCAGCCACATCACCAAATACCTGGGCGCCTGGTCAGTCGGCGGCGAGTGGCAACTCGTCGGCGATCGCTACGATGACGCTGCGAATACCAAGCACCTCGGTGGCTATGGGCTAGTCAACCTGTACGCCAATTACCAGCTCCAGAAGGATTGGGTATTGTTCGCCCGTGGCAACAACGTCTTTGACAAGTACTACGAAACCGTCAATAACTACGCCACTCCCGGCGCCAACATTTTTGTTGGCGTCCGTTACGCACCGAGGTAAGCAGCAGCATGCCCTCCCGCCATCGCGCCTTTCTCGTTCTTGTCCTGCTCGCCAGCGGTGGCTTGGCGAGTTTCGCGGCGGCGCTGGCGGTGGGCAGCCTCTCGGTTCCGATTTCTGACGTTATTGCCGCGCTGCTCGGTCAGCCGGTAAACAACGCCGCCATCGTCCTCGACCTGCGTCTGCCGCGCGCACTGGCCGGCTTTGCCTGCGGTGGACTGCTGGCGCTGGCCGGGGCGCTGATGCAGGTGCTGCTCAGGAACCCGCTGGCCGACCCTTACGTGCTGGGCATTTCCGGCGGCGCCGGTGTCGGTGCCATGCTTGCCATTCTGCTCGGATTGTCGGTTGCCGGGCTCAACGGACTGGCCTTCCTTGGTGCCCTCGGTGCCATGCTTATCGTTTTCGGTCTGGCCCACGGCGACGGCGCGTGGACGCAGACACGGCTGCTGCTCACCGGCGTCATCGTTGCCGCTGGCTGTGGCGCAGTGGTGGCGCTGATGCTTTCCATTGCCCCGGAACACAAGCTGCGCGGCATGCTTTTCTGGCTGATGGGCGACTTGTCTCAGACCGGCGCTCCCTGGATTGCACTGGTCATCCTTGTCTTGGCACTGCTGGCCGCCATGCCCTTCGCCCGCGAGCTCAATCTGCTGGCACGCGGCCAGGACACGGCGCAGGCGCTGGGGGTCAACGTCAAGCGCCTGCGCTATACCGTCTATGCACTTGCCTCACTGGTTACCGCCGTCGCAGTCACCAGTGCCGGATCGATCGGCTTCGTCGGTCTCGTCGTGCCGCATCTGGTACGGCTGGCCATCGGCAACGACCAGCGCCTGCTACTGCCAGCTTCCGTGCTCGCCGGCGGCGCCCTGCTGACACTGGCCGACACGCTGGCGCGCACCATCGTCGCCCCGCAGCAGTTACCGGTCGGCGTGCTCACCGCGCTGATCGGGGTGCCGGTCTTTCTTTTCCTGCTGGCAAGGCATCGGCAATGAATGTGAATGCGCCCTTGATCGCCACACAGCAATTGCGGGTCAGCATTGGGGAACACCCGGTGTGCTCCGATCTGAATTTTTCGCTGCAAGCCGGCGAACGGCTAGCTATCCTCGGCCGCAACGGTTCCGGCAAATCAACACTGCTTTCGGTGCTCGCCGGACTGCGCGACGCCGATGCCGGCAAAGTGCAACTGGCCGGTCAAAGCTACCCTCAACTTGGCCCGCGCGAAGCGGCGAAACGTCGCGGCTGCTACCGCAACGGCACAGCGACGCCTTTGCCAGCACCGTGCTCGAAACCGCGCTCACCGGCCGCCATCCGCACCTCGGTCGCTGGGACTGGGAAACCAAACAGGACACCGAGATTGCCCGCAGCGCGCTCAAGGCCGTCGGCCTCGCCGAACTCGAAACCCGCGATGTGCAGACGCTCTCTGGCGGCGAGCGTCAGCGACTGGCCATTGCCACGCTGCTGACACAAGCGGCGCCGCTCTATCTGCTCGACGAACCGCTCGCCCACCTTGACCTCAACCACCAGATAGCCGTCCTCGATCTCTTCGCCGGCGCAGCGCAGGACTGCGGCGCCGGCGTCATCATGGTCCTGCACGAACCCGGCCTGGCCGACCGCTATTGCGACCGCACACTCCTCGTCCATGGCGACGGCCGTGTTGAACTGGGCACCTGCCGGGAAATGCTGACGGCGAGCCGTCTTACCGAACTCTACGGCCACCCGCTCAAGGAAATCGAGAGCGACGGACACCGCTGGTTCATCCCCTGCTGAAAGGAAAAACATGACTGATGACATCGACCGCGAAAACACGCGCGATCAGCGCCACAACACGCGCATGCAGAAAAAGAAGGCGGTGATCGACACCAAGATCGCCGCTGCCCAGGAAGAGCGCGGCATCCTGCTGGTCAACACCGGCAACGGCAAGGGCAAAAGTTCGGCCGCCTTCGGCGTTGTCGCCCGGGCCCTTGGCCACGACCACAAGGTCGCGGTAATCCAGTTCGTGAAGGGGCGCTCGGACACCGGCGAAGAAGGTTTCTTCCGCAAGTTTCCCGAGCAGGTGAAATGGCACGTCTGCGGAGAAGGCTTCACCTGGGAAACCCAGGACAACAACCGCGACACCCTGGCCGCGCAGGCCGCGTGGAAGATCGCACAAGGCTATCTGGCTGACGACACGATCAATCTCGTCGTCTTTGACGAAATGACCTACGCCTTCAAGTACGGCTGGCTCAACCTCGCTGAAGTACTGGCCGCCATCGCCGCGCGGCCGAAACTGCAGACGGTGATCATCACCGGTCGCGCTGCGCCGGAGGCACTAGTGGAAGCGGCCGACACAGTGAGCGAGATCGGCATGGTCAAACACGCCTTCAAAGCCGGCGTAAAAGCCATGCCCGGTGTCGAGTTTTGATGGCCTCCTGCCCCGCCCTCCTCGTCGCCGCCCCCGCTTCCAACCAGGGCAAGACTACCGTCGTCGCCGCACTGGCGCGGCTCTATGCGCGGCAGGGGAAGCGGGTGCGCGTCTTCAAGTGCGGCCCGGACTTCCTTGATCCGCAGATCCACGCCATCGCCAGCGGTGCGCCGTGCGTCAACATCGACCTGTGGATGTGCGGCGAGGATGATGCTCGCTGGCGACTGGCAGAAGCGGCGCACGATGCCGACCTGATCCTGATCGAGGGGGTCATGGGGCTGTTCGACGGCGACCCGTCAGCGGCAGAACTGGCGACACGGCTCGGCATTCCGATCCTGACCGTGATCGACGGCGCGGCAATGGCCAGCAGTTTCGGCGCCATCGCCTATGGCCTCAAACACTACCGGCCGGGCACGCCGCTGACGGCGGCTTTTGCCAACCGTGTCGGCAGCGATTACCACGCAGAGTTGCTGAAGAAGAGCCTGCCTGACGACATCCGCTGGATGGGCCACCTGCCGCGCGACGATTTTGCTGCAATGCCGGAACGCCACCTTGGCCTGCTGCCGGCGGCCGAAATCGAAGACCTGTCGTCGCGCCTGGACCGCATGGCCGACGCACTGGCCAAAACCGACGCCGCACTGCTGCCACCAGCAGTCGAATTCGCTGACGCTCTGCGCCCGCAACTTCCCCCGCTGCTCGCCGGCAAGACAATCGCCATCGCCCGCGATGCGGCCTTCTGCTTTCTGTACCCGGCCAATCTCGACTGCCTCGAAGCGATGGGGGCCAAGCTCGTTTTCTTCTCGCCGCTGGCCGATCTGGCGCTACCCGAGTGTGATGCGGTCTGGCTGCCCGGCGGCTACCCGGAGCTGCACGGCAAGGCGCTCTCGGCCAACCGCGCGCTGTGGGCCTCGCTGGCCAAGCATGTCAGCAGCGACAAGCCAGTGCTGGCCGAATGCGGCGGCATGATGGCGCTGTTCGAAACGCTGGTCGATATCGATGGCATTGCACACTGGATGGGCAGCCTGATCCCAGGTACAGTCGCCATGCAGAAGAAGCTCGCTGCACTCGGTATGCAGGAGGTGGCGCTCGACGGTGGAACACCGATTCGCGGCCACACCTTCCACTACTCGAAGTCGGAAACCCCGCTCGCACCGTTTGCACGTGCCACGCGCAAGCAGGGTGCCAGCGAAGGCGAAGCGGTCTATCGTCTGCAAAGCCTGACGGCCAGCTACCTGCACCTTTATTTCCCCACCAGCCCGGCGGCAACAGCCAAGCTGTTCACCGCTTGAGACAATCCTGTTTTTACGAAGTAAAGATAAGATATTGACTTGTTTTTCATGCAGAGATGTTTGCGTATGATCCGCAAACATCTCTCACCAAAGGAGGCACACATGAACAAATTTCTCACGTTGGCGGCGGCCGTTGTTATTGGCTTCACGCTGAACGTCACCGATGCCGAAGCGGCCAAGCGGTTTGGCGGCGGCAGCTCCTCGGGGATGCAGCGTCAAGCGACGCCACCGGCCAAGAGCACCCAGGCGACGCCCGCGCAACAGCCAAATGCGGCAGCCCCGGCTGCCCAACCGAAGCGCTCGTGGCTTGGCCCGATCGCCGGCCTGGCCGCCGGCCTTGGTCTGGCGGCCCTGGCTTCCCATCTCGGCTTTGGCGAAGGCCTCGCCAACTTCATGATGATCGCCCTGCTGGCCATCGCCGTCATCGCCGTGATCGGTTTCTTCCTGCGCAAGAAAGCCGCAGCACAGGCACCGGGCATGCAGTATGCCGCCGCTGGTGCGGGCGCGAACGGTAACGCCCCACGCCCTGACTTCACACCGGCCGGTGGATCAGCGTACACGCCTGCCGCTGCCAGCAGCGCCTCGGGCAACATCCCGGCAGACTTCGATACCGAAGGCTTCGCCCGTAGCGCCAAGGTGAACTTCATCCGCCTGCAGGCGGCCAACGATGCCGGCAACCTTGACGACATCCGCGAATTCACCTCGCCGGAGATGTTCGGCGAGATCAAGCTGGCCATCGACGAGCGCAAGGGCGCCGCGCAGGAAACCGATGTTGTCGATCTGCAGGCACAGGTCATCGATGTTGCGGAAGAAGCTGGCCGTTACGTCGTCAGCGTGCACTTCAGCGGCGCGATCCGGGAAGACCGCAACGCAGCCGCAGAAAACTTTTCCGAGATCTGGCACATGACCAAGCCGACCGATGGCAGCCGTGGCTGGGTTATCGCAGGCATCCAGCAAGTCCAGTAATCAGCAGCACGAAAACCAAAAGCCGGAGGGGTTTCCCCCTCCGGCTTTTTTTATCTCCGGCCGTTCACTTATTTTGTGCCCCACAGCTGCTGCAGCCGCGCATCCCGACCGCAGCCATTACGGTAATAGCCGTAACGGAGCGGATTTTTCTTGTAGTAATCCTGGTGGTATTCCTCGGCCGGATAGAAGGTCGACGCAGCCTTGATCTCGGTATGAATCTCCTTGAAGCGGCCGCTTTTCAGCAAGGCCTCACGGCTGCCCTCCGCCGCCTTGCGTTCGGCCTCCGTCTGCCAATAGATACCGCTGCGGTACTGGCTGCCGATATCGCAGAACTGGCGGTTCTTCACCGTCGGATCAACGTTCTTCCAGAAATGATCGAGCAGCTGCGCATAGCTGACCCGCGCCGGGTCGTACACCACGCGCACAGCCTCGGTGTAGCCGGTCGCTCCGCTGCTCACTTCCTGATAGGTGGGGTTGGCGGTCTTGCCGTCGATGTAGCCGGACTCGGCACTGATCACCCCCGGCAGCTTTTCGAAATCCGACTCCGTGCACCAGAAGCAGCCGCTGGCAAAGATCGCCGTGGCCGGGCGCGGCGGTTCTGCAGCACCGGCAGTTGCCACCTGCAGGCCGAAGAGCAACAGACTGGCGCCCAGCCAGCTCGACAGGCGCTTCAGATGCCGGCTCATGTGCGCAGCTCCGGCAATTTGTCGCCACGCGGCACAAACTGCAGCGCCACGCCGTTGTTGCAGTAGCGCTGCCCGGTCGGCTGCGGGCCATCGTCGAACACATGCCCCTGATGACCGCCACAACGGGCACAATGGTATTCGGTGCGCGGCAGGATCATCTTGAAATCCCGCTTTGTCGCGACCGCGCCCGGCAATGGCTGCCAGAAGCTCGGCCAGCCAGTGCCGCTCTCGTACTTCTTGCTGCTATCGAACAGCGGCTGGAAACAGGCTGCGCAGACGAAGGTGCCGTCACGCTTTTCGCCATTCAGCGGGCTGCTGCCGGGCCGCTCGGTACCATCTTCAAACAGCACGTTATAGGCCGGTGGCGACAGCAGCTTCGCCCACTCCGATTTCGCCTTGGCGAGTACAGGTCTGTCGGTTCCGGCCGCTGCCGCATACCTTCCAAAAGGAAGCATCGACAGGCCGAGCAGGGAAACAAGCGATTGACGACGGTCCATCATCATCTCCAGTGATTGCAGCGAGCTTCGTGGCTGACCACGGTTCGACAAAGGTAGCTCGCCCCAGTTTCACTGAAACTGTGTTTGATTCAGCCCGTGAGTCCACGGGTTTCCAGAGAGCCAGACCAAAGCGATACACGCATTAGTCGTCTGGCGTGGAAAAACCTTACAGGGAAATGACCGCCACCGACGCGCTCATCCTGCCGGAGTCGCAAAATTCCACCGGCTATCAGCCGAATCGGCCACGCAGGTCATCAAGCCCGAAAGTCGTCAGCAGCTCAGCCAGGCGCTCAGCGGGCTTCGTCATCGGCAGCTGCTTGTCGACAGCGATGATCAGCTCGTTTTTCATCGAGTGTTCCCAACCGATCAGTTCAGTGACGCTGACTTCGTAACCGTGGGCCTGCAGCTGCAAGCAGCGCAGCACATTGGTGAGGTGGCTGCCGAATTCGCGGGTGTGGATCGGGTGACGCCAGACTTCGCCGAGCGCTTCCGCCAATGCGGTCGCCTTGTGCTTCCTCAGCGTTGCTGCAACCTCGGCCTGGCAGCACGGCACCAGTACGATGTATTTTGCCTTCTTCGCCAGCGCGAAACGGATCGCATCGTCGGTGGCAGTGTTACAGGCGTGCAGCGCGGTCACCACATCAACGCGGTCGGGCAATTCAGGCGAGGTGATCGAGTCGGCCACCGATAGATTAAGAAAGCGCATGCCGCCAAAGCCAAGGCGTTCGGCGAGTTCGCTTGAACGCTGCACCAGTTCGTCGCGGGTTTCGATACCCCAGATCTGCGAAGTGCCGCCATGCGCCTTGAAGAACAGATCGTAGAGAATGAAGCCAAGGTAAGACTTGCCGGCACCGTGGTCGACCAGATGAATCTCGGGGTTCGCCTGCTGCGCTGCAATCAGCAGCGGCTCAATGAAATTGAACAGGTGATAAACCTGCTTCAGCTTGCGGCGACTGTCCTGATTCATCTTGCCGTCGCGCGTCAGGATGTGCAGTTCCTTCAGCAGCTCGACCGATTGGCCAGGGCGGATCTCGTAGGTTTTTTCGGGTTTGCCTTTCATGGAATCAGCAACGCGCTCCAGCCGGACAGGCGGCCACGGCACTGGTGGCTGGCACCATCATCCGGCCCTCCTTGGCCCAGGCGCGAATACCTTCCTTGACGTTGTACACCTTGGCGTAACCGGCCTGCTGCGTCAGCATCTGGCTCGCCGCCTTGGTGCGGTTGCCACTGCGGCAGATGATGATCACCGGCTGGTCGGGCTTGGCCACCCCTTTCACCTTCTCCAGCCAGGCCGGGTCAGCGCGGCCCTTTTCGTCGAAAAGCGTGATCAGCTTGCTGCCAGGAACCACACCACTCTCCTTCCATTCGCCTTCGGTACGAATGTCGATGACCGGCACCCCGGAGATGGCCAGCCGCGCCAGCTCGGCATTGTCGATATCGACAACGTCGGCTTGAGCCGACGCCGCCAGGCAGGCAAAGGAAAGAGCGACGAGCAATTTTCGGATCATGATGAACCCTCCAGCAATGCAACGGTTGCGGCAATCAAGGGCGACTATTCTACAATCCGACCATCCTGACTGCCGAACCGTTCCGCACATGACCACTGTCAATACGCTCTACGCCGCACTTGGCGTCGATCACAGCGCCAGCGACGAAGCGATTGTTCGCGCCTTTCATGCTCGTACGCAGACCTTGCAAGGACAAGCCGACGAGCTCTCGCTGCTGCGCGTGGCGTACGACACCTTGCGCAATCCGGCGCAGCGCGCCGCCTACGACCGCAAGTTGGCACAGCAGCCGCTTGCCTCGGCCCCACCCATCAGCAATATCGATCTTGTCGCCGAGCGCCCAGTGCGTTCGCGCGCGCTGAACTGGCTCGTTCTGTTGCTGGCAGCGGGCGGCACCGCTGGCTTCTTCTGGCAGAAAAAACCGGCGAAAACCAGTTCACCGCCAGCGGTGACAGCTACTGCAGCAACCCTCACACCCGTAGCCTCCGCGCCTGCGATTGCACCGGAGCCACAAGCACAGCCCTCGGAAGAGACGCCCCCCGCGAGCGCTGTAGCTGCCAGTGCCGACAGTGCGCCACCGAAACAGATGGCCGAAGCCGGGCCAGCGCCGAGTCTGCCCACGCGCGGCGCCAAGCAGGCAGGATTTGACGCTCAATATGTCGCCTGGTCGGTCTTCACCATCCGTCAGCGCAACCTCTCCGGTTCCGGCGTCATGATCGGACCCGACCGCATCCTGACCAACTGTCATGTACTGGCCGGTGGCGCCACCAACGGGCTGGTCGTCATCCACGGCATGACGAAGCGAGTCACCAAAGTAGACAAATATGCGCGGCTCGACGGCGAGGACGCCTGCCTGTTGCTCGCCCCCGGTGCCGGCAACGATGCCATTGCCTGGGGCAGCTCGACTTCGCTGCGCGCGGGCGACACCGTGCACACTTTCGGCCACCCCGGCGGATCAAGCGACATCGTCTGGTCACAAGGGGCTTTCCGTACTCGGGCAGAGCGCAGTGGCGAAACCTTTCTGCTCTCGGACAACTACTGCCGCCCCGGCTCCTCCGGCGGCCCGCTGCTCGACAACGAAGGCCGGCTGGTCGGCGTCGTCACTGCTGTCCAGCGCTTTCAGGCCAAGGGCGGCGATCCGCAATACGGTGCCTGCATCTCGGTCACCGAAGCGACCGCGCGCACCCTGCTCGCAAAGCCGCTGTTCCCGATCGCACTGGCACCGGCCCAATACATTCCAAACTACTGACGCTGCATCCGCTGCAGTCGCCATGTAGCCCACGGACCAAGCAGCGCAAAGATGCCGAGCAAGGTCCACGCCCAGCCCCAGGCAGCAAGACCATCACCACCGCCGGCATCAAGCACCAGACCGAACAACCAGGGGCTCAGTGCGCCCATACCGAAACCAAGGATAGAACGCACCGAATACGCCGTTGCCAGATGCTCTGCCGGCACAACCTCGGTCAGCGTCGCCGAGTGGATGGCCGAATCCCCAACTGCCGCCAGGTTGAAAACCACCGCCACGGCAACAAGCAGCACCAGCGGCAGCACCATCAGCCAGCCAAACACGAGCGCACAGGCAATGCTGGCAAGCGACATGGTGAGCGTCACCTGCGTGCGCCCCCAGCGGTCAGACCAGCTGCCGCCGACAAGGCTTCCCGCCATGCTCACCAGATGCGTCAATGCTGCCAGGGCCGCACCGGCGATGACCAGCCCTCCGACTTCACCCCCCTGGTGAAAGGCCGCTGCTGCCGCCAGAAAAGCCGGGAGCCAGGCCCACATACCGAGCAGTTCCCAAGCATGAAAGGTGTAGCCGATGACGTTGTAGCGCGCCGGCTTGTTACGCCAGAGGAAGCGCAACGAGGCCTGCGAAATGGCTGGCCCACGTATGTTGGCCGGCACGACGACATTTGGTGTCTGGCGCAACACCAGCATTGCCAACACCTGCCCCAGCATCGCCCCGACAGCTGCGAGCAAAAACCCCCCGGTCGATCCCAGCCATTCGGCGAGCGCACTGGCGCCGACCAGGCCGATCGCATAGCCCAGCGAAGCGGCGGCGATGAAGGCGCCCATTGCCCGGCCACGGGACGAGGAGGGAAAACGCTCGGCAATCAGCGCCAATCCCGGCACATAGGAACCGCCCGCACACAACCCGGCGAATCCGTAAAGCAGGAAGGCCGAAAGAAAATCCTGCGCGCCAAAGGCGAAGATGAAGGCACTGGCACAGGCGGCCCAGCCCATGCCAAGAAAAGTGTTGCGCGCACCGAAGCGCCCGGCGAACAGACTCGCCGCCACCAGCGAAACGATATAACCGACATGCCACGCCGACTGAACCGCCCCGGCCTCACTTGCCGACATGCCCCATGCCGGTCGTAACGCCGGAATCAGCGCGGCATAGACGGTGTTGATCAGCGCAAAGCCAAGACGGATTGCACAGAGAAGAATGAGCCAGCGGCTATCCTGCATTGGTGGCGAGACTTCACGCCTCGGCGGCGGCGATCTGGATTTCCTCATCGGCCACACGCACCACATGCCCCACCCGCAATTTGCGCGTCTTGCGCGTTTCCACCTCGCCATCCACCGTCACCAGGCCCTCGGCAACCATTGCCTTGGCTGCGCCGCCGGAAGAGGCCAGTGCCAGCAGCTTGAGGAGAACGTTGAGCTCGATGAATTCGCGGTCGAGCCTGAAAACTTGTTTCGCCATCAAAGGTTCTCCATGTTGCACGTTGGTAATGCGGGAAGTGCTCCCATCATAGTGCCGGCGGCCCGTGCGGATAGCAAACTGCCGTCTTTCCTCATCGGCCGAGCACCCCAGGCCACGCATGCTGGCCGAAGCGTTCACCATCACCCCCGCGCCGATCGAGATCACGCCGGAGGTCAGCGACGCTTTTCCGATCGTGACCGACAAGGCAGAAATTCAGGCAGCGGTTGATGCCTGCCTGTCGGCCTCCTGCTGAGCAGCCCACGCCTGAAACAGCTTGAGCAGCGCCGGCAAGCCCTCGCGGATCGCCACCGGGCCGGGGTTGAGGATCACCGCCGATTTCAGTTCGTGGATCTGTTCACCGGCCACAGCGGGCACACCCTGCCAGCCTTCGCGGGCAGCCACCCGCTCCGGCCGGAAATGCTTGCCGCACCACGAGCCGATGATGATGTCCGGCGCCCGGCGCACCACTTCCAGCGGGTCGGCAAGGATGCGTTCCTTGGCGGATTGATGGCGCGCCCGGTCGGCAAAGACATCAATGCCGCCGGCGATCCCGATCAGCTCCGATGCCCAGCGGATGCCGGAAATCTGCGGCTCGTCCCACTCCTCGAAATAGACCCGCGGCCGATGCGGCAGGGCGGTTGCCTGCACGCGCGTGGCGTCGATGATGGCTTGCAGTTCGGCGACCAGGGCCAGCGCCTTTTCCTCGGCACCGACGAGGCGGCCAACCGTGGCGACCATCGCCAGAATGTCATCGACGCTACGCTGGTTGAAGGCATAGACCGGCACCCCGGACTGGATCAGCTCGCGGCTGATGTCGGCCTGCAGATTGGAGAAGGTCAGCACCAGATCGGGTTCAACGGCGAGGATCTTGTTCAGGTCGCCGCTGGTAAAGGCAAAGACCTTCGGCTTTTCCCGACGCGCCTCTTTCGGGAAGACGGTGTAGCCGGAAATGCCGACGATGCGCGCCTGCTCGCCAAGGGCATAGAGCACCTCGACGGTTTCGGTGGTCAGGCAGACGATGCGTTGCGGTAGATGGCGAGCAGACATGGCAGCGGGGAAGAAGGACGAGCCGCCATTGTACCGGCCGCGTCAACCCGACATGCCCTGCCGGATCATCAGCGCGGCCGTCAGCAACAGCATGAGTGCGAACAGCTGGCGCAGGCGTCGTTCCGGCAGCCGATGCGCCCAGGCCACGCCCCATGAAACGGTGGCCATGCCGCCAACGGCGAGCAGGCTGCCGGTCTGCCAATCGACCTGCCGCGCCTGCGCGAAAATGGCCAGCGCCACCAGCGCACCCGGCACCACCAGTGCCAGCGCCAGCCCCTGCGCCACCGCCTGCCGCTTGCCAAAGCCGCGCACCAGCAAGGGCGCCGCGACAATGCCCGAACCAACCCCGAAAAGGCCGGCGAAGAAGCCGCCGACGACACCGACGCCGGGCAGGTAGCGTTCGTTCCAGGTGCCGGTGGCGGCTTTCGCCGACGCCCGGCTGCCCCACAGGAAATACGCGGCAAGCCCAAGCAG
>JBAYVG010000064.1:0-17489 GCA_041674785.1 Rhodocyclaceae bacterium
CGTTTTGCCTGAACGGGAAAAATTCCATGCGGTTTTCATGCCGTCGGTCGCTGTTCAAAGATTGCCGGGTTGGCTGGCTGGGGTGGCGTAGCGAGCAATTGCACTTCCAGGGCAACGACGCTGGCACCGGTCGGGCCGCGATGCGCCCAGTCCACCAGTGCTGCGACGGCGTCTGCCGGGCCGTGCACCAGCGCCTCGACGCTGCCGTCGTGGCGGTTACGCACCCAGCCGGAGAGACCCAGTGCCGAAGCTTCCGCACACATCGACCAGCGAAAACCGACACCTTGCACCTGGCCGCGAATCGACAGGACTTGCGTCACGGTGTCGGGTGGATTTTCTGGCTGGCGATTATTCGTGTCCATTGCATACCTTTGGCGTAGCGCTACTGGCATAATCCTCCGACAAGACAAGGATAACTTCAAGGAGGAGTTCGGCATGGAGGTGGGCCCCCGTCGGTGTTGAGGGCATTGCTGCTTCTTCCGTTGCTGGGAGCACTATTGGTCGCCGTGCTGCCGTCGCGTCGCCCGGAGATCATCCGGTGGGCGAGTCTGGCTGTTTCCGGGTCGGCGCTGTGCTTTGCGCTGGTTCTCGCATACCTCTTCGATCCTGCCCTGTCCAGCCAGCAGTTCTTCGAGACGCGCCCGTGGAATCCACGGGTAGGCTCCAGCTTCGCACTCGGCGTCGATGGGATCTCCCTGCCGATGGTGGTGCTCGCAGCCCTCCTGTGCTTTGTTTCGATGCTGGTGTCTACGACCATCCGCAGCAGCACAAAGTTCTATTTTTCCCTGATGCTGGTTCTCGAAGCCGCCATGCTTGGTGTCTTCATGGCGCGCGACTGGTCGCTGTTCTACGTCTTCTGGGAACTGACGCTGATCCCCCTGTTTTTCCTGATTGACCGCATGGGGGGCGCCAACCGTCACCGCGCGGCACTCAATTTCGTGCTCTACACGCTGGGCGGCTCGGTCTTCATGCTCGTCGCCTTGCTGCTGCTCTATGACGCCGCGCCCGGCCACAGCTTCGCCATGGCCGACATGGCCGAGGGTGGAAGAGGGCTGCCGCTGACGACGCAACTGCTGATCTTCGCCGGCCTGTTCATCGGCTTTGGCGTCAAGATGCCGGTATTTCCGCTGCATGGCTGGCTGCCGCTGGCGCACGTCGAAGCGCCCAGCCCGATCTCCATCCTCCTCTCCGGCGCCCTGCTCAAGATGGGCAGCTACGGGCTCATCCGTGCCAGTGAAACCCTGCCCGGCGCCCTGCTGGCCGTGCAGGACGGGCTGGCAACGCTGGCCCTGATCTCGCTTGTTTATGGCAGCGTACTTGCCTGGCGGCAGACTGACCTGAAGCGCATGGTGGCCTATTCCTCGGTGGCGCATATGGGAGTTGTCCTGCTCGGCATCGCTACGCTCAATGTCACCGGGATCGGCGGGGCCGTTTTCCAGATGACTGCCCACGGATTGGCGGCTGCACTGCTTTTCCTCCTCGTCGGCGCCCTCTACGAACGCACACACACGCGCCAGCTCGGGGAAATCGGCGGCCTGCTCGGGCGGGCGCCGCGTCTGACCTTCCTGCTCGCACTGGCGCTGCTTGCCGCAGCTGGCTTGCCGGGCGGTGCAGGTTTCATTGCCGAACTGCATGTGTTGATTGGCGGCTTCGAGCGCTGGAGCGGCTGGGTGGCGGTGCTTTCGCTGGGAGTCGTCATCAGTGCCGCCTACGCAGTGCGCGTGGTCGGCCGGCTGTGCCTTGGTGGCGAGCCGCACGCAACTCCCTTGCCCGACCTCAATCGCTCTGAATTCATCGCGGCCACCGTGCTGGCAAGCGGCATTGTTGTCGCCGGGGTTTTTCCGGCTCCGTTGATCGCGCTTTCGGCAGCGTCGGTGCGCGAGATCGCGCGCCTCTTCGGGGCCTGACATGCATCCCGCCGACGACAATTCCTCCTCCCTGCATGAGCGCGTCGCGGCCTGGGTACGCCATCTGGAGCATGTGCTGCCAGCGCAGGCGCCGATTCGCAATTTTGTTCACCACAACACGCTGCACGGCTTGCAGCATCTCACCTTCCCGGCGGCGCTCGCGGAGGCCGCGCGGATCAGCGGCGCCCGCCCCTGGCTGGACGAAGTGCAGAGCCGCGCGCTGCATGCAGCCGGTCGCATCGACGACAGCGATCTGAATGCGGCGCTCGACGAACTCCGGCTGGACGGCGGCGCGGGGCTGGCCGGCCTCGACGAATGCCTGCCCGGGTTTCCTGCACTGCGCCGACGCGATGTGTTGCGTGCGCTGCTGACACACGATACGTGCCCCCCCGGCCCGGCAAAGCAGCAGTGGCTGCAGGACGAGGGCCGGCTCGATACGGCGCTTTGGGCTGCCTGCGCTTGCCTGGAAGAGATACCGGCGACGGCGGCCGGGGCGGTCGACGGCGCCCTGGCGTCGCTGCTTGAAGCTATCTACCCGCAGACACCGCAGGTCGCTGCCTGGCAGCAGGAAGCGCGCATGTTGTGGTCCGCACTGGTGGCACGCGTCGGTAGCGAATGGACCCTGTCGTCGTTGCTGCTGCGGCTGACCGGGGAGAATGTTTTCGACACCGTGCGGCCGCTGCTCATCCGTCATCTCTCTTCGCATCTTGATCTCGGCATGGCGGCGTGGCACAACCCGGCGCGCGGCCAGGGCTTCTACGCTGCGTGGCGGCAGAGTGCCGGCGTCGATCTCGGCTGGGAGCTCGACGAGCTGGTTGCCGCCCGTGACGAAATCGCTGCGCTGCCGACAGACCCGGTTGAAACCATCGGCCGTGAGCTGATGCACCTCGGGCCGAGCGAGGCGCACTGGGGCGATTACCTCGAACGGCTGGCGCTCGAACTGCCCGGCTGGTCCGGCATGTTTCTCTGGCGCGATCAGCACCCGCAATATGCTGGCAGTGATGTGCCGGTGGCCATGGCCGACTACCTGGCCGTGCGGCTGGTGCTCGAACGCCTGCATTGCGAGGACCTTGTCCGCCGCACCTGGGCTTTGCCGCTCTTCCTCTCCGAGCTTGGCGATCATTTTCTTGCCCACCCGGCCGAGCTGTGGGTGCGCCACGCCTTCTTCGCCGGACTCCTGGAAGAAGCACCTGCCAGCGAAGCGCAGCGTCTGATCGCCGCCGAACAGGCCGCTGACGCAGAATGGCAACGCCTGGCCAATGCGGCGGCGCGGACGCCGGTGGTCAGCAAAAATGCGCGCTGGTCGTGCTATCTGCTGGCACAGGCGCTGGCCCTTAGCCCGGCGGCGTTGCAGGCAGCGGGCCGGGAGGGCGCTGATGCCCTGCTGGCCGAAACCCGCCGGCTCGATAGCCATCAGCGCGGCTATGTCTGGTTGCTGGCCTACGAGCGCCACTACCGCCAGCAGATCTTTGCCGCACTCGCCGCCAATCATGGGCGATCCCGCGAGAACCAGGCGCCTGCCGCACAGCTGGTCTTCTGCATGGATGATCGTGAGGAAGGAACGCGGCGGCACCTTGAGGAGATCAACCCGGCCGTGGAAACTTTCGGCGCGGCCGGCTTCTTTGGGGTGCCGATGTACTGGCGCGGAATGGATGACACGATGCCGACGGCGCTGTGCCCGGTGGTGGTGACACCGGCCAATGAAGTCTGCGAGCACGCCGACGACGCAGCCGGGCTGGCGCTGCATCAGCGCCGCCGGGCCTTGCGGCTGGCCTGGAAGGAGCGCCTGCACCGCGCCACGCGTGACAGCCTGCTTGCCGGCCCGCTGATGACGCTGCTCGGCGCGCCGCTCGCTGCCGGCGCGATGGCGCTGCAAACGCTGGCGCCGGCCTGGCTGGGCGAGCGCTTAGAGCGTTGGCGCAGCGCTTTTGATCAGTCGCCAGCAACGCATGCGGCGGTCTCTGTGCCAGCCGATGGGGCGGCGAAGGAGCCAGCCGGGACCTCGCCGCGAGCCGGATTTTCCGACAGTGAGCAGATCGAGCGCGTTGCCGGCTTCCTCAGAAGCATCGGCCTGACCGAGCGCTTTGCGCCATTGATAGTGATCGTCGGTCATGGCTCGAACAGCGCCAACAATCCGCATCTGGCGGCCTACGACTGCGGCGCCTGTTCCGGTCGCCACGGCGGGCCGAATGCGCGCGTCTTTGCGGTGATGGCCAATCGCCCGGAAATTCGCGCCGGAGTTGCCGCGCACGGTATCGTCATCCCTGACGCTACCTGGTTTCTCGGCGCCGAGCACAACACCGGCGACGAGTCGATCACGTGGTACGACACCGCTGTGCTGCCACCAACGCATCAGGCCGCTTTCGCATCGCTGTGCAAGGACTTCGACGAAGCAACACAGCGCCATGCCATCGAGCGCTGCCGGCGTTTTGCTTCGGCGCCGCACAATCCGAGCGCAGACGATGCCCGGCGCCACCTCGTCGGCCGCCGCCATGACTGGTCGCAGGCGCGGCCGGAACTGGGGCATGCGACCGTTGCCGTCGCCTTCATCGGCCGCCGCAGCATGAGCCGCGGCGCCTTCTTTGACCGCCGCAGCTTTCTCATTTCCTACGACCCCCTTGCGGATGCAGCGGGCCACGTGCTGGAGGCAACCCTGCTGGCCGCCGGTCCGGTCGGTGCCGGCATTGCACTCGAATACTATTTTTCGACGGTCGACAACGAGCGCTTCGGCTGCGGCACCAAGATCATGCACAACCTGGCCGGCCTGATGGGGGTGATGGAAGGCGCGTCTTCCGACCTGCGTACCGGCCTGCCCCGGCAGATGATCGAGATTCACGAAGCGATGCGCCTGCTGGTGGTGATCGAACAGACACGCGAGGTGGTAACGGCGATCTACGCACGGCAGCCGCCGCTGCGCGAACTGATCGGCAATGGCTGGATTATCGTCGCCGTCAAGGAGCCGGAGTCGGGCGCTATCCACCGTTTTGACCCGGCCGCAGGCTGGTTGCCATGGCGGCCCGACGACGGCGCGGCATCGTCGGCGGTGCCAGGCGTTCCTGTGGCAGCGAACTCGGCCGCCTGGCTGGGCGCGCACCGCGAACCCTTGCCGCCCGCCTTGCTGGAGGTGCCGGCATGAGCACTTTGCTTTGCCTGGCCGAGGCGCTGGCCGCGAGCGCATCGCTGATCTGGCTGGTGCCGCTGTTGCCCTTCATTGCGGCAGTGATCATTGGCCTGCGTCTCGCTGCGGGGGTTGCCGGCGATGATGCCGAACCGGCCACCGTTGCCGTCGCCCGCGGTGCCGCCCTCGGGGTGCTTGTGCTGCTCTCAGCCATCGTCCTCGGCGCGCTCGGGGCCACTGTTCCCGGCCTGGTCAGCCACGGCGAGTGGATGGATGTGCAGGGTATCCAGGTGCCGATCTCCTTTACTGTCGATACGCTGTCGCTGTCGGTCGCCTGTGTCGTTGCCTTCATCGGCTGGGCGACACTGCATTTTGCTGCGGCCTACCTGCATCGTGAGCCCGGCTTTCATCGCTTCTTCCTGGGGCTGTGCCTGCTCCTTGCCGGCATGTTGCTGCTGGTGCTGGCGGGCAATGCCGTCGTTGCCTTTGTTGGCTGGGAACTGTGCGGTATCAGCTCGTGGATGCTGATCGGTTTTGCCGATGAGCGGCCAACAGCGACCGGCAATGCCCTCTTCGGTTTCATCACCAATCGCATCGGTGATGCCGGCTTCCTGCTCGGCATCGGCCTCTCGTTCTGGTGGCTGGGTTCGGTCGAATGGTCGACGGTAGCCGCCGGTGATATTCCGGAAACGGTCAAGGCACGCTTGCTGGCGCTGGGCTTTGTCACGGCGGCGCTGGCCAAGTCGGCACAGTTGCCCTTCACGCCGTGGATCGCGCGCGCGCTGGAGGGGCCAACCCCCTCTTCGGCGGTGTATTACGGGGCGGTCATGGTCCATGCCGGCGTTTATCTGCTGCTGCGTTGCGAACCGCTGCTCCTGCAGGTACCCGACATGATGGCGGCGCTGGCGCTGGCCGGGGCGGCAACGGCGATCCACGCCTGGCTGTGCGGCCGGGTGCAGACCGATGTGAAAACAGCCCTGCTTTATGCCACCGTCAGCCATGTCGGTTTGATGGTGATGGCCTGCGGTCTCGGCTGGTTTGCGCTGGCGCACGTCTACCTGCTGCTGCACGCTTTGTGGCGCGGCTACCAGTTCCTGCTGGCGCCGTCATATCTGCAGCTGGCGCCATCGCGTCCGGCACCGCTGCCGCAGTGGCTGGCTGGCAATGCGTTCCTTTATACCGCTGCGCTGCAGCGCTTCTGGATCGACCGTGTCGCCCATGGCCTGCTGACGCGGCCGACGTTGACGCTGGGGCGCGATGTGCGCGAGTTTGACGACCAGGTGCTTGACCGCTTGATCGGGGCGCCGCGTGAAGCGACGCAAAGTGCAAAAGAGGGACGGGCTGAACCGGTGCAGGGGAACGGTGTCGCCGGCCGGGCTCTGCTGCGCCTCTCGGATCTTCTGCAGGGCTTTGAGACCCGCCTGGTTCTTGAAGGGGAGGGCGGTGCGGCGGCGCGCCTGCTGCATCGACTGGGGGTTGCGCTGAAAGCCATCGAGGCGCTGCTGGAGCAGCCGCGCTATCTGATGCTGATGGTCATGGCGACTTTCGTGGTGATTATCTGATGAAGGAAATCTACTGGGCCGAACAAGCGGCTTACCCCGTGCTGCTGGCGCTGCAACTGCTGCCGCTGATCGGCGGGCTGCTGCTCTACGCATTGCGTCAGCGCACCTGGGCGGTCGCCCTCGGGCGCGTTTTCTTCCTCGGCGAGCTGTTGCTGGCGGCTGATCTCTATCGCCGTATCGATGCCGCGTCTTCGGTGCTGCAACTGGCCGAGCGCGTCAGCTGGCTGCTTTACCACACCGGCGCTGACGGCGTGACGGCCCTGTTTGTCATGGTGACGGCGCTGATCGGCCTCTTGCTGTCGCTCTACGAACCGGCACGCGAGCGCATGGGGCATGCGCTGCTGCTGGTCATCGTCCTGCTTTCACAGGCGGCACTGATGACCATGCTGGTGACGACCAACCTCCTCTGGTTTTCGGCGGCGTCGGCGCTGGAGCTGACGCTGGTTGCAGTGCTGCTGCGCATCTGGGCCTCGGGTGATGCCGGCGATCTTGCCTACGCGCGCTTCATTCAGTATCAGGGCTTTGGCTGGCTGCTCTTCGTTGCCGGCAGTGTCGTGCTGGCCTGGGGCCATGCGGATGCCACGGGCGGCGCCTGGAGTTTTGACTTGCACGACCTGATCCTGACGCCGCCACTCGGCAAGTTCCAGTCAGCAGCATTCTTCCTGCTTTTCTATGGCCTGGCCGTGCGCACGCCGCTGTTTCCGTTGCACGGCTGGCTGCCGAACATGACGCAGTACGGCACCATCGCCATCGCACCAACCCTGCTGCTTGGGGTCAAGGTCGGCATCTACGGCATGGCGCGCTTCATCCTGCCGCTGACACCGGAGGCGGTCGAAGTCTGGCAGATTTATGTGGTGGCTTTTGCCGGCACCGGCGTCTTTTTCACCGCCGCACTGGCACTGCTGCAGACCAACCTGCGCCGGCTGCTGGCCTTCGCCGTCGTCAGCCACACCAGCCTCATCGTCATCGGGCTGTTTACGCTGCATCCGCTTGGTGTTCAGGGCGCCCTGCTGCTGGCAGTGAACTTCGGTTTCGCGGTGACCGTGATGCTGCTGATGGTGGCGTTTGTTTTCAAGCGCACGCAGACCGCCGAGCTCTCCGAACTTGGCGGTCTCTTCGAGCGCATACCGTTCATCGCCGTGGCTTTCCTGATTGGTGGTTTTTCGATTGTCGGCATGCCCGGTACGCCGGGTTTCGATGCTGCACATCTGGTCCTCGAAGCCTCGATCGAGCGCTTCGGGGCGCTGCCGACGGTGGCGGTTTCCCTGGGTAACGTCGCCGCAGCCGGCTTCCTGCTCTGGGCCTTCCAGCGCGCCTTCCTGGCGCCGGCACCGGAGGGTGGCACGCCACGCGCCATCGAGCGCGTGCGGCCGATGGAATATCTGCTTGGCGGCCTGACCCTCTTCGTACTGCTCGTCGCCGGCTTCCTGCCCGAGCCCTGGCTGAATCTGACGGAAGCGGCAACGCAGGCGATGGTTGCCCGATTCGGGAGCGGCGGATGATGACGCTGCACGGTCTGCCCATCCTCTCCATCCTGCTGCTGCTTCCCTTGCTGGGCGCTGCCGCCTGTTTCCTGCTGCGTGACGAGCGCCAGGTGCGTACCGTCGCCATCGTTTCGGCGACGCTGGCGCTGGCCTCTGCCCTGACGGCGGTGCTGCTGTTCGACGCCGAGCACGGCGATTTCCAGCTGCAGGAAAAACACGTGTGGATTCCCAGCCTCAAGCTGCACTATTTCGTTGGCGTCGACGGCCTCTCCATCCTCTTCCTGCCGGCGACGACGCTGCTCTTTCTCTGTGCCATCGTCACCACCGGGCGCGGCGTCAAGCCGTTGCCCAACTTGCACTTTGCGCTGATCCTGCTGTTCGAAACAGCGACGCTCGGTATCTTCTGTGCGCTCGACACGCTGCTCTTTTTCTTCTTCTGGGAACTGACGCTGCTGCCGCTCTATTTTCTGATCGGGCTGTGGGGGCTGGGGGCGCAGGGGCGTGCGGCCGCAACGCGCTATTTCCTGGTCATGCTGGTTGGTGGCGTGCCGCTGCTCTTCGCCTTCATCACGCTGGCAGCCAACGCCGGCTGGGCCTTCGATCTGCCGACGCTCCTCAGCCACGAGCCGGAGCACGGCTTGCAACTGCTGGTTTTCGTACTCTTCCTCGTCGGCTTCGGCGTCAAGGTGCCAGTGGTGCCGCTGCATGCCTGGATGCCCTCGCTGGCGCTTGGCGGGCCGGCTGCGGTGACGGCGCTGATGGTCGGCCTCAAGCTTGGCGCCTACGGGCTGCTGCGCTTTGCCATCCCGCTGGCCCCGACTGTGGCGCAGGAGCTGCACTGGCTGCTCGCCGGGCTGGGCACCGTCGGCATTCTTTACGGCGCCGTCGCGGCGCTGGCCCAGAGCAACTTGCGCAATGTCGTGGCCTACGCCAGCGTCTCGCACGTCGGCATGGTCCTGCTCGGGCTGGCGTCGTTCACGGTTGCCGGCGTGCAGGGCGCCGTGCTGCTGCTGTTGAGCTTTTCCATCTCCACCGGCGGTCTTTTCCTGCTCCTCGGCATCCTGCAGTGCCGCATCGGCTCGACTGATCTTTCGGCGCTGGGCGGTGTGCGCCAGCGCATGCCGCGCCTGGCGGCCGCCTTTCTCGTCTTTGGTCTGACCGGCCTCGGGCTGCCTGGAACCAGTGGTTTCCCAGCTGAATTCCTGATCATCGTCAGCACCCTGCAGACGCATAGCGGGGCGGCACTCGCTGCCCTGTTCGGGATGGTCGTTGGTGCCGGCGCCTTCCTTGGTCCCTATCGAACGGCTTTCTTCGGGCCGATCCGCCGCCCGGCAGTGGCCGAGGTCGAGGATCTGCTGCCGCGTGAATATGCAGTGGCCCTGGCTTTCCTCTTCCTGACCCTGTGTTTCGGACTCTATCCGATGCCGTGGCTTGATCTCATGCGTGCTGCGGCCGAGAGCTGGGTGCTGCACCTGCCGGCACGCGTGTTGTAAGCGAGTAGTCAGTCAACGGAAAAAAATAAACCACCAAGGCATCAAGGGGGCGCCACGTTCCCCTTCTGTTTTGTTGGTGAAACTTAGGGAAATGCTGACCAAGTCAAAATTTGTCATTCCGGCGAACGCCGGAATCTGACCGAAGGAAGTGCAAAGCCAGGAAGTTCAACGAACTGGACACCGGCCTTCGCCGGTGTGACGGACTTAACCAGTGCTTCCTTAGTGTTTCTTGTGTGTTGATGGTGAGATTTATTCGTTGCTTCTCAACACGAATGCCTCCTCAGGCAAGTTGTTCCAGATTCCTTGAGCGCCAGTCCAGTACGGCTTTCCGCACATGCATTCGTGCGGCCAGACCCGGGTATTGCGTGGCGATGACCCCGGCTGCGAAGTCGGCGAGAAAGGCCGATTTCAATTCGGCACGGGCGCGGTCGACGCCGATCTCGTCGTACGGCACCGAGGCCAGCAAGAGAAAACCGTCATCCGGGATACGCCCCTTTGCCATGTTGGCCTCGATGATGCTCGCCGCCTTGCCGACCGGGTCGGCCAGTTCCGGGCTGTAGGGGCCGACGATCAGCGCCAGATTGGGCATGTGCAGGAAGTCGAAGCCACGCCCGAGGCAGATCATCCACTCCCGGTGTTCGATGTCGACGGCGCGGTGCATCTGACGGACTTCGCCGATATGGGCCAGATTGCCGGATAGAAGCGGCAGCACGTCGCGACGGACCTGCTCCGGCATGTCCGGGAAGAGTTTGGACAGGCTCAGGGACAGGGTTTCTTCGTCAGCGGCGTCAGTGCGGGCGAGGTCGAGTATCCGGCCATCGTCGCCATGCAGCAGCAGTGCATCTTCGTCGGTCTCGAAACCGCAGACGAGTGGATAGACCGTGTCATGGCCAAGGCCGAACACGGATTCGACCTGGGCCTTGATGCGATAGGTGTGCGCCATCGCTGCCGCCGTGTCATAGGCGAAGCCGGCACAGCCCCGGTGGGGGTCGCCGCGCGAGAAATGGTAGGTGATGAAGAGCAGCACGCGGCGCCCGTCGCGGACGCAGCGTTGCACATAGCCGGCGAGCACTTCGCCGAGATGCGGCCAGCCGAGGTCGAACATGCCGCCGAGGTTGCGGAAGGGCTGGATGATGCCGAGCGGTGTCTTCGTCGCAACCGGAATGTTGATGCGGCCGTCCATGCATTTCAGCACGGCGATGGCGGTCGGGTGTTTGGCAAGATAGCGTTCGCGCGCCAGCCAGTTTTCCGGGCTGCAGAAACGCTGCGAATAGTCACGTGCGCGATCGAACAGCCAGGCGATGCGGGTATCGATCGGCTTGCCATGAATGTCCATGATTTCCCCGCTGGAAAAAGGCTACGTTCTGGCAAGCATACGCCGTGATGCTGCGGGATTGAAGCCACTGGCACCCCGGTTTTTCCAGGGTGCCAGTGGATACACGCTTACTTCTTCTTGTCGCTCGAAACAGTCAGTGCCATGGCCTCGGTATAGACGCCCTCAACCTGGTCGCCAACCTTCACGTTTTTCAAGATCGCCGGGTCGTTGACCGCGAGTTCGAGCGTACGCTTCGGGCCCCGCAAGGTGACCGTCTGGGCCTTGGGGTTCACCGCCACTACATCGGCGATCACACGTACCGATTTTTCGGTGGCCATGCCGGGTTTCTGCCCCGGCTTCGTGGTCACGGTGTTGTCGCTATCGATACGCGTGCGCGGTTCCTTCTTGTCCGTCTTGCGCAGTTCCAGCGCCAAGGCCTGGACAAAGGTCAGCGTGACCAGATCGCCGACCTTGATCTGCTCGAAATTGCGGACATCCTCGCTGAGGTTGAAGTCGATCTCGTTACCGTTCGGGCCGACCACCACCACGGTACGGGCTTTCTTGTCGATCGACTTGACCTTGCCCTGCAGTTGCAGAGCCTCGGTGACTGCGCCGGCTCCCGGCGCTTTTTCAACGATGACGGCTCCTTGTGGCTGGTTCTGCGCCTGAACGAACAGCGGTGCGCTGAGAAGGCTTGCTGCAACGAGCATAGAGATTGTTTTCATTTTCTGTCTTTCAGTTGGGAGTGAATGTGGACGTTAAATCGGGGCGCAGCGCCCGAACAATACGAAAGCACCTTCGCGATTGACCAGACTCAGCGTCATTTCGCCGGATTTCTGCTCGATGGCGATGGTCCAGCCGTAACCGAGTTCGCGGCCCTGCAGCAGCAGTTGGCCGTCCTTCTTTTCGAAATCGCGTATTTTCGACTTCTGTTTTTGGCCAAGGACCTGCTTGTTGGCGAAATCCAGACGGAGCGCCGTCGGCGCGCCATATTCGGCCGGCAGGCCATTCAGGCAGTCGGAACCGGCAACGCAATCCTTCAGCGATTCGGTGGTGCACAGGGCGCGTTTGCTGCCATCCACTGTTTCCGCCAGAACGGGCCCAGTCAACAGACCCGCAAGTACGATCGCGGCTATTCGTTTCATCTCGGTTCCTCTATTTGACGGTGTAGCCACGGCCTTCCAGGCACGCGGCATAGGCACGGTAGTAGGTGTCGATCTTGGCCTGCTGCTGCGCCTGTCCCTGTTGCTGTGCGTTGGCCTGGTTCTGCCGGGAGCGCCGGCCACCGGCCATGGTGCCGACAACTGCACCGACACCGGCGCCCTTGCCCGAGTCGCCGGCAATGGCGCCAATGGCAGCTCCGCCGAGTGCGCCTCGCACGGCACCGCGCGCCCGCTCACCGTCAGCCCCGCTTTGTGTCGGTGGTGGCGGTGCCGAAGCGACCTGCGCCGGATCGATGCCTGTGTTCTGTACCGACCAGCTATGGCATTCGCCCTGATCGCGTTGCTGTTGCTGCTGTGGCTGACCCTTGGCCGGGTACACAATCGGTGCGGCAGTCGCGCTGCCGGCAAAGCCGATACCGACCAGCAACGCTGCGAGCAGGGAGTTGGAAAAATGCTTCACAGTCATATCCATCCTTTGTTATTTCAGAGGGGAGTGCGCGGAAGCGCCTTGCTTCCGCTCCTCCCGATCCTTATTTGGCGGCGTAGCCGCGCGCCTGATCCAGATGCTGGCGCATGTTTTTCGCCCAGACATCGACGATTGCCTGGAGATCCTTCCAGGTAATCTTTTCACCCTGCGCCACTGTCTTGTCGCCCTTGCGGGTGGATACGGCCGCGCCGATGACCTTGCCGTTCGGATCCAGCACTTCGATCTCCGCTGAAATTTCGGCAACCTGTGGCGCCTCGCCGGCAGCACTGCGCGCAACGTTGAAAAGCGCCTTGATCGGGATGAAGTCGGTGGCGCCGAGGTCAGGCCGCGTTGGCAGGATGCCGGTAATTGCCAGGCGTACGCGCATCACATCGGGGCCCGGTTTGTTGACGACCTGATAGCCGCCGACGAGTGCGCCGAGAAAGGCGCTCTGGAAAGCGTCACTCATGCGCTTGAGGGCATCTGGCTGCAGCCCCTTGTACTCTGGGTTGGGGTTCGTGAAGATCTGCACCGGGTCGATCATTACCTTGGTGTAGGGGCGCAGGTTCAAGGACGTATCGATATAGCGCAGCGTGCCGTCGACGCCGTCAACGGGCTTCAGCTTCGAGTAATCGGCCAGAAAGCCGGAAAATTGCGGTGCGACCGCACCCGCGCTGCCACCTTGCGTGCCACCGCCTGCGGCGCAGCCGGCCAGCAGTGCAACGGTTAGGGCAATACCTGCGAATTTCAATCGGGTCTGCATGTGAATTCCTCTCGGGGTTGAAGTTCATAAGGTTGAAGTTCATCAGGGGCCGTGCAGGCCCTTGAAACGGGCTCTTGGAGTTATCTTGGCGTCTTGAGCTTGGTGATCTTTGAACCCTTGATGCCGACGCCAGCCATCAGGCCCTTCTGGTCAAAAATGAAGGCATAGATGTCAGCTTTGGCGGTGAGTGTGCTCAGATCCTTGCCGACGCCGGAGTCGACAACAACAATGCTGGGGCCGACGCCCACTTCCCAGCCCTTGCTCTTCTCGAATTGCTTCATCACCGCATCGCTCATGAAGAACAGGGTGTAGCCGTAGGTCTGGATGCCGGCCTGCATGCCGACCGATACAGCGGCCGTGTTGTAGTAACCAACGTGCTTGCCCTGCTTGACGAGCACCCCGTTGCCGCCCTGGCCACCAACGATGAAGCCGGCCTTGGTGATGTTCGGGAAAACCAGAATTCCCTTGGCGCTTTCGCCCAGCGCTTTGGCGGCGGGCGTCGTCTCGTACAGACTCTTGAGCGCGGCATCGGTATCTTCGTCCAGTTGGCTGGCCATTGCCGGAGCGGTAGCCAAAATGGAGAGGGCGGTGCCGGCGATAAAGAGCAGTTTGCGCAGGGAAAAATGTGCGGTTGTCATGGTGTTTCTTCCTTTTTTATTGAACGTCTAAATATACGCGTCATGGTCGGGCCAAGCCAAGAAAAGCAAAAAAACGTGGCGCAAATTATCAATTCTTCGTCTTGTCGCCGACCCCCGCCTCGAACTTATGGATAGCTGCCCGGGTATTGAACAGCAGGCGGTCCCTGCCCAGCCGATCGGCCAGCCCGGATGAGCGGACGCCTTCAAGAACACTCGGGTTGAGGCCGGCCAGCCAGACGGTAACCCCGCCCTCGCTGGCGTGCTGCTCGCCTTCAATCAGCATCTGTAACGCCGAATATTCGATGTCGAACACCCGGCTCATGTCGAGCGTGACGACGCGTGGCTGGTGCTGTGCGATCAGTTCGCGAATCTGGTCGGCCACCTGCTGGGCGTTGGCAAAAAACAGCCGCCCCTCCGGGCGCAGGATCAGCAGGCCGTCAAAGGTCTCATCGTCGGAGTGTTCCGGCGACAGTGGCCGCAGAACATCCTCGCCGCGCTTGCGGCCGATGACATAAACCTTCGGGTGCGCCGCCTGGCTGGCCAGGCTGATCATCGAGACGATGATGGCAACGACGATACCTTTCAGCGTGCCGAAGATGAGCACACCGGCAAAGGCTGCCAGCGCCCAGCGGAACTCCATGTGGCGCACCTTGCGGATGGAGAGGAACTCGCCGGGCTGGATCAACCCGACCGAATAGACGATGACCACCGCTGCCAGAACGGCCTGCGGCAGCATGCCGAGCAGTGGCGCCAGCAGCAGCATGGTCGCCGCCGCCGCGCCGGCGGTGACCAGCGCGGCCTTTTGCGTGCGGCCACCGGCGGCGCGAACGACGGCTGTCTGCGAGGTTCCGCCTCCGGCCGGCATGGCCCCCAGGAAGGCGCCGCCGAGATTGGCTGCGCCGGTGGCAAGCAACTCACGGTCGGCCTTGATTGCGGGCTCGTCCGGGGCGGCAAAGGCGCGGCCGGCAGCAATGGTTTCGGTAAAGCTCATCAACGCAATGCCCAGCGCTCCTGGTAACAACTGCTCGATCAGGTTCAGGTCGGGCAGCGTCAGTGAGGGGAGCCCCTGTGGAATCAGGCCGACAGTGGCCACCCCCATGGCATTCAGACCGAAGAACCAGGCGGCGGCGATGCCGCCCCCAACGGCGACGAGCGGCGCTGGCGAGTGCGGCCACAGGCGCTCCATGCCGAGCAGTACCACAAGTGTGGCGATGGCAAGCCCCAGCGTGATCAGCGAGGTGTCCGGCAGATGTTGCACCAGGCTGATGATGTCGCGAAAGAAGCCTTCCTTGTGGATGTGGATGCCGAGCAGCTTCGGCACCTGATCAAGCACGATGACCAGCCCGATGCCGGCCTTGAAGCCGGTGAGCACCGGCGTGGAGATGAAGTTGGCGACAAAGCCCAGGCGCAGAAGTGAGGCAAGGATGAGCAGGGCCCCGGTCAGCGCCGAGAGCGTGGCGGCAGCGACCAGGAGCTTGCCCGGGTCGCCGTCGGGAACGGCCAATCCCAACTGGGTGCCGGCGAGGATGGCCAGCGTCGTTGTCGAGCTAACGCTGAGTACGCGCGAGGTGCCGAGCAGCGCGTAGATGAGCATCGGCACGAATGCCGTGTACAGTCCCACCGCTACCGGCAGGCCGGCAACGGTGGCATAGGCCATCGCTTTCGGCAGGACGACTGCTGCCGCCGTCAGGCCGGCGACGATATCGAGGCGCAGTCCTGGCTTATCGGAGTTATCGGGCGCAGCCGGGGCATTCGGCGTGCTGGGTGTATTGGCCTGCGCCATGGGGTTCCTGTCTGCGGAAACTGTGTGTCGCGGTGAAAATCAGGAAACGCTTTTTGCCGCATTGGCCCGGCGGGCGTTGGCGACGGCGGCTGCTACAGCACAGGAGGCGAGCCGCGTCATCACCGAATCGGCGCGGCTGGTCAGGATGATCGGTACCTTCGCCCCGAGCACGATGCCGGCAGCGTCGGCCCCCGCGAGGAAGGACAGACTCTTGGCCAGCATGTTGCCGGATTCGAGATCGGGCACCACCAGCACGTTGGCGCGGCCGGCCACCGGTGAGTCGATTTTCTTGATGGCTACTGATTCGAGGTTGATCGCATTGTCGAGCGCCAGTGGGCCGTCGAGGATGGCGCCAGTGATCTGGCCGCGATCGGCCATCTTGCACAGTGCGCCGGCCTCGATGGTCGATGGTACGTCGGGGTTGACTGTCTCCATCGCCGAGAGCAGCGCAACACGCACTTCCGGGAAGTTCAGGGCGTGGGCAAGGTCGATGGCGTTCTGGATGATGTCCACCTTGTCGCGAAGTGTTGGGGCGATATTGACGGCAGCGTCGGTGACAATCAGCGTCTCGCTGTAGCTCGGTACATCCATGACAAAGCAGTGGCTGACGCGGCGCGAAGTGCGCAGCCCGGTGTCGCGGCGAACGACAGCGCTCATCAGCTCGTCGGTATGCAGGCTGCCCTTCATCAGTGCCTCGGCGCGGCCTTCGCGAACCAGTTCGACTGCACGCGTTGCTGCTGCGTGGCTGTGTTCCACATCGACGATCTCGGCGTTGCCGAGTTCGATACCGAACTTCTTTGCGGTGGCTTCAATCTTCTCTTTCGGCCCGACGAGGATGGGCACAATCAGCCCCAGTTTTGCCGCATCCATGGCACCGGAAAGCGATGTTTCATCGCAGGGGTGGGCGACGGCGACGGACGTTGGCGGCAGCGCCTTGCAAAAGTCGATCAGGCGCTGGTACTTGGTGTGCGGGTTGTTCATGACGCGACTTCCGGTAGGTTGGCATTCAATTCCAGGGCGATGTGAACGGTGCCGTCGGCGGTGTGCGAGCGCATTGGCCAGCCGCAACGCCCGAATACGCCCAGCATCGATTTGTTGTGTGGCAAGACTTCGGCGACAAAGGTGGTAATGCCGGCGGCGGTAGCGATCTTCCCCAAGTAAGTGAGCAGGCGGCGGGCAATGCCGAGGCCGTGGAAATCCTCTTCGACGATAAAGGCGATTTCGGCGTTGTTTTCGCCTACCCGGACGTAGGTTCCCGATGCAATGACGATTTCACGACCCGCTTCCTGAGTGGTGCAAAGCAGGATCACGCGCGTGACGAAATCGGCTTCCTGAAAGTTCTTGATATCAGCGGGCGAAAAATCCTTTTTCGGCCCGAAGAAGCGCAGATAGACGGAGTCGGGCGCCAGCTTGTGAAAGGCTTCGATGACCCGGTCAGTGTCGTCGGGGCGTGCCGCTCGGATGCAGGTTTCCAGACCGTTGCGCAAGGTTTCGGTAATGCAATAGTTGCGTGCGTCGGTCATGGGGGTTTCCTTGGAGCGTGAGGGGAGAGGGGGTGTTGATGGTCGTTCTCAGAGAATTCTCAGCGCACTTTCTGTCGCTTCCTTGACGACGGCCGCGCTACGCCGGAGCGCTGCCTGCTCGCCAGCATCGAATAGCGGGTAGGCCAGCAGCTGGGCGCCGTAACCGTTGATCAGCATAGGCAGGGAAACGCAGACATCCGGAACCCCTTCGACTTCGGGCTGGACGGTACCCACCGAGAGGATCAGGTTGCTGTTGTTCACGATTGTTTGACAG
>JBAYVG010000065.1:0-16855 GCA_041674785.1 Rhodocyclaceae bacterium
CAGGACATAGACTTCGCCCGTGAAGTGGGTGTGCGGGGTGATCGAACCCGGCTTGGCCAGCACCTGGCCACGCTCGACGTCTTCACGCTTGGTGCCGCGCAGCAGCACACCGACGTTGTCGCCGGCCTGACCCTGGTCAAGCAGCTTGCGGAACATTTCAACACCGGTACAGATGGTCTTGACGGTGGGCTTGATACCGACGATTTCGATTTCTTCGCCAACCTTGACGATGCCGCGCTCGACACGACCGGTGACAACCGTGCCACGGCCGGAGATCGAGAAGACGTCTTCGATCGGCAGCAGGAAGGGCTTGTCAACAGCGCGCTCAGGCGTCGGGATGTAGCTGTCGAGGGCGTCAGCCAGGGCAAAAATGGCGGCTTCGCCGATTTCGCTCTGGTCGCCTTCGAGGGCCTTGAGGGCGGAACCCTTGATGATCGGCACGTCGTCACCCGGGAAGTCGTACTTGGAGAGGAGTTCGCGAACTTCCATCTCGACGAGTTCGAGGAGTTCTGCGTCGTCAACCATGTCGCACTTGTTGAGGAAGACGATGATGTACGGTACGCCGACCTGACGGGCAAGCAGGATGTGCTCGCGGGTCTGGGGCATGGGGCCGTCAGCGGCGGAACAGACGAGGATGGCGCCGTCCATCTGGGCGGCACCGGTAATCATGTTCTTGACGTAGTCGGCGTGGCCCGGGCAATCGACGTGGGCGTAGTGACGGTTGGCCGTCTCGTATTCGACGTGGGCGGTGTTGATGGTGATGCCGCGCGCTTTTTCTTCCGGCGCTGCGTCGATCTGGTCGTAGGCTTTGGCTTCACCGCCAAACTTCTTCGACAGAATCGTGGTGATCGCCGCCGTCAGCGTGGTCTTGCCGTGGTCAACGTGACCAATCGTGCCTACGTTTACGTGCGGCTTCGTACGTTCGAATTTACCTTTAGCCATTTTCTCTATCCTCAGCTAATTCTGAATATTCAGATTACTTCTTATTGATGACGGCTTCAGCGACGTTCTTCGGCGCTTCAGCATAGTGCTTGAATTCCATCGTGTACGTCGCGCGCCCCTGGGACAGCGAACGTAGCTGCGTGGAATAACCGAACATCTCGGCCAGCGGGACTTCCGCCTTGACTTCCTTGGTGCCGCCAGGCAGGTCGTCCATACCCTGAACCATGCCGCGACGGCTGGACAAGTCGCCCATGACGTTGCCCATATAGTCTTCGGGCGTCTCGACAACGACGGCCATCATTGGCTCGAGCAGCGTCGGGCTGGCCTTCCTCATGCCTTCCTTGAAAGCCATGGAGGCCGCCATACGGAACGCGTTTTCGTTCGAGTCAACGTCGTGCGACGAACCGTCGAACAGCGTGAACTTGACGTCAACCACCGGGAAGCCAGCGAGCACGCCACTGGTAACGGCATCCTGCAACCCCTTGTCAACCGCCGGGATGAACTCGCGCGGCACGGTGCCGCCCTTGACCGCATCAATGAACTCGTAGCCCTTGCCGGTCTCGTTCGGCTCGATCTTGAGCCAGACGTGGCCGTACTGACCGCGACCGCCGGACTGCTTGACGAACTTACCTTCCTGTTCAACAGCCTTCTTGATGCACTCGCGATAGGCCACCTGCGGTGCGCCAACGTTGGCTTCGACGCCGAACTCACGCTTCATGCGATCGACGATGATCTCGAGGTGCAGTTCGCCCATGCCGGAAATGATAGTCTGGCCCGATTCTTCATCGGTACGCACACGGAACGACGGATCTTCAGCAGCCAGACGATTGAGGGCGATGCCCATTTTTTCCTGGTCCTGCTTGGTCTTCGGCTCGACGGCGACGTGAATCACCGGCTCCGGGAACACCATGCGCTCGAGGATGATGGGCGCATCCGGATCGCACAGGGTCTCGCCCGTGGTGCACTCCTTCAGACCGACGCAGGCGGCGATGTCGCCCGCCAGAACTTCCTTGATTTCCTCGCGGTTGTTGGCGTGCATCTGCAGGATGCGGCCGACGCGTTCCTTGCGGGACTTGATCGGGTTATAAACCGTATCGCCCGACTTCAGCACACCGGAGTAGACGCGGATGAAGGTCAGCTGGCCGACATACGGGTCGGTCATCAGCTTGAAGGCCAACGCCGAGAACTTGGCACTGTCGGACGCTTCACGCGTATCCCTGTCGCCGTTTTCCTTCTCGCCATCAACCGGCGGGATATCGACCGGCGACGGCAGCAGTTCGATGACCGCGTCGAGCATGCGCTGCACGCCCTTATTCTTGAAGGCGGTACCGCACAACATCGGCTGGATTTCGCAAGCGAGCGTGCGCTGGCGCAGACCCTTGAGAATATCCTTCTCAGGCAGGTCACCATTCTCGAGGTACTGGTTCATCAGCTCCTCGGAGGCTTCAGCAGCGGCTTCAAGCATCTGCTCGCGCCAGGTCTTGGCCGTGTCGACGAGGTCGCCCGGAATATCCTGATATTCAAACTTCATGCCCTGGGAGGCCTCGTCCCAGATGATCGCCTTCATCTTGATCAGATCGACGACGCCGGTGAAGGTATCTTCAGCACCAATAGGAATGACGACCGGAACCGGGTTGGCCTTCAGACGGACCCTCATCTGATCAACGACCTTGAAGAAGTTCGCGCCGGAGCGGTCCATCTTGTTTACGAAGGCAAGACGCGGCACCTTGTACTTGGTCGCCTGACGCCAGACCGTCTCGGACTGCGGCTGCACGCCACCGACGGCGCAATACACCATGCAAGCGCCATCCAGAACGCGCATCGAGCGCTCGACTTCGATCGTGAAGTCGACGTGTCCCGGGGTGTCGATGATGTTGAAGCGATGCTCCGGGAATTGCATTTCCATGCCCTTCCAGAAACAGGTCGTCGCAGCGGAGGTGATGGTAATGCCTCGCTCCTGCTCCTGCTCCATCCAGTCCATAGTGGCAGCGCCGTCATGGACTTCACCGATCTTATGGTTGACCCCGGTGTAGAAGAGGATACGCTCGGTCGTCGTGGTCTTGCCGGCGTCGATGTGCGCGCTGATACCGATGTTGCGGTAGCGCTCGATAGGGGTTTTGCGTGCCACAGTAGTAACCTTCGTGTCTTAAAGAACAAATATTCGCAGCATAGGCCGCGAAACTTGATAACGGCGTTAGAAACGGAAGTGGGAGAAGGCCTTGTTGGCTTCTGCCATACGGTGAACTTCGTCGCGCTTCTTCACAGCGCCACCACGATTTTCAGCAGCTTCCAGCAACTCGGCAGCCAGGCGCAGGCCCATGGTCTTTTCCGAACGCTTACGCGCCGTCTCACGCAGCCAGCGCATTGCCAGCGCAGCGCGACGAGCGGGACGAACTTCAACTGGAACCTGGTAGTTGGCACCGCCAACACGACGGGACTTGACCTCGACCATCGGCTTGACGTTGCTCATTGCGGAAGCGAACACTTCCAGCGGATCCTTGCCACTCTTGGACACGATCTGCTCAAATGCACCATAGACGATGCGCTCAGCAACCGACTTCTTGCCGCTTTGCATGATGGCGTTAACAAACTTGGAGACATCAACCGACCCGAATTTCGGATCGGGCAGAATATCGCGCTTCGGTACCTCACGACGACGTGGCATAACAACCTCTCTATATTCACAATTCAGTTGAGGGAGAAAACCCCTCCCGGCCACCCATTGTGAGTGACCACTTACTCAGGCAAGTTTTACGCTGCCTTCGGACGCTTCGCGCCGTACTTCGAACGCGACTGCTTACGATCCTTGACGCCCTGGGTATCCAGCGAGCCGCGAACCGTGTGGTAACGCACACCCGGCAAATCCTTGACACGACCACCACGGATCAGAACAACCGAGTGCTCCTGCAAGTTATGGCCTTCACCACCGATGTACGAAATTACTTCGAAACCGTTGGTCAGACGCACCTTGCACACTTTACGCAGCGCCGAGTTCGGCTTCTTCGGTGTGGTGGTGTAGACGCGGGTGCAAACACCACGCTTCTGCGGACACTGCTCGAGGGCAGGAACTTTGCTCTTGGTGACCTCGGCCGTACGGCCTTGGCGCACAAGTTGGTTGATAGTCGGCATATTTCTATCCCTAAATGCTTTGCGGCCGCATCGCGTACCGCAAAAAAGCCAAGGCGGACAAGTCCGCCTCAGCGATTTTGTTATATAAAGCAGAGGCTTTGGTTAGCCTCCGCCGACAAAGACCGCAGATTCTATGGTTGATCAACCCCTAAGTCAACCGCCCGTTTGGGCATTTTCCTCAGGAGCAACTTCTGAAACTTCGCTCGGCGGCAACGGATCGAACACCATTTCCACGCCGCCAGATGCCTGACGACGCGCGTTGTGGTACGCCAAGCCCGTGCCCGCCGGGATCAAGCGACCGACGATAACGTTCTCCTTGAGACCACGCAGCTCATCGCGCTTGCCCATGATCGCCGCTTCCGTCAGTACTCGGGTCGTTTCCTGGAAGGAAGCGGCCGAGATGAACGAGTCGGTCGACAGTGATGCCTTGGTAATGCCGAGCAGCACGAAGTCGTAGGTAGCCGGGAGCTTGCCTTCGGCAGCGAGACGATCGTTCTCATCGAGGACATCGGCGCGCTCAACTTGCTCGCTCTTGATGAAACGCGTATCACCCGGATCGACAATATTGACGCGGCGCAACATCTGGCGAACGATCACCTCAATGTGCTTGTCGTTGATCTTTACGCCTTGCAGACGATAAACATCCTGCACCTCGTCGGTGATGTAGCGGGCCAAAGCCTCTACACCTTGCAGGCGCAGAATGTCGTGCGGATCCGGAGGCCCGTCGACAATCGACTCACCCTTGTTAACCACCTGGCCGTCGTGCACCAGAACGTGCTTATCCTTCGGGATCAGGTATTCGTGGGTAATGCCCTCGAGATCGGTAATGACCAAGCGCTGCTTGCCCTTGGTGTCCTTACCGAAGCTGACAGTACCGGTGAACTCGGCGAGCAGGCCAGCATCTTTCGGCGTACGGGCTTCGAACAGCTCAGCCACACGCGGCAGACCGCCTGTAATATCGCGCGTCTTCGCTGATTCCTGCGGCAAACGTGCGAGCACGTCACCGACCGAAACCTGCTGACCGTCGAGCACTGTGATGATCGCGCCGACCTGGAAAGTCATCGCTACCGAATGATCGGAGCCATGAATCTTCACTTCCTCACCGTTGGCATCAAGCAGTTTCACCTGCGGGCGCAAACCCTTTGTCTGTGCTTTGCCGCCACGTTTTGGATCGATCACAACCAAGGTTGATAGGCCGGTCACATCGTCAATCTGCTTGGCGACAGTAACCCCTTCTTCGACGTTCTCGAATTTCACGGTACCGGCGTATTCGCCGATGATCGGACGGGTGTGCGGATCCCACGTAGCCAGCTTGGCGCCAGCTTTCACCTGCTGACCGTCATTGACGGTCAGGGTCGCGCCGTAAGGCACCTTGTGGCGCTCACGCTCACGACCGTTGTCGTCAGTAATCAGCACTTCGCCCGAACGGGTGATGACGATTTTCTCGTCCTTGGCATTGGTTACATAACGCATGGTTGCCGTGAAACGGACCACGCCGGTACTCTTGGTTTCGACCTGGGAGGCCATGGCAGAACGCGATGCGGCACCGCCGACGTGGAAGGTACGCATGGTGAGCTGAGTTCCCGGCTCACCGATCGACTGAGCGGCAATGACGCCGACCGCCTCACCGACGTTAACCGGCGAACCACGACCAAGATCACGACCGTAGCACTTGCCGCACAGACCGTATCGGGTGTCACAGGTCAGCGGAGTACGCACTCGCACTTCATCGACCCCGAGGGCATCAATCAGATCGACAGCATCTTCGTCGAGCAATGAACCAGCCTCGATGGCCGTCTCATCGGTCTCCGGATTGATCACGTCCGATGCAGCAACGCGCCCGAGAATACGCTCGCGCAGCGCTTCAATGACTTCACCACCTTCGATCAGCGCCTTCATGGTGACGCCGTTCTCGGTGCCGCAATCATCCTCGATGACCACCAGATCCTGCGTTACATCGACCAGACGACGGGTCAGGTAGCCGGAGTTAGCGGTCTTCAACGCCGTATCGGCCAGACCCTTACGGGCGCCGTGGGTCGAGATGAAGTATTGGAGAACGTTCAGACCTTCGCGGAAGTTCGTCGTGATCGGCGTTTCGATGATCGAGCCATCCGGCTTGGCCATCAGGCCGCGCATACCCGCCAGCTGGCGAATCTGAGCTGCGGAACCGCGGGCGCCGGAGTCGGCCATCATGAAGATGGAGTTGAAGGAATCCTGCTTCACCTTCTTGCCGTGGCGATCGATCACTTCTTCGTGGCCGAGCTGCTCCATCATGACCTTGGCCACCTGGTCGCCAGTGCGACCCCAGATATCCACGACCTTGTTGTAGCGTTCGCCCTGGGTCACCAGACCGTTGGTGTACTGGGTCTCGATCTCCTTAACTTCCTTCTCGGCCTCGGCGATGATCTCCTGCTTCTTGGCTGGGACAATCATGTCGTCCGAGCAGAAAGAGATGCCGGCACGGGTGGCCAGTGCATAACCGTTCTGCATCAGCTTGTCAGCGAAGACCACAGTTTCCTTGAGGCCGCAGCGACGGAAGGCGACGTTGATCAGCTTGGAAATTTCCTTCTTTTTCAGCGGCCGGTCGAGCACGCTGAAAGGCAATCCCTTCGGCAGAATTTCGGACAGCAGCGCACGACCAGAGGTTGTCTGGTAGCGCGTAATCTTTTCCTTCCAGCCACCCTCGCCATCCGCATCGTATTCCTTGATCCGTACGGAAACACGGGAGTGCAGGTCAACCTCCTTCGCTGCCAACGCGCGCGTTACTTCACCGACATCGGCGAAGTAAAGCCCTTCGCCCTTGCCGTTGATACGATCGCGCGTCGCGTAGTACAGACCGAGAACGATATCCTGCGACGGCACGATGATCGGCTCGCCGTTGGCGGGCGACAGCACGTTGTTCGAGGCCAGCATCAGCGTGCGGGCTTCCATCTGTGCTTCCAGCGACAATGGCACGTGGACGGCCATCTGGTCGCCGTCGAAGTCGGCGTTGAACGCAGCGCAGACCAGCGGGTGCAGCTGAATAGCCTTGCCTTCGATCAGGGTCGGCTCGAAAGCCTGGATACCCAGACGGTGCAGCGTCGGCGCGCGGTTCAACATGACCGGATGCTCGCGGATCACCTCTTCGAGGATGTCCCACACCACCGGCTCCTGCGACTCGACCATCTTCTTGGCCTGCTTGATGGTGGTCGCCAGACCCATGATTTCGAGCTTGTTGAAGATGAAGGGCTTGAACAATTCGAGCGCCATCAGCTTCGGCAGGCCGCACTGGTGCAGCTTGAGCTGCGGACCAACCACGATGACCGAACGGCCAGAGTAGTCCACGCGCTTGCCAAGCAGGTTCTGACGGAAACGGCCGCCCTTACCCTTGATCATGTCGGCCAGCGACTTCAGCGGACGTTTGTTGGCGCCGGTCATGGCCTTGCCGCGACGACCGTTGTCGAGCAGCGAGTCGACCGACTCCTGGAGCATGCGCTTTTCGTTGCGTACGATAATATCCGGCGCCTTCAGCTCAAGCAGACGCTTCAGACGGTTGTTACGGTTGATGACGCGACGATAGAGATCGTTGAGGTCGGAGGTTGCGAAACGGCCACCATCCAGCGGCACCAGCGGACGCAGGTCCGGCGGCAGCACCGGCAGCACTTCGAGGATCATCCAGTCCGGTTTGATACCCGATTTCTGGAAGCCTTCGAGGATCTTCAGCCGCTTCGCATACTTCTTGTTCTTCGCCTCCGAACCGGTCGTCTCCAGTTCGCCGCGCAGCTTTTCGACTTCACTCGGGAGGTCAAGGTTGCGCAGCAACTCACGGATACCCTCGGCACCCATCAGCGCCTGGAAATCGTCGCCGTATTCTTCAACCTTGGCGAGGTAGTCGTCTTCGGTCAGCAGCTGGCCGCGATTGAGCGGCGTCATGCCCGGATCCCAGACCACGAAGGCTTCGAAATAGAGCACGCGCTCGATATCACGCAGGGTCATGTCGAGGACCATGCCGAGACGGCTCGGCAGGCTCTTCAGGAACCAGATATGCGCGGTCGGGCTGGCCAGCTCAATGTGGCCCATGCGCTCGCGACGCACCTTGGCCAGCGTTACTTCAACGCCGCACTTCTCGCAAATTACGCCACGATGCTTGAGGCGCTTGTACTTGCCGCAGAGGCACTCGTAATCCTTGATCGGGCCAAAGATCTTGGCACAGAACAGGCCGTCACGTTCGGGTTTGAACGTACGGTAGTTGATGGTTTCCGGCTTTTTTACTTCACCGTAGGACCAGGAACGGATCTTCTCGGGCGATGCGAGACCAATGGTGATCGCGTCGAATTCCTCTTCCTGCGTTACCTGTTTGAACAAATCAAGCAGTGCTTTCATCGTCTAACTCCCAGTCCTTGAATCAATAGCGTTCCAGGTCAATATCGATCGCCAGCGATCGAATTTCCTTGACCAGAACGTTGAACGATTCCGGCATGCCGGCATCGATCTTGTGCTCGCCCTTGACGATGTTTTCGTACACCTTCGTACGACCATTCACGTCGTCGGACTTCACGGTGAGCATTTCCTGCAGTACGTAGGCTGCGCCATAGGCTTCCAGTGCCCAGACTTCCATTTCGCCGAAGCGCTGGCCACCGAACTGCGCCTTGCCGCCCAGCGGCTGTTGCGTCACCAGCGAGTACGGGCCGGTCGAACGGGCGTGCATCTTGTCGTCAACAAGGTGATGCAGCTTCAGGAAGTGCATGTAGCCGACTGTTACCTGGCGTTCGAACTGATCACCGGTACGTCCGTCGAACAGGGTCATCTGGCCAGAATCCGGCATGCCGGCCAGCGCCAGCATCTGCTTGATCTCTTCTTCGGAAGCGCCGTCAAATACCGGCGTTGCAAACGGCACCCCAGCCTGGAGGTTGTCGGCCAGTTCGAGGATCTCGTCGTCCTTGAGGTCGTCAAGGCTTTCCGGATTGCGACCGGTGTTGTAGACCTGATCGAGGAAACCGCGAACTTCCTTGGCAGAAGCCTGGCGGCGCAGCATGTCGCCGATCTTGAAGCCGAGCCCCTTGGCCGCGAGACCGAGGTGAACTTCGAGAATCTGACCCACGTTCATCCGTGACGGCACGCCGAGCGGGTTCAGAACGATATCGACCGGACGGCCATCTGCCATGTAAGGCATGTCTTCGACCGGAAGGATGCGCGAAACCACACCCTTGTTACCGTGGCGACCAGCCATCTTGTCGCCGGGTTGCAGACGGCGCTTGACGGCCACGTAGACCTTGACCATCTTCTGCACGCCCGGGGGCAGTTCGTCACCCTGGGTCAGCTTCTTGCGCTTCTCTTCGAAGGCAATGTCAAAGTCCTTGCGCGTCTGCTCCAGACTTTCCTTCAGCGACTCCAACTGCTGAGCCACTTCTTCGTCAGCCAGGCGGACATCGAACCAGTGATGTGCGTCGATGCCTGCAAGGTAATCCTTGGTCACTGCAGTGCCCTTGGCCAGCTTCTTCGGACCGCCATTGGCGACCTTGCCTGTGATCAGGCGCTCGACACGAGCAAAGGTATCGCGCTCGACGATACGCATCTGGTCAGCGAGGTCGGTCTTGTAGCCACGCAGGTGCTCGTCGATGATCGACTGAGCACGACGATCGCGCTCGATGCCTTCGCGGGTGAATACCTGTACGTCGATGACGGTGCCGGCGATACCGGAGGGCACACGCAGCGAGGTGTCCTTCACGTCGGAGGCCTTCTCGCCGAAGATTGCGCGCAACAGCTTTTCTTCCGGCGTCAGCTGGGTTTCGCCCTTCGGCGTTACCTTGCCAACCAGCACGTCACCAGCTTCAACTTCAGCGCCGATGTAAACAATACCGGACTCATCCAGACGGGAGAGTTGCACTTCGCCGAGCGACGCGATGTCGCGTGTGATTTCCTCTGGTCCAAGCTTGGTGTCACGAGCGACAACCGTCAGTTCTTCGATATGGATCGAGGTGTAGCGGTCTTCAGCAACGACGCGCTCCGAGATCAGGATCGAGTCTTCGAAGTTGTAACCGTTCCACGGCATGAACGCGATCAGCATGTTCTGACCAAGCGCCAGCTCACCCTTGTCGGTTGATGCGCCGTCTGCAACCACGTCACCCTTGGCGATGAGATCACCGACCTTGACCATCGGGCGCTGGTTGATATTGGTGTTCTGGTTGGAACGGGTGTACTTCACCAGGTTGTAGATATCGACACCAACTTCGCCTGGTACCGTTTCTTCGTCGTTAACGCGAACCACGATGCGGGAAGCATCAACGTAATCGACGAGGCCGCCACGCAGGGCCTGCACTGCAGTACCCGAGTCGACGGCGACGGTGCGCTCAATGCCAGTACCGACGACCGGCTTTTCCGGACGCAGACAAGGCACGGCCTGACGTTGCATGTTGGCGCCCATCAGCGCGCGGTTCGCATCGTCGTGCTCAAGGAACGGAATCAGCGAAGCAGCTACGGAAACGATCTGACCTGGGGCCACGTCCATGTACTGAACGCGTGCCGGCTCAGCAAGAATCGTCTCGCCCTTTTCGCGGCAGGTGACCAGTTCGTCGGTCAGCTCGCCCTTCGGATCCAGCGAGGCGTTCGCCTGGGCGATCACATAGCGGCCTTCTTCGATAGCCGACAGATACTCGATCTGGTCAGTCACCTTGCTGTCGACCACCTTGCGGTACGGGGTCTCCAGAAAGCCGTAGGAGTTGGTACGGGCAAACAGCGCCAACGAGTTGATCAGGCCGATGTTCGGACCTTCCGGCGTTTCGATCGGGCAGACACGGCCGTAGTGGGTCGGATGCACGTCGCGGACTTCGAAGCCGGCACGCTCGCGGGTCAGACCGCCCGGACCGAGGGCCGAGACGCGACGCTTGTGCGTGATCTCGGACAGCGGGTTGGTCTGGTCCATGAACTGCGAGAGCTGGCTGGAGCCAAAGAATTCCTTGATAGCGGCGCTGATCGGCTTGGCGTTGATCAGGTCGTGCGGCATCAGGTTGTCAGACTCGGCCTGCGACAGGCGCTCCTTGACGGCACGCTCGACGCGGACGAGACCGGCACGGAACTGGTTCTCGGCGAGTTCGCCAACCGAACGCACACGGCGGTTACCGAGGTGGTCGATGTCGTCGATTTCGCCACGGCCGTTGCGCAGTTCGACGAGAATCTGGATCACTTCGACAATATCGCGTGGCGACAGGGTCAGCTGATCATTGACCTCGACAGTGGCGCCAAGGCTCTTCAGCTTGGCGGCGAGTGCCTGCGCTTCTGCATTGGTAATATTCTCAGCAACGGCGCGCGGGCCGTAGTGGAGCTCACCGAGCAGATCCTTGACTGCCGAAGGAGAACCCCCAGCAATTTCGATGATGGTTTCAACAACACCTTCGGCCTTTGACGGGACATGGCGAACCATGACCTTCGACTCGATAACATCCGGGCGCTGCAGGCGACGGTTGAACTTCATCCGGCCGACGCCCGAAAGGTCGTAGCGATCATCCGAGTAGAACAAACCGTGGAACAGCAGTTCCACTGCCTCTTCTGTCGGTGGCTCACCGGGGCGCATCATGCGGTAGATCGCCACACGGGCAGCCTGACGGGAAACAGTTTCGTCGGCACGCAGCGTATTGGAAATGAAAGCGCCGCGATCGAGATCGTTGGTATAGAGCGTCTTCAGTTCATCGACACCGGCTTCCTGAAGCTTCTTCAAAAGGCTCTCGGTAATCTCGTCGTTGGCATTGGCCAGCACTTCGCCAGTTTCACGGTCGATAATGTTCTGGGCAACAACGCGACCGACAAGAAAATCTTCCGGCACAACGATACGCTTGATGCCTGCAGCGTCGAGATCGCGAATGTGCTTGGCAGTAATGCGCTTGTCCTTGGCGATAATGACCTTGCCCGACTTGTCGCAAAAATCGAAACGCGCCACTTCGCCGCGCAGTCTCTCAGGTACCAGTTCAAAGTCAAAAGTCTTCTTGCCGATGAAGAAGGTGTCGAAGTCGAAGAAGGTGCGCAGAATCTGTTCCGGCGTCAGGCCGATAGCCTTCAGCAGCGTCGTCACCGGCATCTTGCGGCGACGGTCGACGCGGAAGAAGAGGATGTCCTTCGGGTCGAACTCGAAGTCGAGCCAAGAACCACGATAAGGAATCACACGCGCCGAGAACAGCAGCTTGCCTGAAGAATGCGTCTTGCCACGGTCGTGTTCGAAGAACACGCCTGGCGAACGGTGGAGCTGGCTAACGATAACGCGTTCGGTACCGTTGATGACGAAGGATCCGGTCGTCGTCATGAGCGGTATTTCACCCATGTAAACTTCCTGCTCCTTGACTTCCTTGACTGTATCCGGGGCTTCGCGATCCATGATGATCAGGCGAACCTTGGCGCGTAGCGCTGAGGCGAAGGTCAGGCCACGCTGCTGACACTCTTTGACGTCGAAGGTCGGTTCGGCCAGCTGATAGCTGACAAACTCAAGACGTGCATTGCCACTATGGCTGGAAATCGGAAAAATCGAGGCAAACGCCGCCTGAAGTCCCTGGCCATGGCGCGTCGCCGCCGGCACCGCTGCCTGAAGAAAAGCGGTGTAGGAGTCGAGCTGCGTCGCCAGCAGGAAAGGCACGTCAAGCACACTGGCGCGCTTGGCGAAACTTTTCCGGATGCGTTTTTTCTCGGTATAGGAGTAGGTCATGTTTGCTCCGAGCTTAATGGGCAATAATTCCTAGGGTTCCCGAACGGGCAAAAGTCCCGATCCGGGTACGACAAATAACAAATAAACGAAAATACGGCACCTGTGTTTCAGCACTTTCGTTTGCTTGCTAGCGGCGAAGACTTCGGGGATCCGCCCATCCCGCTTCCAGAAAAGCACAAAAGGGCTGGCGGCAAATCTGCCACCAGCCCAGCATTTCGCAGCCGAAATTACTTGATTTCGACCTTGGCGCCTGCGTCCTCAAGTTGCTTCTTGAGTGCATCGGCATCAGCCTTCGGAATGCCTTCCTTGACGGGCTTCGGAGCACCATCAACGAGGTCCTTGGCTTCCTTGAGGCCGAGGCCAGTGGCGGCACGAACAACCTTGATGACTTCAACCTTCTTGTCACCAGCGGCATTCAGAATGACGGAGAAATCAGTCTGCTCTTCGACAGCAGCGGCAGCACCGGCACCCGGGGCAGCAACAGCGAGGGAAGCGGCAGAAACGCCAAACTTCTCTTCGAAGGCCTTGACCATGTCATTCAGTTCCATGACCGTCATACCAGCAACGGCTTCGAGGATGTCTTCTTTGCTAATAGCCATTTGAATAAGCTCCTAAATCAATTTCTTGCGTGTATTTGCGTACTATGTCGTTGCGGTCAGAGACCAGATCAGGCAGCAGCGCCCTCTTCCTCGCGCTTCTTGGCCAGGGCGGCAAGCGCTCCGGCAAAGCCCGAAACCGGCGCCTGCATGACGCCGAGCAGCTTGGCGAGAAGTTCCTCGCGGCTGGGAATAGAAGCAAGTGCCTGAACGCCGGCCTTGTCGAGCAGATCGCCGCTATAGACGCCTGCCTTCAGAACCAGCTTGTCGTTACCCTTGGCAAAATCAGTCAGCACCTTGGCAGCAGCCACGGCATCAACAGAAATTGCGTAGATCAGGGGGCCGACCATTTGCTCGGCGAGGCCGGCGAACGGGGTGTCCGCAACGGCACGACGCACGAGGGTGTTCTTCAGCACACGCAGGTACACGCCCGACTCGCGCGCCTTTTTCCGCAGCTTGGTGAGATCACCCACTTCAATGCCACGGTATTCGGCGACAACCATCGTCTGCGCACCAGCTACCTGTGCCGACACCTCGGCCACTACGGCCTTTTTGTCGTCAAGATTGAGACCCATAGGTCCTTTCTCCTTTCAAGTCCACACACGACGGGAAAATCCCGCCGCACCCACGGCGACCTGGATCAGGAGCAAAACCGCACCAAAGTGCGGCAAAAATTCCTGTTCTGAGTACACCGTCTGCGCAGGCCTTACGCTTAAGTAAGTACCAACATGCACTTACACCTGCGGTCTTTGACGATCTGCCACCCGAATCGAGATGCATTCGCGGCAACAGCTCAAAGTCAAATCCCGGGCCGATAAAGTACTCGGTCCGGGGATAGTTCTATTACTGCGTAGCCAGCGAAGCTTGGTCGATGCGCACACCCGGGCCCATGGTGCTGGACACGGCAACCTTGCGCAGGTACTGACCCTTGGCGGCAGCCGGCTTGGCCTTTTGCAGCGCATCAAGCAGCGCACGCAGGTTCTGCTCCAGATTCTCAACCGGGAACGAAGCACGGCCAATTGTGCTATGCACGATACCGCCCTTGTCAGTGCGATACTGGACCTGACCTGCCTTGGCATTCTTGACGGCGGTCGTCACATCCATGGTCACCGTCCCCACCTTCGGGTTCGGCATCAGGCCACGCGGGCCGAGGATCTGACCGAGCTGACCGACGATTTTCATCGCATCTGGTGTCGCCACGACGATGTCAAAATTCAGATTGCCCGCCTTAACTTCGGCAGCAAGGTCGTCGAAACCAACGACGTCAGCGCCGGCAGCCCGTGCCGCCTCGGCCTTTTCGCCTTGAGCAAACACGGCCACGCGAACAGTCTTGCCGGTGCCGGCCGGCAGCACAACGGAGCCACGAACCAGCTGGTCCGATTTGCGCGCATCGATGCCGAGATTGACGGCCACATCGATCGACTCGTCAAATTTGGCAGTAGCAGCACTCTTTGCCAGCGTCAGTGCATCAGCAACGGCGTAGAGTTTGTTACGGTCGACCTGGCCCTGCAGCGCCTTTTGGCGCTTGGAAAGCTTAGCCATGTTAGAGACCCTCCACGGTAACGCCCATCGAGCGGGCAGAGCCGGCGATGGTACGGACAGCTGCATCGAGATCGGCTGCAGTCAGATCAGGCATTTTTGCCTTGGCGATCTCTTCGCACTGGGCGCGGGTCAGCTTGCCAACCTTGTCGGTATGCGGACGAGCCGAGCCGGACTTCAAGCCGACAGCCTTCTTGATAAGGATGGTTGCCGGCGGCGTCTTCATGATGAACGTGAAGGACTTGTCCGCGAAGGCGGTGATCACCACAGGAATCGGCAGACCCGGCTCGACGCCTTGCGTCTGGGCGTTGAAGGCCTTGCAGAATTCCATGATGTTGAGGCCGCGCTGACCGAGAGCGGGACCGATCGGGGGCGAGGGATTAGCCTTGCCCGCCGGCACTTGCAGCTTGATATAGCCGACGATTTTCTTTGCCATGTTGGCTCCTGAATCGTGAGTTGTAACGCGCGTTCACCGGCCTTTCAGCCACCGCTACTAACGCTCCTCTTTTGCCTGATTCGCCCTAGCGGGCGGGGGCAGACAAAAAACCCCCGAATCTTTTACTGCGAAGGGCTACGCGTCAGGCCTTTTCGACCTGCGCGAATTCCAGCTCCACCGGTGTCGAACGACCAAAGATCGTTACCGACACACGCAACTTGTTCTTATCGTAATTCACGTCTTCCACTGAGCCGTGGAAGTCGGTAAACGGCCCCTCCTTGACGCGAACCATTTCACCAACCTCGAACAGCACCTTCGGCCGGGGCTTCTCCACCCCTTCCTGCATTTGCTGCATGATCTTGTCGACTTCCTTCTCGGAAATCGGTGTCGGCTTGGTCGACGTGCCACCGACAAAGCCGGTAACCTTCGGCGTGCTCTTGACGAGGTGCCAAGTGTCGTCATTCATGTCCATTTCCACCAGCACGTAACCGGGGAAGAACTTGCGCTCAGAGATACTCTTCTGACCACCTTTGAGCTCAACGACTTCTTCAACCGGCACCAGAATGCGGCCAAAGCAATCTTCCATACCCGACCGCGCAACGCGCTCGGTCAGTGCACGCTGAACACTTTTCTCGAAGCCCGAATAGGCGTGAACGACATACCAGCGCTTGCTCATGATTTCCTCCAGCCCAGGATCAAGTCGTAGAACACCCATTCCAGGCTCTTGTCAGTCAGCCAGAGAAAAACCGCCATGACGACGACAAAGGCGAACACCATCCCCGTCGTCTGCATCGTTTCCTTGCGCGAAGGCCAGACCACCTTCTTCGTCTCGGCAACCGCTTCGCGGGCAAAGACAAAAAAGCGCTGCCCCGGTTCTGTGAACCAGGCCACCGCCACGGAAGCGCCAACACCCGCGAGCACTGAAAGCACACGCAGGATCATTGCCTGCTCGCTGAGCAGGTAAAAGCCAACCACGCCGGCAGCAAGGAGAACCAGCGCCAGCGCAAACTTGATCTTGTCGGCCATTTCTATCGCGATCTATTCGTTAGTGGCAGGGGCGGAGGGCCTCGAACCCCCAACCTTCGGTTTTGGAGACCGACGCTCTGCCAATTGAGCTACGCCCCTGCAGCAGAGACTGCGGAACACCCCGAAGGATGCTCCGCAAAACCTTTATTACTCGATGATCTTTGCCACGACACCGGCGCCGACGGTACGACCGCCTTCACGGATGGCGAAGCGCAGACCGTCTTCCATTGCGATCGGGGCAATCAGCTTGACCGTCATCTGGATGTTGTCGCCCGGCATGACCATTTCGGTACCTTCCGGCAGGGCGATAGCGCCCGTCACGTCGGTCGTACGGAAGTAGAACTGCGGACGGTAGTTGTTGAAGAACGGGGTGTGACGACCGCCTTCGTCCTTCGACAGGACATAGACTTCGCCCGTGAAGTGGGTGTGCGGGGTGATCGAACCCGGCTTGGCCAGCACCTGGCCACGCTCGACGTCTTCACGCTTGGTGCCGCGCAGCAGCACACCGACGTTGTCGCC